>CACEXV010000002.1 GCA_902563575.1 uncultured Pelagibacteraceae bacterium
CTTTAACTATTATCTCGGTTTTTTTATTTTCTTCACTGTCTTTAGTTTCAGTATTAAAAACTCCTGTTGCTAAAACGACTGAAACTATAACAACAATTAAAAAATTCATAACAACTCATTATACCACAATGTCACTGGTGATTAACTCATTTTGGACTCATATAGGACTAAATGAGAGACGACAATATGCTTACACCAGGCCACAAAAATCATTAAAAAATATATTTATCTCCTAGATAAAAAACTAAGCCCAAGGCGATACCAGATAAAATCCAAAAAAATGAATCTTTCATCAAGCTACGAATTTGGTTAAATCTGGTTTAAAATAATTAGGACCCTTCATAACCTTCCCTTTTTCATTATAAATTGGTTTTCCATTTTGGTCTAATTTACTCATATTAGAATTTTGAACCTCTTGAAAACATTTATCTAGATTGATACCAAAAGCGTGTCCAGCTCCATAAGTTACATAAAGTATATCTGTTAAAGCATCAGCAACTTCCTTTATATCTTTCTTGTCTATCGCTTCTTTAAATTCCTGAAGCTCCTCTTCAATTAATTCGTAACGTAATTTAGTTATTTTTTCGTTAGGAAACTCAGCTTTTTCTTTAATTTGTTGACCAAAGGTCTGCATAAACTTTTTTACACTTTCAAAATTACTCATATTGTCCTTTATGTTTTATAATTTGTTTATAAAGGTGTATTATAACAGAGAATCAATTATGAAACATAGAATTGAGTTTGATAGCATAGGAAAAATTAAAGTTCCTGGTGATAAGTATTGGGGTGCCAGCACTGAAAGATCCAACAAATATTTTAATATTGGTGATTTTAAGGTTAGACCAATAGTTATTCACTCTATTGCTATAATTAAAAAAGCTGCAGCAATTGTAAATTCAAGAAATAAAGATTTAGAAAAAAGATTAGCCAAATTTATTATCAAATCAGCTGATGAAGTTATCAGAGGTAAACATGATACACATTTTCCTCTAAAAGTATGGCAGACCGGATCCGGGACACAAACAAATATGAATGTGAATGAAGTAATTGCCAATAGAGCAATAGAAATGATGAAGGGTAAGCTTGGTTCAAAAAAACCTGTCCATCCTAATGACCATGTTAATAAATCTCAGTCAACAAATGACGTTTTTCCAACTGCTATGCATATATCTATAGCCTTAAAGGCTAGGGAAAAATTAATACCCTCATTAAAACTTTTGGAAAAAGAATTGGGTAAAAAAGTTAAAAAATTTAAATCAATAGTAAAAGTTGGCAGAACTCACCTACAAGATGCAACTCCGATAACTTTAGGTCAAGAATTTTCAGGTTACCATTCGCAATTAAAAAAGTGTATTGAGAGAATTGAGAGAGCTTTACAAGAAATATATTTTTTAGCTCAAGGTGGAACTGCTGTTGGCACAGGTTTAAATACAAGAAAAAATTTTGATAAAAAAATTGTTAAAGAAATTTCTAGAATTACAAGGTTACCTTTCAAAGTTGCGCCTAATAAATTTGCAGCCTTAGCTGCTCATGACTCAATAGTCAATTTTTCAGGCACAATGAATACAACAGCGGTTTGTTTGATGAAGATTGCGAATGATATAAGATTTCTTGGTTCAGGACCTAGAGCGGGTTACGGGGAACTAGTATTGCCTTCTAATGAACCTGGTTCATCAATAATGCCTGGTAAAGTAAACCCAACTCAGTCTGAAGCGGTAACTATGGTCTGCGTAAAAGTGATTGGAAATCATAATGGTATCACTATGGCGGGATCCCATGGTCATTTTGAATTAAATGTTTTTAAACCTCTCATCATTCACAATATTTTACAATCTATAGAAATAATGGCAGACTCTGCTAGAACATTTGCATTGTATTGTGTGAAGGGGATAAAAGCTGATAAAAAAAGAATAAAAAGTCTTCTAGATAATTCTTTGATGAATGTTACAGCCTTAGCACCAATGATAGGTTATGATAAAGCGGCAAAAATTGCAAAACTTGCACACCAAAATGGAACATCATTGAAAGAGGAGATACTCAGAGAAAAAATTCTTAGTGAAAAGGATTATGATAAGATAATGAAACCAATTTCAATGACAAGGCCAAAGTAATCCTAAACTAGTATTGTAAAAATCTTCAATTTCCCTGTGATTATATTTCATTTTTTTAAATTTTCTTAATAGTGTATAAATGTAATTTTTAACTTTATGAGTAAAATAGAAGAATTAGTAGATAATTTAAATAAAAGTCAAAAAGAAGCGGTATTAGATACTGACGGTCCTAGTTTGATTGTTGCAGGGGCTGGGTCTGGTAAAACAAGAGTGCTCACAACGAGGTTGGCTTACATAATTAGTAAAAAAAAAGCGTGGTCTAATCAGATTCTTTGTGTGACTTTTACAAATAAAGCTGCGAGAGAAATGCAGAATAGAGTAATTGATTATTTAAAAGGAGAGTCAAGTGCTGTACCGTGGCTAGGTACATTTCACTCTATAAGTGTGAAGATTTTGAGAAGACACGCTGAAGCTTTAGGATACAAAAGTAATTTTACAATTTTAGATACTGACGATCAAAAGAAATTAGTAAGAAAAATTTTAGATTCAGAAAATATAGACCAGAAAAAAATATCTCCGCAATTTATATTAGGTTATATCGATAGGTGGAAAAATAAAGGCTTATTACCACAAGAAGTAAAAGTGAAAAATTCAAATGTTTTGGAAAAAACAATCCATAAAGTTTATGGCACTTATCAAAATAAGATAAAAGACTTAAATGCTTTTGATTTTGGAGATTTAATTTTATTTTGTGTCAAATTATTCGAAAAGGACGAGTCAATTAAACGTATATATAATAGTAATTTCAAATATATACTTGTCGATGAGTATCAAGATACAAATTTTATTCAAAATAAATGGTTAAATCTTTTAGTTAATGAGAATAAAAATATTTGCTGTGTAGGGGACGATGATCAATCCATATATAGCTGGAGAGGTGCTGAAATTAAGAATTTTTTAACTTTCGATAAAATTTACGATAACTGTAAAGTTTACAAGCTGGAACAAAACTACAGATCTACAAAAAATATTTTGGATACAGCTTCTTCTCTTATCTCAAATAATGAGAAAAGAGTTGGTAAAAAACTTTGGTCTAATGGTGAAGAGGGAGAATTAGTAAGATTAAATTGTTATGCATCTGGAAAAGAGGAAGCTGAGGGTATATCTGAGGTGTTAGACAAAAAAATAAGAAAAAAATACTCACTTAATAACGTTTCTATTCTATTTAGAGCAATATATCAGACCAGAGAGTTTGAAGAACGTTTTTTAAAAATAGGCATTAATTACAGAGTCTTAGGTGGAATTAAATTTTATGAGAGAGCAGAAATAAAAGATGCAGTAGCTTATTTAAGAATCATAAACCAAAAGTACGATGATTTGGCCTTAGAACGAACTTTGTCTGCGCCAAAAAAGGGAATTGGTGAGAGTACAATTAGACAAATTTCTGAATTTGCTAGTAAAAATAAATTATGTATGGAAGACTCAATTTTAAAACTAATAGAGCTAGATAAATTTAAGCCAAAAGTAAAAAATACTATAAAACAATTTATAAGATTAATTGAAAAGTGGAGAAATGATTTAAAAAAAATAAAGCATTTTGATTTACTTAAATTGTTATTGGATGAGTCGGGTTATTCTTCAACATTAAAGAATAAAAAAGACTTAGAAAATGAGAATAGACTTGAAAACCTTAAAGAACTTTTGAGAGCTATGAGAGACTACGATAATTTGAATAGTTTTTTAGAGCATGTTGCATTGGCAACATCTATTGATCAAGATTGGGAGGGGGAAAAAGTAAACTTAATGACGATGCACGCTGCAAAAGGTTTAGAATTTGATGTGGTTTTTCTTCCTGGGTGGGAAGAAGGTTTGTTTCCACATCAAAAATCTTTGGAGGAAAAAGGAGACTTTGCTTTAGAGGAGGAAAGAAGATTAGCATATGTTGGTATAACAAGAGCAAAAAAGGAAGCCTATATCTCATTTGCCATGAGAAGATCTTATCATGGAGATTGGATGGACTCTTTACCCTCAAGATTTGTTAACGAATTGCCAGACAGTAGCATCGAAAAAAATGAAAATAACAATAAACTTGAGGACGAGGATTTTGATTTTAATCAAGATTTAACTGTAGAATATGACCAAGAGTACAGGAGTCCAGGGTGGGAAAGATTTAAAAATAAAAAACTTCTGAAATGGAAAAAATTAAAAAATTAAGAAAATTAATAAAAAAATTCAATATCGATGGCTATCTTGTTCCTAAAAACGACGAATATTTTTTAGAATATTTGAAGGTTGATAGAGATAGATTAAGATTTATCACCAATTTCACTGGCTCTTTTGGATTTAGTATCATTTTGCAAAAAAAAAATTATTTGTTTGTGGACGGAAGGTACAGTCAACAGGCCGAAAGAGAGTCTGGTAAAAACTTTAAAATTGTAACAATTCCAAAAAAAATGCCACATCAAATACTAAAAAAAAATTTAAGATTAGGGTACGACCCTAAATTATTTAATGAAAATAAGTTAAACTTGTTTTTATCCAAAACTGAATCAAAATTAGTTTCTATTCAAGATAATTTGATTGATTTAATTAATGCTAAAAAAATCAATAATACTAAGAAAGAGAAAATATTTTTTTTAGATAAAAAACAAGCAGGTGAAACACAACTCTCGAAGATGTCTAAAATTAAAGAAAAACTTAAAAAAGATAAGTTTGATTTCATTTTAATTACCGCTCCAGAAAATTTATGCTGGTTACTTAATTTAAGAGGCAGTGGATCTGAATTTTCTCCAATTGCTAATGGATATTTAATAATAAATAATAGTGGAAAGTCATATTTATTCTTAAAGGATACAGGGCAAAAAAGACTAATAGAGAAGAAAGTAAAAGGTATATCAGTTTTAGGGGTAGAAAAAATTCATGAATTTTTAAGAAAAGTTAGAAATAAAAAAATAAGAATAGACAGTCACACTTGTTCAATTTTCTTTAAAAGACTTATTAACTCCAAAAATAAAGTGGTCGAAAAAATTGATTATACTTATTATTTAAAAGCTCAAAAAAATAAAACAGAAATTATAAATTTTAGAAAAAGCCACATATATGACGGAGCCGCTTTAACCAAGTTTATAATATGGGTGAAAAAAAATTTTAATACGAAAAGATTGACTGAAATAAGTGCAGAAAAAAAGTTACTTACTTTTAGGAAAAAAAATAAATGTTTTTTTAGCTCAAGTTTTCCATCTATTTCGGCATCAGGACCTAATGGGTCTATAATTCATTATAGAGCAAACAAACATACCAATAGAAAACTTAAAAATGGTGATATTTATTTAATTGACTCTGGTGGTCAATATAAATTTGGAACCACTGACGTGACCAGAACTATTTCCTTAAATAACAGTAGTAAAAATATAAAAAGAATTTTTACAAAAGTTTTACAAGGTCATATAGCTGTCGATACTTTTGAGTTAAAAGAAAAAACTACAGGAAATGATATCGACAAGGTAGCAAGAAAACCTCTCAACTCAATCAAGCTCGATTATCCCCATGGCACAGGTCACGGAGTTGGTTATTTTTTAAATGTACATGAGGGACCACAAGCGATAACAAAAAAAAATCGCGTAAAGTTAAAAGAGGGAATGGTATTATCGAACGAGCCAGGATATTACCTTAATAAAAAGTTTGGTATAAGAATTGAAAATCTCATTTCTGTGAGGAGGAATAAATCTAAATTAAGATTTGAGACACTAACACTTGCCCCGATCGATAAAGATTTAATTGATAAAAAAAGTTTAAAACAAAAAGAAATTAATTGGATTAATGAATACCACAAAAATGTATTTAAAAAATTGAGAAAATTTATAGATAAATCAGAAATGGATGCGTTTAGACTTCTTTGCTCAAATATTTAAAATTTTATACCATTCAGTTTCTGTTAGGATTTTAACACCTAAATTTTTAGCTTTTTCAATTTTAGACTTTGTTGGTTTTGAATTTCCAATAATTAGGTAGTTTAATTTTTTAGATATTCCTCCTAATACTTTAGCGCCATTCTCCTCCGCTAAATTTTTAGCCTCAGCCCTACTCAGTTTTTCTAAACCTCCGGTTATTAAAATACTTTTTCCACTTAGTATGCCTGCTTTAGTTTTTTTTACATAATCTGCAATGCTCAACTCTTTTATGAGACTCTCAACTATACTAACGTTTTGTTTTTTTGAAAAAAAATTTTCAATAGACTCGGTTTGAGTTTCTCCTATACCATCTAGATCGATCAAATTATCAAGTAATCTCTTCCTGGTTTCCTCATTAAATAAAAGTTTAAATTCAGATATATTTTTAAAAAAATCTGCGAGTGTTTTAGCATTTTCTTGCCCTATGTGTCTTATGCCGATCGAATAGATGAATCTGTTAAGGCTTATCTGTTTTGCTTTTTTTATAGCATCTTTTAAATTTTTTATTGACTGGTCCCCCCATCCCTCAAGTTTCTCTATTTTATTATAGTTAAGTCGAAAAATATCACTTGGTTTATTTATCAATTTTAGTGTCCAAAAATTCTCAATAACTTTTTTTCCTAAACCCTCAATATTAAAAGCATCTTTAGAAACTATATGCTTAAGTCTTTCCCTTGCTATAAAATCGCAGTCGTAACCTTTTTGACATCTTCTAACCGCATCAAACTTTTTTGTAGACTTGCTAATTTCTTTAACTGTTTTTGAGCCACACAAACATCTGTCTGGAAAAATAAACTTAGAACTTTTTTTTGATCTTTTTGAAATATCTACTGATAACACTTGAGGTATAACATCGCCAGCTCTTTGTATTGTAATTGTATCATTAATTCTAATATCTTTTCTAAGTATTTCGTCCTCATTGTGAAGCGTTGCATTAGAGACAACAACACCTCCTACATTAACAGGTTCCACTTTTGCGACAGGCGTGATCGCGCCTGTTCTGCCAACTTGGATAACGATCTCATTAATTTTTGTGGTAGCTTTTTCAGACGAAAATTTATACGCTGTAGCCCAACGCGGTGAATTTGCTGTATTTCCTAATCTATCTTGAAGTGAAATGTCGTTTACCTTAAATACTAAACCGTCAATGTCATACTCTAATTTCGATCTCTGCTCTTCAATCAACTTATGTTGCTTCTCGATTTCAAAAATTCCTTTGAGTATCTGATTATTTTTATTAGTAACAAATCCCCATTTTTTTAATTTTAAATTAAAATCGCTTTGCGAATTAAATATTTTGTCACTTATGGCTCCAAATCCATGTGCTAGGAATTTTAAAGGTATTTTTGCCGTTTCTTCAGATTTTTTTTGTCTTAGAGAACCTGCAGCTGCATTACGTGGATTAGCAAATTTATCCTTGAGTTTTAGAAAGTCTGATTTATTAATGTACACTTCACCTCTAATCTCCAAAGTTTGGGGTAGATCAAACTTCGATAGGTCTCTTGGAATTTGTTTAATTGTCATTAAATTCTCCAATATATCTTCACCTGTAACTCCATCTCCTCTGGATAATCCTCTAGTTAATAAACCATTTTCGTAAACTAGCGATGCTGAAATACCGTCAATTTTAGGTTCGGAGTAAAGTTCTATGTTATTTCCACTTTTATAATTAAGAAAATTTGAAATTTTGCCTAAGAAATCCTCCATGTCTTCTTTATTAAAAGAATTTGATAATGATAACATAGGCTTATGATGTTTGATCTTTCTAAATTTTGTAGACGGAGCTGAACCAATAATTTTACTAACACTGGCAATACTTTTAAGAAAGTCGTGTTTTTTTTCAAGCTCTAGTAATTCGTTTTTTAGCTTATCATATGTAGCGTCATCAACTTTAGGATTATCCCTCTCAAAGTAATGTTTATTATGTTCTTTTATTAATTTGATCTTTTTTTTGAACAAATTTTCTATGACCTTTTTATTTTTATACATTATCTCAAAATCTTTTTTATCGCTCTTGTGATTAAATTATCCTCTTTTTCTTTTTCAATTTTAACGGCTTTGTAATCTTTGTTAAAAATTAGATAAGATTTTTCATACCATTCACTAGATTGATAATTATAACCTAATATATTTGCTGTCTTGATAGCTTCATCCTCCAAACCAACTTTGTAATAAATTTCCACCAGACGATAAAGAGCTTCCTCTATAAATATTGTATCATCATATTTTTTAACAACTGTTTGTAATCTATTTATTGCGGGCACCCACTTTTCTGTATCAATATAGTGTCTTGCGATATACATTTCTTTAGCGGCCATTTGGTTTTTTACTAAACCTAGTTTAAATTTTAGATCAAGAGCGTACTCACTATCAGGGAAATTTAAAATAAATTTATCTATTTTTTTTTTGGTTTCAATTAGGGGTGAGAGGTCTTTCTTTTCATCAACTATTTGCTCAAAAGAAATTATCGCCGAGAGATAATAAGCGTATTGTAAATGTGTATCAGCAGTATACTTAGATACAAATGTATCCAGGTTTTGTAAACTCTCATCATAAAAATTAATTCTATAGTAACAGTAGCTACTTAAAATAGAGGCTTTAGCAGACTGCTCAAACTTCGGCATGATTAACTCTGCCTCAGAAAATTTTTTTGCAGCAGCAAAGAACTGTCCTTCATCCATCAAATCCATTGCTTCTTGATAAACAATTAAAGCCTTTTCACTTGGAGGAGGTGCAACAATCTCAATCTTGTCTTTGGAACAAGAGTAAACAAATGCTATTATAAGTACTAAAAAAAAATTTTTTAATTTCATTAGATTTATTCATATCAAATAAAACTATATAGGTAAATTTAAGGATTTTATGCAGTTGCAGATAAGTTGATCTTAGATTTTTTTAAGTCTTTTGTTATTAACTCTATATTTTCAAGATCAATTAGTACGAAATTCGAACTTTCTTCAAAAATTTTTTTTAGTAAGCCTATAGTCATTTTATGTCCACCCTCTTTGCAAGATACATTACCTAAAACTCTTGAGCCTGAAAGCATCATATCGCCACATAGATCTAATATTTTATGATTTACAAATTCGTTTTTATTTCTTAAGCCACTTGGATTTAAAACCTTTTCATTGTCTACGACAATTGCATTATCTAAAGATCCACCCTTAGCAAGTCCCACTTTTTTAATTTGCTCAATATCTTCATAAAGACAAAAAGTTCGAGATGAGTATACGTCTTTTAATTGATCTTTATAAAAATCAACTTTATTTTTTTGATTACCTATAATTTGATTTTCATAGCTCAATTCAAAATCTATGCTTAGACCAAAATTGTTTGGCTTTATCTTTATAGACTTAGTACCATCTTTAAAATTTACTTCTTTGCAGATTTTCACAAATTTTCTTTTTTTTAACTGTTCTTCTGTTCCAGCGGTTTTTATTATCTCTATAAAATCTGATGATGAGCCATCCATAATTGGAACCTCATTATTATCTATCTCGACTATCAAGTTGTCTATACCAGTTATGTATATAGCTGCCATCAAATGCTCAATCGTACTGACAGAAACACCGCTTGAATTTGAAATTGTTGTGCATAGTTGCGCTGATGAAACATTTTTATACTCGGCTTTAATAAATTGATTTTTCTTTACATCAGTTCTTTTAAAAACTATCCCAGTGTTTTCTTCAGCGGGAACTAGAGTTACATTGGCCATATTGCCATAGTGCAAGCCGATTCCCTTAAAAGAGATATTTTTTTTTATTGTATGTTGCAGATAATTATTCATCGAGGAAGTTATAGATTGAGAATCGGTAGAACTTAAAACAAGAAATGTTTCAAAAAATAACAAGACTACTTAAATATTATTCTAAAGAACTTAGATAAAAGCGACCTTTTTTCAACTTTTATAGGTAAAGCTTCTGATTTCCACCCATTTATAACTAGACTCATAGCTGTTAAATAATTATCTTCTTGTTCATCTTGGGTTTCTACGAAGGTCTCGATGTTCTGGTCTAAATAAATTTTAAAATTTTTTGAAAAGTTCTTGTAAATATACACGTCTTCAAAAGACAACTTTATAAAAACATTTTTGTTGGCAAAACTAAGATTTATATTTTTTTTTATCAATATATCGCAAATTTCAGATATTCTTGCATTGATAATGTCTTCAACATGTTGCAAACTAATTTGTCTATTCTTTAAATTATCATGATCAAAATATTTTTCCTCAATATTTGAAACCTTTTTTTTCACATCATTAAAGTCCGTATCTTTAATTAAATTTTGAGAATTATTTAGACTCAGTTTACAAACTTTTGCAACGTCTTTATATAATATATCAGATCCAAAATTGAATGACTCAGAATATTTAAATGCGGCATTTTCAAAAAATGATAATTGGATATCTTTATCATTTATTTTAATATCAATTATCTTTTTTTTTCCCAAGAAAGTATTTATTGAATTAATTCCTCTTATAAAGTTTTTTAAAATAATTCTCTCAACATCTAAGTTACATGAATTACATAATGCATTTATTCTTCTTTTTTCATCACTATCAATTAAAAAAAAGGATAAGGAGTGCCCATAAAAATCAGCTGTTGAATTTATAGGAATGGATTCTACTTCTTTAAAATCTAAAATAAAACTAGTATTAAAAATATGAATGATGTCTTTATTTTTTTCGTTTTTGAGCACGTCTGTTTTAAGTTTATTTATCAAAAAGGTTACATCATCATTATTTATTTTTGATCCGAGCATATTTTTTGAGCTTGATATATTAATATTATTAGAATTGTAGTAATTCAGTATGACTATTATTTTATGAAAAATTTTACTACTTTTTTTTTCTATTTCATTTAGTGTTTTTTTTAATCTTTTTTTTATTTCATCACTTATAATTAACTTGCCGTTTTCCACACATGTTAATTCTATAATTTCTTTTTGAATGATTGATAAGATTTTATCCTTTTCTAAAATGACTAAAAATATTAAAGAACTATTATTAATTTCCAAAAATAATTTAACATTTTTCTCTGGCATAATTATTTTAAGATCAATTGATCTTTAATGCGGTAATCAAATACTGAGTGATTTTTAATTAAATTGTTATCTAAATTGAGATAATTTGTAATACTATTCTTATAATCCAGTTTGGGTAACTTAATCAATTTTTTATTTTTTGTTAGAATATCCCATCTGCCTACCTCAAAATAATAATATGCTTTTATATTATTCAAATTAAAATTGAGAAATCCTAAATCTTCATAAAATTCTACAAATTTTTTGTAATCACCAAAAACATTTGGTAATTTATTATTTAAAATATCTTTATTAAATTTCAGTAATTTGTTATCTCTGGAGAGAAAAAATTTATCCTTATTTTTATTTACAATAGCAATAATTTCTCTTTCTTTTAATTCAATTATGATTTTGTCTGGGTAAACTTTTTTTAGTGATGCGTTTTCAATAAACTCGTAATCATTTATCAAAGAATTAATTTTTTCTATATTGAGAGCCATTAAATTAGTTTCATATAATACGGATAATTCCTTTGTAATTTCTTTTTTTGAGATATTTTTTCCTGTGGATACCTCTATCTTTTTTATTGGAAAAAATTCAATTTCAACTTTCGGATTATATGTAGGTAATAAAAAAAAAGATATTATAATTAAATATTTTAAGTTTTTATTTATCATTTATGTAAACCGGCGTCTGATAAAATTTTATTTATAAGACTCTCAAAACTAATATTATAATATTTTGCGATTTCAGGCACTAGAGATAAACTTGTCATCCCGGGTTGAGTGTTAATTTCCAACAAATAAAATTTATTTTTATAAAATTTAAAATCTGATCTTGTCACACCTCTGCACCCCATTATTTTGTGAACTCTTTCAGCAATTTTCATAACTTTTCTATAATTTTTCTTGCTGAGATTTGCAGGCATAATATGTGTAGTTTTTGCTGACTTTGAATATTTAGCTTTATAATCATAAAATTTTCTTTTTGGCTTAAGTTCTATTGAGCCAATAGCTTTTTTGTTTATTACAGCAACTTGAATTTCTTGACCCCCTATAAACTCTTCACACAGAATTTCTTTATAATTTTTACTTAAACTTTTTAATACGGATGATATTTTAGAATAATTAAAACAAATATTTACATCGATACTAGATCCTTCTCTTATAGGTTTTAAAACAATTGGAAGTTTGAATTTTTTTCTTGCGATTTTTGATTTAATTAAATTGACATTATCATTCAAATTTAAATGTAAAAATCTTGGCGTTAATATTCTATTAGAAATGAATATATTTTTAGAAATAATTTTATCCATTGAATTCATAGATGAAATTACACCTGAGTGAGTATACGGTATTCTTAAATATTCAAAATTACTTTGAGCAATTCCATCCTCACCGTATTTACCGTGAAGTGCGTTGAAAATTATGTCAATTTGATTTTTATTAATTTGATTTAAAGGTTTTTTTTTTGGATCTAAAGTTTTAACATAATGACCTAGTTTTTTAATTGCCTTAATGCAGGCTCTACCTGACTTAAGACTTACCTCTCTTTCTCGTGATAATCCACCTAATACTACTAAGACTTTTTTTCTTTTTTTCATTTATCGCCAATTATCTTAATTTCTAAACTAAGAGTTACTCCGCTTTTTTCTAAAACATTTTTTTTAACTTTATTTATAAGTTCTTCAATGTCAGATGCTTTTGCTTTACCGTTATTTACAAAAAAATTAGAGTGTTGTTCAGAAATTCGCGCGTCACCTACCACGAATTTGCTTGACCCAGTTTTTCTTATTAGCTGCCATGCTTTTTCACCTTTTGGATTTTTAAAAGTACTCCCGCACGTTTTAACTCTAGAAGGTTGATCTTTCTTTTTTTTCTGAATAAAACTATTTTGAAGATTTTCAATTTTACTATTTAGTTCTTTTCTCCCTTTAAATTTAGCTGACAAAATAATAACGTTTTTTGGTAAATTTGTTCCTCTGTAATAAAATTCTATATCCGCTTTTGAAATTTCTTTTATATCGCCATTTAAATCCATAATTTTTAATGACTCAAGAACTTGTGATATTTCTTGGCCGTAACATCCGCTATTCATAATAATTGCACCTCCAATAGAACCTGGTATACACGATAAAAACTCAAAGCCTGTTATAGAATTTTCCTTTGTAAAATTTGAAACTTTTTTATCCAATGTTGCGGCACCTACCTCTATCTCAGTTTCTCCATTTTTCTTGATAAAGGAAAAGTTGGATCCTAGTTTGATGGTTAAACCTTTCAAACCCTTGTCACGAAAAAGAGTGTTAGAACCTGCCCCAATTACAAAAATTTCTTTATTATGTTCTTTTGCCTCTTTAAGAAACTCTTTGATTTGTATTTCATCTGATGGCTTAAAGAAAATCTCGGCAGGCCCACCTAGATTGAACCAGCTATATTTAGAGAGATTTTCATTTAAGGTTATATTTTTTTCGAATTTTTTAATTAATTTTTCCTCTATCATAGTTTATTTTTTAAATCTCTTATCCACTGAGATATAGATCCAGCTCCCATACCAATAATTATTTCATCAGAGTAAATATTTCTACTTAAATATCTTAATATTTGCTTTTTATCATTAACTATCACAACATTCACTTTTGATAGTTTTGCAATAGATCTAGCAAATTTTAATTCGTCATATTTTTTGTCTTTACGCTCTCCAGCAGGATAGATTGGGCACAAAATTACAGTGTCAGCATATTTAAAACTTTTAGCAAATTCTTTTTCTAAACTTAAAACCCTTGAAAATCTATGGGGTTGAAAGATAGAAATAATTTTTTTTTCTCCAGATACATCTTTAACACTTTTTAAAACAGACATTATTTCCGTTGGATGATGAGCATAATCATCATAGTAGTCATTTAAATTTTTAGTAAATACTTTCGTCATTCTTCTCTGAACACCAGAATAATTATCTAAAGCCTTTTTTATTATATTTGGATTAATGCCAAGATTTAACGAAATTGTAATTGCTCCTGCTGCATTGGAAATGTTATGCCTCCCCATCAAATTCAATTTAAAGTTTTTAATTAGAACTTTTTTACCCTTGAAATTCTTAATTCTTAAATCAAATCTTGAATGATTATAGTTTAATTTTAAATTTAAAATTTGATAATCACTTTTAGAACTAAAACCATAAGTTATATAATTTTTTATATCTATTTTTTTTATTATTCTTAAAATATTTTTATCATCTATACATAACGCAACTTTACCAATAGGGGGTGTTTTATTTATAAATTTAACAAAAGAATTTTCAAGGTTTTTAAAACTTTTGTAATAATCAATGTGTTCATAGTCCAAATTTGTTACTATCGAATAATTTATTGGTAATTTTAAAAAACTACCGTCTGACTCGTCTGCTTCAACAGTAGACCATTCACCTTTGCCTAATTTTGCATTATTTTTAAGAGAATTGATAACTCCACCATTAATAATCGTTGGATCAAGTTTTGCCTCTGTTAAAATTTTACCAATTAGTGAGGTGGTCGTCGTTTTTCCATGAGAGCCTGTAATTATAATATTTTTTTTTAATGAGATAACATTAGCCAACATTTCGGCTCTATCATAGATCGGGAGTTTGTTTTTAATTGCTTGAATAATTTCTGGATTATTTTTTTTTATTGCAGTGGATTTTACTATTATTGTTGCTTTATTTAAATTATGTTTTTTATGACCTATGTAGACTTTAATTTTTAAATTTTTACAATTGTCGATATTTCTGTTTGTATTAATATCGCTTCCTTGAATTTTGAATCCCATAACTTTCATAATTTGAGCTAAACCACTCATTCCGATACCGCCTATACCTATAAAGTGAATTACCTCTTTTGATCCAATATTAATTGTTTTCATATTTCTTCCACAGATTTCTCTATTTTTTTATAAACATCCTTATCATTATATCTTTTTTGATTAATTATAATTTTTGAAAGTACTGACCTATCTTTATTAAAAGAATTAATTAATACAAATAATTTTTTTTCAATATCTATTTCCTCGATTAAAAAACCAAATTTTTTTTTTTTAAAATATTCAGCATTTAAAAATTGATGATTGTCTGCAGAGTTAGGCAGTGGTATTGAAATAAATGGCACACGACAGTTAACTAACTCAGCTAACATTGATGAACCTGCTCTTGTTATACATATGTCTATTTTTTTAAAGTAATTATGTAAGTTCTTTTTAAAATTAAAAACCTCATGTTTAATTTTAAGTTCAGAATAATATTTCTTTAACTTTTTTATTTGGTCGTTGGTGCATTGTTGATAAACTGCAACTTTTATATTTTTTTCTCTACATCTTTTAATAATGACTGGTAATTTTTTACCAAAAGAATTTGCAGCTTGGCTTCCACCAAGTATAAGTACACTTAATAGTTTACTTGATTTCTTTTTTGTTGTTGAAGTGTTAAAATTTAATATTTTTTTACTTAAGATATTTCCGGTTACAACTATTTTATCAAAGTATTTAGATTTTATACCCTTTAATTCTTTGTAAGAGATTAAAATCTTTTTTGAAAATGGTAATAAAAACTTATTTGCCTTACCTAACAAAAGATTATTTTCATAAATTATAAATGGAACATCTAAAACCTTGGATGCCATACAAAATGGTAGCGACGTATACCCGCCCATTCCTATTACTAGGTCGGCTTTTTTATTTTTTATCAAAAAGATAGATTGCAGAAATGACATAAATATTATCATAATCGAAAGTATAAAACTAATAGGGTTTTTATAATTGATTGTAGAAGAAAAAATAGTCTTGAATTTTCTCTTATCATATTTGTTCAAAAAGATTTCACCCCTTTTATCTGTTATAATTTCAACGTAGTTCCTTTTAGACCTTAGATCCTCACATAAGTTGTAAGCTGGAAAGACATGTCCACCAGTGCCTCCGGCTACGATTAAAATTTTTTTTTTTTTATTTTTCATTTTGAAACCTTTTTTTTGTAAAATTTAAGATCATTCCAGCGAGTATCGCGCTGCCAATTAATGATGATCCACCATAGCTCAAAAAAGGTAAAGTCATTCCAGTAGTAGGAAGCAAACTTGTATTAACCCCGATATGAATAAACGTTTGGAAAATAAGTAATGAAGATAATCCAGATAGTGAAAGTCTGATAAATTCATTTTCTTCTTTAATGCAAATCTTTATTACTCTGTAAGAAATATATAAAAAAATTAGTACAATCATTATTGAAAGTATTGACCCAAATTCTTCTGAAATGATGGCAATTATATAGTCTGTATGCGCTTCCGGTACATTATCTTTTAGTATACCTTCACCCATGCCCTGGCCTTTCAAACCTCCAAGCTTAATCGCCTCGAGCGCTTTTTCATTCTGAAAGTTGTCACCAGAGGATGGGTCTAGAAAAGTTAATAGTCTGTAAATTATATAACCAAATTTTTCTGGAAATAAAAAAAATATTAATATAGACAGAGAAAGTACAAAAATACCTATTAAGACAAGATACATCAATTTTATTCCTGATATAAAAATTAAAGACAACCAAGTAGAAACGATTAAAACCGATTGTCCAAAGTCAGGTTGATTGATCAGAAGTAATACAACTGAAGTTAAAATAAAAAAGCTTAAAAAGTAACTTATAAAGTTTTTATCAAATAGTTGAGAGCATAATATTCTAGCAGTCATCAATATGAAAAATGGCTTAATCAACTCAACCGGCTGTAATCTTAAAAAGAAGATATTAAGCCATCTCCTTGAGCCTTTAACCTCTACGCCAATAAAAGGAACTAAAATTAATAAAATTAATAGGAACAGGAAAAGTGGTGCTATTGCTTTATTTAGCATATCCAAACGAACTGATGAAATAGCTAACATTAAAGATAATGATAAAAACGCAAAAATAAAATGTCTAATGAAGAAGAAATAATTGGCCTTGTCCAATCGCTCACCTGCTAATGAGGAAGTAGATGAAAATGAAAAAAAGACTCCTAAAAAAAATAAAATTAGAAAACTAAATAATATACTTTTATCAATATTGCGCCAGTAATTGTCAATGTTATCCAACAAAAATGTTTTAAGCATACAATTTTACCATCCGTTTAAATTTTGATCCTCTTTCCTCAAAATTTTGAAATTGATCAAAAGAGGCACTAGCTGGACACAACAACACTGTTTTAGAAAAATTTGTGTTTAGCGACTTAAGCTTTTTAAGGTCTTTTTTTATATCAAGAAATGCTCTTTTTAAGCTGTGACAAATTTTGTAATTAAATTTTTTATAAATTAAATTCTCAAAAAAACTAATATTTTTACCTATAAGATAAATTTTGATTATTGATTTTTTATAATTTGATAGATTGATCTTTTCACCTTTTTTAGGGACTCCGCCTAAAATCCAAAAAATATTTTTATGAATGGAGAGTGAATTTTTTGCTGCTTCAAAACTTGTCGCTTTAGAGTCGTTAATAAATACAACACCGGCTTTTTTAACTAAATACTCACCTCGATGTGGTAAAGGTTTAAAACTATTAATTATACTAAAAAAAATTTTTCTTCTAATTTTAAACTTATTTGCTATTGTATAAACAAATCTTAAATTTTGAAGATTAGCCTCATTTTTAAAATATCTTGTTTTTATATCGTTAACAAAAGTATTCTTTAATTTTTTTTTAACTGTTATAAGTTTGCCCTTGAATTTTTTCCTTTTAAATTTCGTAATTAATTTCAAATCTTCAAGATAAGCAAAGTTATTTTTTTTCTGATTTTGAAAAATCTTCAATTTCGAATTAAGGTAATTCGAATAATTTATGTGCCAATCAAGATGATCATTGGAGATATTAATGATCAAAGCGTGATTTGGTCTCAAATATTTTGAATAATATAACTGATATGACGAGGCCTCAATTATAAATAAACTTCTATTTTTTGGTCTTTCATAGAGTATTGGTCTTCCAATATTACCTGATAAATGAACATTATATTTTTTTGTTTTTTGAAACAAATTCTTAAGCAACTCACATGTTGTTGATTTACCATTGGTCCCAGTGACCATAATAGTTTTTAAGTTTGGATAAAACAAGTAAAAGATATCTAAGTCAGTTATAATTTTTTTGGTATATCTTTTTAAAATATTTTTTGCTATTGCTTTAGAAATTTGGATACCGGGGCTGATAACTATATAATCTGAATTAACAATTTCTTCAGATAAAATCTTTATCTGGTTTTTTTTTTTATTTGCTTTTTTCGATATCCAATTATCGTCCCAAACAAAAAAGCTTTTAATATTATTTTTTTTTAAAAAAAACTTTACAGATTTTCCAGTTTTGCCAAATCCGTATATAACATACTTGCTTTTTTTTAGATTGATTAAATCGTTTCTCATTAAAATTATCTTAATTTTAGGGTAGCTAAACCTATTAATGCTAAAATAATAGCTATTATCCAAAATCTAATTACAATGGTTGACTCAGGCCAACCTTTTTTTTCAAAATGATGGTGAATTGGAGCCATCATGAATACCCTTTTGCCGGTTAATTTAAAAGAAATTACTTGAATTATTACAGAAACAGTTTCAAGTACAAACAGTCCTCCAATTATAGCCAAGACAATTTCGTGTTTAGCTATTACAGCAACAGCAGCTAAAGAACCCCCTAATGACAAAGACCCAGTATCCCCCATAAAAATTTTAGCGGGAGGTGCGTTGTACCAAAGGAAACCTAAACAAGAACCAACTATTGATCCGCAAAATACTGAAATTTCACCCACACCAGGAATAAATTGAATATAAAGGTAATCTGAAAAAATTGCGTTACCAACTAAATAGCATATTAATGTAAAAGAAAGCGCAACCAACATTACAGGTACAGTAGCCAAACCATCAAGCCCGTCCGTTAAATTAACCGCATTTGATGCTCCTATGATTACAAATAATACAAATGGAATAAAAAATATTCCTAAGTCTACTATTAAATTTTTAAAAAATGGAAAGTATAACTTGTCTAAATATTCATGATCTGAAAAATTTATAAGTATTAATATTGTCAAGACTCCAACTAGTAACTGTCCTAAGAATTTAAACTTTGAATTTAAACCTTGAGAATTCTTTTTTTTAATTTTTAAGTAATCATCAATAAAGCCTAAAAGCGCTAAGGCAAGTGATATAAAAATTAATGTCCAAATAAAAATATTGTTTAAATCAGACCATAACAAAGTACTGATTGTCATACTTATTATTATGATTATACCGCCCATTGTTGGCGTACCGGTTTTTTTTATAATATGATCTATTGGGCCGTCTCTTCTAATTTGTCCAGTGATTTGATTGTTAGAGAAAGATCTAATTAAAGGTCCTCCAATTAAAAAAGAAATTATTAATGAAGTACCCACTGCTAAACCAGTCCTAAAAGTCAAAAATTTAAAAACAAAAAAACCAGGATAAGTTTCTGATAATGATAATAGTAAACTATACAACATTTTTTAATCCATTAATTATTGTCTTTGAGAATTTACTTACTCCAGTAGCATTAGATCCTTTAATCATTAGGTAATCATTGTTTTGAATAATATTTTTTAATAATTGATCCAAATCACTTAAATTTTGTAAAATATTACCCCGTTTGTGTTTATCTAAATACTTGTAAGTAATCAAAACTTTTTGACCATAGGTGAATGTTTTATCAACATTAGACTTGTTAATAACATTAGAAATGTCTTTATGGTAATCATTTGATTTTTTACCTAACTCAAGCATATCCCCAATGATTAAATACTTTTTATATTTTGTAGCTAGGTTTGATAAATTTTCAATTGCATTTTTTGTTGAAGATGGATTTGCATTATAACTTTCATCAATTAAATTAAAGATTTTTTTATATCTTTTTACTCTAAAAATTTTACCTCTTCCTTCCAGAAATTTACTGTTGTTAAATGTTTCTGATATTTTATTACAATCTAAATTAAGTATTTTTAATACTGCCAGACAGCACAGTAGATTTAAAATGTTAACTTTATTTGTATTAGCCAATTTAAAATTAATGATCTTTTTAAAGTGACACACTATTACCTTATTTCTTATAATTTTTTTTATATGAATATCTGATAGTTTCGATAGTCCAAATGAAATGACTTTTAGTTTTTTTCTATCAGCAATTTTTTTATGAAAATGGTAAAATTTATCATCTCGATTTAAAATAATGTGACCATTATTAACAATATTATCAATTATTTCTGCCTTAGCTTTCGCAATTTCTTTTATTGAACTAAAATTTTCCATATGCGCTTCGCCGATATTAGTGATTATTCCAATATTTGGTTTGACCATTTTTGATAATTTATGAATTTCACCTTTTTTACTCATTCCAATTTCAAGAACACAAAATTTATTCTTTACTTTAAAATTTGATAGGCTTAATGGCACACCAAATTCATTGTTATACGATTTGGGAGAAATATATGTTGAAGAAAAATTGCTCAAAACTTTTCCAATCATTGTCTTGAGAGTGGTCTTACCTGAGCTACCAGTAACTCCGATAAATGTTGAATTAGAAAAATCCCTTTTTAGGCTACCAAAAAGTTTTAAAAATTTTAATGTATTTTTAAAGTAATAAGTGTTTTTTTTATTATTTAATTTTGATGATCTAATTGCCCCATTTGCTCCCTTCAACAAGGCACTATTAACAAAATTATTCCCATTATTTATTTTTCCTTTTATAGCTACAAAAAGATTTCCTTTCTGTTTTGCTCTCGAGTCTATTGATATATTATCAAAAAAGAGATTGGATTTTTTATTTAAAATGTTGGAAAAAATAAAATTATTTAATTTCTTATCATTATCTATTAAAATTTTTTTTCTATTGAATTGTTTTACTATTTTTTTATCAGATATTTTTAGAGTATATTTACCGTAATCTTGGGTCGTTTCATGTCCCTTGCCTGCAATCAATATACATTCTCCAGGAAAAGAATTCTTGATTGCATGATTAATTGCTTTTGATCGATTTGCAATGTCATAAACTTTTTCTTTGGCAATATATTTCAATAAAGTATTTCTAATCTTTTTTGGATTTTCATGTCTTGGATTGTCATCAGTAACTATAACTTTCCTACAATATTTGTTTGCAATTTTTGCCATCATTTTTCTTTTTTTAATATCTCTTTCACCACCGCAGCCAAAAACTAAAGTTACATTTTTATTGCTATCTTCAACTAGGCTTTTTAAAACTTTTTCTAATGCATCAGGTGTATGGGCATAATCAACAAAAATTTTACTATTATTAATTTTTCTGACTAATTCTAACCTGCCAGGTATTTGATGAAATTTTTTAAGAGCAAAAATAATGTTTTTTTCTTTAAGTCCGCAAATTTTTGCCGCTGCAATGGCTTTTGATAAATTTTCTAACTGAAATTTTGCCTCGAAGTTTTCTAATTTTAATTTTGTTAATTTTTTATATATTTCATGTGTTTGAATTAATTTTAATTTTTTTCTTTTTGAAATTTGGTTTATTTTATTAAATTCCGGAACTTGTTTTGAGATAATAGAAAAATTACCCTTTTTAAGATATTTTCTAAATAGTAAAAGTTTGGCATTTAAATAGTTTTTTTTTGTTATATGGTAGTCTAAATGATCCTGGCTTAAGTTTGTAAATATACCAGCTTTAAAATTTAACCCATCAAGCCTACCTTGATGTAGACCATGGCTTGAGGCCTCTAAAATAACAGAGTCTATTTTTTTTCTTTTGATATCTCTCATGTATTTATGAAGAGAAACTGAGTCTGGAGTTGTTAAAATTGATTTAGTCTTTTTGTAATTTAAATACATTCCAAGTGTTCCGATGGTAGCAACTTTTATTTTATTTAAATATAATAATTGACGAAAATAATCTACGACTGAACTTTTTCCATTCGTCCCGGTTACGGCTATGATATTTTTAGGTTGATCTTTATAAAATTTTCTACATGCACTTATTAGTGTAGCTTTGATATTCTTATTTTTGCAAAATATTATTTTTCTATTTGAAGATCGTTTATCTGAGATAACGGCTTTTGCGCCTCTTTTGATAGCTTCTTTTATGTAATGTATCCCGTTATACTTTTGGCCTTTAATAGCAAAAAATAAATAGCCCTTTTTAATCTGTTTGCTGTCGGTTGCTATGCCTTTAACCTTTACATTGTTTAAAGACAATGGGCAGTTTTTAATTAAATTTTTTAACAACATTTATATTTGTAGAATTATTTTTATTTATGGCTAAAATTGGTCCAATTCTTTCTATAACTTTGCCAGCTACATAAACCACATTCCAACCTGCTTCGTTTCTAAAACCTTTGATTTTAAATCCATTGTAATCATAGATAAGATCGCGAGCTATTTTTGGATCATCTAGCATTATTAATAAGATATATTTTTTTTCGTTCGAAACAAAATATGATATAAATGTGTTAATATTTTTATTTTTGTTGGAATAGTATTGAGAAGTCCCAGTTTTTCCAGAAACCTCATATCCAAATATATTTGCTAGACGAGCTGTACCGTCTTTATGAGTAACGACCTTTCTAAGTATGGAGTTTATGCTTTTACTAGTGCTTTCTTTAATAACTCTAGTTTTTTTTTTCAAAAGAGTGTCCTTTTTTAGTGTGGGTTTAACGTAGTATCCGCCATTTACCATGGCAGCGTAAGCAGTCGCAGCTTGTAAAGGTGTTGTTGTTATTCCATGACCATACGAGACTGTTTCTAGTTTACATTTATTCCATTTCAAAGAGTGCGGTGTTCCTAGTTCGCCCAACTCTAAGTCCGCCCTAGAATTCAAATTAAGTTTTTTTATAAAAGACTCGAATTTATTTTGACCTATCATTCTTGCAATTTTTAACGTACCAACGTTAGAAGATTTTATTAAAATTTCTTCAACAGACATTTCATTAGGAAATTTTTTCATATCAGAAATCTCATGTTTAGAACATTTGACTGTATTCGGTATATTTTTAATAATAGTAGAGGGAGTAACAA
Organism: uncultured Pelagibacteraceae bacterium; assembly: GCA_902563575.1. Lineage (GTDB taxonomy): Bacteria > Pseudomonadota > Alphaproteobacteria > Pelagibacterales > Pelagibacteraceae > Pelagilacustribacter. Next base: position 23,030 of record CACEXV010000002.1, read on the forward strand.
TACTTTCATCGAGAGCCAGGGCAACTGTGAACGTTTTAAAGATTGATCCAAGTTCAAATATTCCTTTTGTAATTTTATTTGTGAATTCATCTGCATTAATTTTTTCTCTTTTATTTAAATCGAAATCAGGTAAGGAAACTAAAGAGATTACTTCTCCGTTATCTGCATCCATCAACAAAGCACCTGCACCGTTAGCATTAAAGGTACTAATTGATTTTTTTAATTCTTTGTTTATAACGTGTTGAATATTTAGATCGACAGTTAAAGTTAAAGGGATATCATTTAATTCAGCTTTTATTAATTCCTTGTCAAAGAAATATTCAATTCCGGATATACCATAATTATCATCATCAGTTTGGCCAATTAAATGACTAAAAAGATTTGAGTGCGGGTAAATTCTATTTTGCACAGGTTCAAATACAATGCCCTTTTCTCCCATTAGCCATAATTTTTTGTATTCTTTGTTGGTCAGTCTTTTCTTAAAATAAAAGTATTTCTTATTATTTAAATTATTTGATAAAATTTCTGTATTTATTTTTGGAAATTGAAGCTGAAGCTTTAAAATTAATTTTTTTTTATCTTTCACCAAGTTCGATCTAATAGCAGCATTGTACATTTGAATACTACTTGAAATAAGATTTCCATTTCTATCAACAATATCTCTTCTTATAGGCGCAAATTCAGAATAAGTTTGGTGATAGCTCAGTTTTTTAGGTTGCTCTATTGAAATTAAAAATACCTTAATAGCAAAAATTAAAATTAGAAAAACAAAAACTGAAAATAGAATGAAGATTCTATCTTCAATTATATTTAACTTACTTTTATGACTTTCTGAGGAACTATAAAAATCTTGAAAATAAAAACTTTGCTGATTTTGATTAAATATTCTACTTTTTTGTTTTTTCTTCATCATAATATACGTTTATTTTTGTTTTTTGGTATTGGTGTTCTAATAAATCACTTAAACTTAAATAAATTTCAGAAAAACTTCTTGGCACGTATTTTTCACTAGAAAACTCACTTAATTTATTAAAAAGATATTTGGGTGAAGAAAGATAAGAATACTCAACTTTTGCATCGTGCAATTCATGTCTTAATTTTGAAATCTTATGGTTCAAATTGTATATTTTTTTTTCTAGTAATCTTGTTTCATTTTTAATAAATGAAGTAAAAATTAGTAAAATTAAAAAAATTAAACCAGAAACACAAATTTTTTTATTAAACATAAGCACTCTCTAAGTTAAGTAAATTTTTAAATTTAATTATTAAGTCATTTGGAAATTGATAGTTATTCGAATTCCTAATGACAAATCGTAATTTAGCAGATCTAGACGGAGGGTTTGTTTCAACCTCTTTTAAGCTTGGTCTTATAATTTTGTTTTTGTAAACTTCAAAAAGGCTAGTGTCTTTTTTTGGTATTTCTGGCAAATATCTTGATCCGCGTGCTTTGTTACTCGAATAGTTTTTAAAATAATATTTTACTATTTTGTCTTCAATAGAGTGAAATGAGATGATTATTAATTTTCCGCCAGGTTTTAAAAATTTTGTAGCACTAGCTATACCGTTTATTAGTTCAGAAATTTCCTTATTAGCAAATATTCTCAAAGCCTGAAAAGTTTTTGTGCATGGATTTATTTTAGAATATTGGTATTTTTTGCTTTTTTTTATAATTTCTGCTAGTTCCTTCACTTTAATTATCTTTTTTAATTTTCTTGCTTTTGCAATATTTTTTGAAATTAAACCTGCGTCCCCCTCGTCACCTAAATCTTTTATTATCTTTTTTAACAGCTCTTCGCTGCAATTATTAATGATATCTTCAACCTTTGTTGAATTCGGATCCATTCTCATATCTAAATCAAATTCTGAATTAAAAGAGAAACCCCTTGTGTAATCCTTAAGCTGTATAGTTGAAAGGCCTAAATCAAAAATAATTGCATCAAATTTTTTCTTACTTAAGATCTTTTCAATTTGGCTAAATCTATTATTAAAAAAAATAAATCTATTTTTATGTTTTTTTTTAATTTCTTGCGCAACTTGGATAACTTTTGTGTCTCTATCTATAGCAACAACATTGGAATTTGGTATTTTTAAGAATTCCCTTGAATATCCTCCACCGCCAAAAGTGCAATCTAGTAAGTCAACTCTTTTCTTAGAAAAACAAAGATCAAATACTTCGTTTAACATTACTGGAAAATGTGTATTTTCCAGTAATGTTTGAGAGGACATCATTATGATTGATCTGTAACATTAAAATTTTTGTTTTCTTAAAAATGCTGGAATCTCGAATTCCTCTTCAATTTCATCTTCACTTTCAAACATTTTTATTGAATTGATATCATCCGCAAGATTGACATTGTCGTTTGTATCAACTTTTTCTTCTAAAAACAATTTAGGTGCATCAGCTTCGACCTCATTGAAGACTTTTTTATCTTTATTACTATCTAGATTATTCTCCTCCATATACGAGGTATTTTCAATTGATACGCCTTTTGCTTCTTGAAGATCAAGATAATTTTTTTTAACTTTTTCTTGAGATTCAATCCTTTGATTAGATAAATCATTATTAGGCTTTATCTGCTCGCTCACCTCAAAATTTTCATCTAATTTTAATGCTGTAGCACCATCAATGAGATTGATTGCATGATTTTGGGGTTTGGCTGAATTAAATAAATTTTCTGAGTAACCATGATTTCTATTATGTATTCTGCTTCTCATGTTTAAAACTGTTCTTGCCTGAGCTTGATTACCGTCTAATGCGGTAGCCACAATAGAGACCCTTATCTTACCGTTCATATTTTCATCTTTAATAGCTCCAAATATTGACTCAGCCTCTGGATCTACCTCAGCTCTTATTTTATTTGTAATTTGATCTACCTCAAAAAGAGTTATGTCCTTTCCGCCGGTTATATTTACCAACAACCCTTTAGCTCCTTGTAGTGTATATTCATCGATTAGAGGATTGTTTAATGCCATTTCAGTCGCGACCGTAGCTCTATTTTCCCCTTCTGCTTCACCAGTTCCCATCATCGCCTTACCCATGGCGCTCATAACAGTTTCTACATCAGCAAAATCCAAATTTATCATTCCAGGTCTGACCATCAAATCTGTTATACTTTGAACTCCATTTTTTAAAACTGCGTTCGATAAAGAAAAAGATTCTTCAAAACCTGTTTTCTCATTAGCGATTTTAAAAAGATTTTGATTTGGAACAACAATTACAGTATCTAAATGTTTTTTAAGTTCCTCTAGTCCCTCAACAGCCCTTCGCATTCTTTTTGGACCTTCGTATGAAAAGGGAAGAGTAGTAACACCAACTGTAAGTATATTTAATTCTTTTGCTGCTCTTGCTATTACATGCGAAGCACCTGTTCCAGTTCCACCACCCATACCAGCAGTTATAAAAATCATATTACTGCCTTGAATGTAATTCACTATTTCATTCATTGACTCGTCTGCAGCTGCTTGACCTATATCTTGCTTTGCGCCAGCTCCTAAACCTTTAGTCAAGTTCATTCCAATTTGGATTTTTGCATCAGCTTTATTTGCTCTTAAATCCTGAGCATCTGTATTAACTGCTACAAACTCTACACCTTGTAGCCCTGACTCTATCATCGCATTAATAGCGTTTCCGCCTGCTCCGCCAATACCAAGAACTAAAATTCTAGGCTTTAATTCCTTTAACTCACCTCCTCCAATATTTATACTCATACTCCCTCCCTTTTTTTGTTAGTTGTTATTATTCCATTTTAAAGTTGACCTATTTTTAAAGGCTTTCTCTCTAGCTGATTTTTTAAATTTTTCAAAAATGATTGGGTTCCAAATTTGAAAGGTTTTTCCTAAACCGACAAACAAAAAATTGTTCTTTATTTTAGCATGCTGTAATAACTTTTCGGGAAATATCACTCTGCCTTCGCTATCAAACTGAAGATTTATACATTCCGATAAAATTGAAGTTGCAAAATAATCTCTTTTTTCCTCAAAAGGATTTAGGCTATCAATAGTATCGTTGATCTTCTCTATTCTGTCCTGAGTACATCCCTCAAGGGCATTGTTATTAAAGGAGGGATAGGTAATGAAACCGTTGTATCCTAGTGCGCTAAGATGTGATCTAAAAGTTGCAGGCACGGATACCCTTCCTTTTTTGTCTAGTTTGTTTTCGTAACTTGATAAAAACATATTTAATTAATTTTATATTCAAAATTCCTCCACTTTGGGATTAAATGGGATTTTATGGGTTTTTGGGGTATAGTCAACACTTTTTAATTGAATTGATTTAAGTACAAAACAGGAACAATAAGATAAGTTGCTAGACAGCCTATAAGCCGGGTTTTGTCATTTAAGAGGTAATTTATCTTGGCTTAAACTCGCATTTAAGCTCTAGCGGCTAACCCAGGTAACTAATAAAGGACTATTTTTAGCTTTCGCAATGTTACCTCTATTTAGCCTTGCTCCAGATGGGGTTTGCCGTGCGATTTTTGTTACCAAAAACCCGGTGTGCTCTTACCACACCTTTTCACCCTTGCCTTGATTAGGCGGTTTGTTTTCTGTGGCACTATCCCTAAGGTCACCCTCGCCAGCTGTTAACTGGCATCTCGTCCTAATAGAGCCCGGACTTTCCTCTACAATTAATGTAGCTACCGTCCAGCTATCTAGCGATAACTTAATATAATTTAAATATGTCCAAATCAAGTGCTTGTTATTTTTGTGCTAATAATTGGCTTAAAATGTAGGTTTTTTTATCAATTTTTCCGCTTACCTTCTCAGGGAAATATCTCATTTGAAATGCCTTGATTACCATTCTGTCGGTAGGATTTTTCGTTTTAATTTTAAAATATCTGTAGCCAATTAATTTTAAATTCTTAAAAAAATTTTCTCTTATTAGATTTTTTTTCTCTTTAATCTTTTTTTTTGAAAGTTTTTTAATACTTGGAATATAAATTATTGATTTCCAAGGGAATTTTTCTCCTGGGTCTTTTTTTCTCAATGGGGAAATATCAGAGTGTCCCAGTATATTTTTAAGGGGAATTTTATATTTTTTTCTCAATTTTTGGCAAAGTTTTCTTACTGCACTAACTTGTTTAATGTCATACATTTCATAATTTTTTCCGTGACCTTTATTTTGAATTTCTATACCGACTGAGCAAATATTGAGATTTACAAATTCTTTCCATCTTGATTTGCCGGCGTGCCAAGCAACATTTTTTTCAGAAACAAGTCTGTAGATATAACCATTTTTACTTATCAAATAATGACAACTTACTTTGAATTTCTTAGATTTCAGCCGAGAAATAGATTCAATTGTAGATTGCATTCCAGTATAATGAAGAATGATAAATTTGATTCTCCTTTTTTTACCTAAAATTTTGTCAAAATTATTTGAGAAAACGTCTATAACTCTCATTTTGCAACAATTTTAACACATATCGGCTGAATTTAAACGAATTTATTATTTAAATATGGATATTAAAACAAAATTATATATATAAGCTTTATGATTAGATTTAAACTACCTTTAGTGACATTAACCATAATACTTTTTTTGTCGTTGTCACACAATGAATTAAGAGCTGAGAAAGAATGCTTCGAAAAGGTCAGCCGATCAATTTTTAAATTTAATACAGCTCTTGATAATGCACTAATAGGACCTGTTTCTAGATTATATAACAAACTGCCTCAAAAAGTTAAGGAGGGAACTGGAAATGTAACCTCCAATATTGGAAGATTATTGAGCGTACCTAATCATCTTTTACAAGGAAATGTTTCTCAAGCCGCGGACTCCTTTGGTGCTTTTACTATAAATTTATTTTTTGGAATTGGTGGATTAAATGATGTTGCGTCAGCTTATATTGATATTAAACCAACTCAAGAAGACTTAAGTCAAACGCTTGGGGTTTATGGAGTTAAAAATGGTTGTTACTTTGTACTTCCTGTATTGGGTCCAACTACTGTTAGAGATACCGCAGCTATGGTTGGTGATACTTTCCTAGATCCGTTTGCTACAATGACATGGAGACAAAAAGAGGTGTTAAATGAAACATTTAACAAAAGTAATTACGTATTGTATAAAGGGGCAGACGCCATTGACTTCAGAGGTGATAATGACACAAATATTGAAAGTTTAAAAAAGAATTCAATAGATTTATATGCAGCAACTAAGAGTTTATATTTACAAAATAAAAAGAATAAAATTGAAAATTCCACTGGTAATGAAGAAGATGGATGGGGTAATTTAGATAAATAATATTTTTGTATGAAAAAAATAGTATTTATCTTTTTTATATTTCTTGTTCTCAACAATAACAAATTATTAGCTTACAGTTCAGAGCCAAAATCTTTTGTTTCTGAAATGGTCACAGAGGCTATAAATGTCCTGAGTGATAAAAGTTTGAGTGACGAAAAAAAGAATGATGTTATTGCATTAATAGCAAAAGAAAATGTAGATATAAAAGCTTTGGGCTATTACACACTAGGATCTATTAGAAAATCTTTGGATAAAAGTATTTTAGAACAATATAACAATCTATTTGAAAAATATTTTTTAAAAAGTTTAACTTCTAGATTAAGTGAATATTCAGATCAAAAATTTGAGGTTACGGGAGCAGAGCAAAAAAGCGCAAATTATACAATTGTCTTTTCTAAGGTCACTGGTGAAACTAAATCTCCTGAAATTAAAGTTAATTGGAGAGTTTATACAAAAAACCCAAATAAACCATTGATTAGAGATTTAATAGTAGAAGGTCTTAGTTTGGCCAAAACCCAAAAAGAGGAGTTCGCATCGATATTAAATTCTAATAATAATGATGTAGCTAAATTGTTAGATAGGCTAAAAGAATTTATTAAAAATTAATTTTGGTGGGCCCGCCAGGACTCGAACCTGGGACCAATACATTATGAGTGTACTGCTCTAACCAACTGAGCTACAGGCCCAACTATAAATAGGGATAATATTAAAGTTATCAAAAGTCAAACTTTCAATTATTATTAACTTCCTTAATTAATTTCTTTAGAAACTTACCAATCAAGTCCGCATCATCAGGATTCAGCATTTGCTCTTTTTCGATCCCCTTTTTCATTTCATCTCTTATCTTATCTTTCACAAGTATAATTTTTTCCCTGGATAATTGATCGCTTAAATCCTTTTTTAGACTGTTTACCAACGATCCAATTGTTAGTTGGAATAATACAAAAATACTTATAAAAATTATTAATGTCTTAATTACAAATATTTTCATTTTATTTTACTGCTTTTCATATTTATGAATAATTCATTTACTATATTACCATTTATCTCAAACTTATAATAGGATTTAAAATAATCAGGGATTATATATCTTTTTTTATTATATATTGGCCTTGTAAAATAATAATAATTGGTAAAAATAAAATCACTTTCATAATGCCTATCTTCAATAAAATTTATCTTATTTGCATCAGCTGCTTCCATAATTAATTTAGTTTTATTTAAATCTGTAAAACTTGCTGATGAAATTTTTATAGGAAATTCATCATTATCAGTATTCTTTAGTAAATGATTTAGAGTTTGAGAATTTGAGACTCCCCAATAATCTAATGCAAATTCACCCTTGATAAAACTATTTACTAAGCCATTAAAATATACGTGCTGGTGCGGGTGCATTTGAATAATATTGTGTATACTAAATAATGATTGAATTGAAAAAATTAGTATAAATATTCTGAAATATTTGATGTTTATCTTTTTTAAAAACTTCAAAAAAAATAATCCAAGAATTATGAGTGGTGGATATAAAAAATATAACTGCCTCCAGCCAGAGTAAAGGGTTGAGTTAAATAAAATCACTAATAAAATTGGAGTAATAGTGACCATAAGGAAAAAAATACCAAACATTTCATAATTCTCTCTCCATAGGTTGTTATTTTTAATTACCTCTATTTGAAATAAATTTCTAAAAAAAATAAAGAATGTATAGATAACTCCAAATATAATAATTACCGAAAATATAACTGGTGTAGTTAGTAAAAACCAAACAAAAAAGTAATGCCAGGGGGTAAACTCTGCATTTATAAATTTACCAAAATATAATATTTCTCCCTTCCAGGGATAATTTTTAAACTCATTAAAAGCGACTAATAGATTTGAAAATGTATCTTCCCATAAAAACGGCCATAAAAAAATTAAGAAACCAAGAAATAAAAATAAGTACTTAATAGAACTAAAAATTTTAAATTTAGTTTTTGTATTATCTGTGTTGAATAAAAAAAAGAATAAAGTTATTAATGGTAAGTAAATACCTACTATCCTTACTCCGACTGCTAATGACGTAAAAAAAGCAGCTAAAATTATTGATGAATTATTTTTATCCCTTAAAAATTTTATGCTAAACAGGGTCGCAATAATAAATAAACTCATAAATATTATATCTTTAGGGTTATAAAAACTTTCAGCAAATATTCTTGGTGATAAAATTAAAGATAAACTTCCAATCAGCGACAAAACTTTGTCCTGAAAAATTTGATTACATAAAATAAAAAATACAACAGTTGATATAAAGAACAATATGAAATTTATTAAGTGTCTAAATAAAAAGGCATCTCTCGTATTATCAATGTCAAAAAAAAATTCAAAAAAAGCCAAAGGTAAATCAAAAACCACACCGTACGCTTTGTCTTTATAGTCACTTAGATTTGGTATATCGACTACAAATTTTGAGAGATCGGCGTTAATTCCTATTTTTTCAAAAATATACTTTAAAGATACGAAACCATTATCTCTATTTATATTTTCATCAAATGATATCCCATAATCTTTGTAAATATTGATCCCGATAATGAAATAAATCAAAAAAATGAAAAAAATTAATAAATTAATTTTAAACTTTTTTTTTGTTTGTTTTACAGTAATCATTTTATTTTGTATTGTTTTTATTGCATGAAATCGACTCTACTATTAAAAAATATTTTAACAACTTTTCTAGGAATTTTTTTATCACTTGTTGTCATTGAAATTATGCTTCGAATTTTGGGTTATACCCCCTGGCATTACGATAAGTCAAATAATCCCAGTATTTACCGATTTGACAATGAACTTGGCTGGATATCAAAAAGCGGGAAGTTTAGTATGAGAGTATCAAAGAGTAATAAGGACATATTTGAGATGACAATTGAAAATGATTCTAGCAGAAAGATATACGGAAATCCTGCTGAAAATAAGATTTTGTTTCTTGGGGGATCTTTCACACAAGGCTGGGGTGTCAATGATAATGAAACATTCGCTAATTATGTGCAGAAAAATTTTAAAAATTACCAAATTAAAAACTTCGGTCAGGGTGGTTACGGAAGTGTGCAATCTTATTTACTTTTAAAAAGATTATATAATGAAGGTGCTAAACCAAAACTTGTAGTCTACTCATTTATTGATCACCATGAATACAGAAATGTTGCTCGAGGGGAATGGCTTAGATTGCTACTAAAATATTCCAATTCGGGTCATGAAACCCCTCCCCGAGTTCCATTTGCAACTGTTGGAAAAAATAATTTAATTAATTTTCATGAACCGATTAGTTATCCAATGTTTCCTTTCAGAGAATCTTTGTCTTTGGTTAATTTTTTAGAGTTCAATTATGCAAAAATTACAACGAAAAGAAGAAAAAAAATGCAAAAAGAGGTTTTGCGTAAATTGTTGCTAGAAATGAAAAAGATCAGTGATTCTAAAAATTCGGTTTTTTTATTCGTCAATTTAAAATCTGAGATTTCTGAACATGAAAACTTTTTAATAAATCAGCGAATAAATTATGTTGATTGTAATATAAAGCTATCTGAGGACACTTTGCTAGACGGAGACTATCATCCCAATGTTAAAGCTCATAAATTATATAGTCGGTGCATTACATCTTACTTAAAAAAAAATAATTTACTTTTCTAAAAAACTTTTTAGTTGTTTTGACCTGCTGGGATGTTTGAGTTTTCTAAGTGCTTTTGCTTCGATTTGTCTAATTCTTTCTCTAGTTACGGAAAATTGAAGACCTACCTCCTCTAGAGTATGATCAGTATTCATTCCAATTCCAAATCTCATTCTTAAAACTCTCTCCTCTCTCGGAGTCAATGATGCTAAAATTTTCGTTGTAGACTCGCTTAAATTAGATTGTATAGCAGTGTCTAAGGGCTGAAGAGCATTTTTATCCTCAATAAAATCTCCAAGACTACTGTCTTCCTCATCGCCAACTGGGGTTTCTAATGATACAGGCTCTTTAGCAATTTTTAAAACTTTTCTTACTTTCTCTAATGGCATTGCAAGTTTTTTTGCTAGCTCCTCGGGAGTCGGCTCTCTTCCAAACTCACTCATAATTTGTCTTTGAGTTCTTACAATTTTGTTAATTGTTTCAATCATGTGAACTGGTATTCTTATAGTTCTTGCTTGGTCAGCTATGGATCTTGTAATAGCTTGTCTAATCCACCAAGTTGCATATGTTGAAAATTTATAACCTCTTCTGTACTCAAATTTATCTACAGCTTTCATCAGTCCAATATTACCTTCCTGAATTAAGTCTAAAAATTGTAGTCCTCTATTGGTATATTTTTTCGCGATAGAAATTACCAATCTTAGATTGGCTTCTACCATTTCTTTTTTTGCTATTCGGGACTCTCTTTCACCTTTTTGAATTCTGCTGACTAACTTTTTAAATTCACCCACTGACAAGCCAATTTTTTTACTTAACTCTATTAGCCTATCTCTAATTTCATTAAAATCCTTTTTATGTTTTTTGAAGAAACTTTTCCAGGTTTTGTTCTCATTCAAAAATGTTTCAAATTTGGGATTGATTTCATTTCCTAAATAATATTTTAAAAATTCTTCTCTTGTTATTTTATTTTCCATTGCTAATCTTAGTAAAACTCCCTCAAGAGAAACTATTTTTTTGTTTTCTTTGTAATGTGCTTGAACAAGCTCTTCTACAACACCTGGTGATAAAGGGAGATTTTTAAAATTATCTATTAAAGTTGACTGTATTTTTTTAAAATTTTTACTTTTTGATGTCGAAAGCTCTTTTGAGGCGAGCAGTAGTGCTAATTTCTCAGTTTGATATTTAGTTAATTTAGAATAATTTTTATTTAGGTTATCTAAAATTTTTAAAATTTTAGGCTTTATCTCCTCTTCCATTTTTGCAAGTGAGACATTAAATTCATCCTCGTTGATATTTTCTTCCTCAGTTTGTTTCTCTCCTCCCTCTGGGGAGGTCTTTTGATTTAACTTTTCACTAGATTTATTTTTTTTTGACTCTTTTTCGCCTTCTTCCGTTTCAATATCTTCGTAACTAGAGTCTATATCGATAATATCTCTGACCAAAATCTCCTGTTTTTCAATTTTATCTTTCCACTCTGTGATTTTTTTTCCAACTATTGGACTTTGGGTCAAGGCGTTAATCATCACATCTTTACCTGCCTCTATTCTTTTAGCAATTGCAATCTCACCTTCTCTAGATAATAACTCTACTCCTCCCATCTCCCTTAGATACATTCTTATTGGGTCGTCACTTTTATCTGAAGATTTATCTTCGCTTACTTGCGCCACCTCTTTCTTCTTATGAACTTGATAATCAGCTTTTTTCTCTACTAAAGTTATTTTGTTATCTGCAATTATAATAAAAGATTTTTCGGTGTTATCACTTGAATTACCTCTTTTACCTAAAGACTTACCCAGTTCCTCATATGTAATAAAACCTCTTTTTAAACCTTTATCTAAAAGACGCTCGAATGATTTTGTAATTAGTTTATCAGGCATAATATGAACAGTAGAGTATATATAGTCTTTAAATTTTAAAAATCTATTCTTTTTTATTCCCCATTTATCTGACTTTTAAGCTTAACCAGCTCAGAGTATGCATTTTCATCGAAATTTTCTAATAATTTTTTTTCAAACGACTCAATTTTTTTTTGCTGAAATTCTTTATTATAATCTGAAATCAGCTCGTCAATTATATTGATTATTTCCTGATCATTTTTTTTATTGGTTATTAGCCTTACATTAGAATTTGAGTATATATCTTCTATTAATTTTTTATGAGATATACTGAATTTTTCTATTATAATTTCTTTTGAGCAATTATCAGAAAGTATCAATTTAACTATTTCATTTTTAAAACCCTCGTTATCTTTATTTGAAAAACTAATTTTGCTAATATCTTCAATTCTAGCATGAGATAACTTGTTAAACTCAATTAACATAAATAAGATGGATAATTCTTTTATTTCTAAATTGTTAAGATTATTTTTTCTTTCTAGAATTTGTTTAGTTTCCTTTAAGATCTTTTCTTGCTTAAAATTGAAAATTTTTTTTGATCTTTTTAAATTTTGATTTGGTGTAAGTGTCCTGAGTTTATCTAAATAATCCTCGGTTATATATTTTTTCAAAGTTTGGTCTTTAATGTTGTTGCTTAAATTTTTTATATACTTTTCAAATCTTGAAATTTCATAAGGATCGGAAAAGTTCAATTTTTCTAAACATTTATTCCATACATAATCTTTTATATCTATTTTGTTTTTTATTAATTTCAAAAATTCTTCTCTTCCATTTTTTTTAATAAAATCGTCTGGATCAGTGGATACTGGCAATGAAGCGAAATAGATATTTTTATTTTCAGAAATATATGGAAAAATATTTTCAGCAATTCTTAGAGAGGCTTTTTGTCCACTTACGTCACCGTCTAATGATATTATTGGATTTGAAAAAAACCTCCATACAAGTTCAACTTGATTTTCGGTAAAAGCTGTACCAGAATTAGCAATGACATTCTTAATGTTATTTTCATACAGGCTTATAACATCCATGTAGCCTTCTACTACAATTACCTCATCCCTTTTGACTCTAAAATTTCTAGCTCTATCAAGATTAAATAATATTTTACCCTTTTTATAAAATTCTGTCTCTGGAGAATTTATATACTTTGCTATTTTATCACCTGAAATGATTCTTCCTCCAAATGCGATTGGGTCGTTAGTCAAATTATTTATAGGAAAAATTATTCTTGAATGAAATCTATTTACAATCTTATTGCTCTTTTCACTTTTATAAAATAAACCTGTCAAATCAATTTCTTCATCATTATATTTTTTTTTAAGTATTTCATAAAAATTTTCATTTCGATCAACATAACCAATTTTAAAATCCTTTAGGGTGTTTTTTGTCACTCCTCTTTTTTCTAAATAAAGCAAAACATTTTTATGTTCGCTCGAAAATAGCTTTTCATGAAAATAGTTTTGAAAATCTTGATAAATATTTTTATACACTTGATATCTTTTCTCTTTTTTTTCATCGAATTTAGAAAATTTGTACTCTTGCATCCCTGCCTCTGAGGCAAGATGTTTTACTACTTCACCAAATCTCATAGATTTTGTTTTCATTAAGAAATCAAAAATATTTCCATGCTCCCCGGTGCTAAAGCAATGATAGAAACCTTTTTCATCACTTACGGTAAATGATGGTGTTTTTTCGTTTTTGAATGGAGATAACCCTATGAATTCTTTTCCTCTTTTTTTTAGGTTTACTGTTTTTGCCACAACAGACGAAACCTTTAGTCTTAATTTTATTTCCTCTAAATATTCTTTGGGATACTTCATCATTTTAACAACTCTTTAATAATTTTACTTACTTTCGAAAAATCCAGATTATCACCATGAGATTTTTTTAATGCTCCCATTATTTTACCCATATCTTTCATAGATTGAGCGTTTAATTGCTTGATAAGTGTTTCGCATATTTCTTTTGTCTGGGCTTCATCTAGTTGTTTTGGTAAAAATTCGTTAATGATTTTGATTTCTTTCATCTCTTTGTCGTAGAGATCTTTTCTTCCAGCTTTTTGATATGCCTCACATGAGTCGTTCCTTTGCTTAACCATTTTCTTAAGTATAGACTTAACATCATTATCTTTTAGGCTTTTCTCTTTGATTTTATTAGCTATTTTTAAATCTTTAATTGCCGATATTATAAGTCTCAAGGTAGGATAAACTTCTTTATCTTTATTTTTAAGGCTTAGAGACAGCTTTTCTTCTATTTTTTTTTCGAGAGACATAATGCAGTTACTTTAATCACAAATTATATTTAAAATAAAAAGATCTTTCTTGACGATTTTTAAAGTTTTTCATATGTTTCGCAAAATCATGTTTATAAGTTTTTTACTTTAACTCATGAGTTGTATTTGAAACATTTTGATCAAAATATATACTCACAAAACAATCTTAAAAAGATCAATGGTACTGCTATTTTAGTTCTAGAGAACGGGAAATTTTATAAAGGTTTTGGTTTAGGGCACGAAGGTTCCGCAACTGGAGAAGTCTGTTTCAATACTTCTATTACTGGCTACCAAGAAATTATTTCAGATCCATCATATGCGGAACAAATAATTAATTTTACTTTTCCTCACGTTGGTAACGTAGGAACAAATATTGAGGATCATGAGTCTGATAAAGTTTGGACAAAAGGTATAATTCTAAATACTGAAATTACTGATCCCTCTAATTATCGTTCACTTAAACATCTCGATTTGTGGTTAAAAAAAAATAAGATAGTTGGGATTACAGGTATAGATACTAGAAATTTAACCAATTTCATAAGGGATAAAGGAGCGCCTAAGGGCACTATATCTTTTTTAAAAAGTGGAGAATTTAATATAAAAAAGATGATAAGTGTTACTAAAAAATGGAGTGGTTTAAAAAATCTTGATTTAGCTAAAAAGGTTTCAACAAAAAAAAATTATGTGTGGAAAGATTTTAAAACTTGGAAAAAAGGAGAAGGTTTTACAAAAAATATAAAGAGGTCTTTACATGTTGTAGCTATTGACTACGGAATTAAAAAAAATATTTTAAGATATTTTTCAGATTTTAATTGTAAAGTTACGATTGTTTCTTGCAAAACAAGTGCTAATGATATTTTAAAGTTAAAACCAAATGGTATTTTTTTATCTAATGGCCCGGGTGACCCTGCGGCTACCGGAAAATACGCTATTCCAATTATAAAAAGTTTTATAAAAGTTAATCTACCAATATTTGGAATTTGCCTAGGTCATCAATTGCTAGGTTTGGCTTTAGGTGCGAAAACTAAAAAGATGAGTTTAGGACATAGAGGTGCTAATCACCCCGTTAAAAATTTAATAAAAGGAAACGTTGAGATAACTAGTCAAAATCATGGATTTGAAATAGTAAAAAAAAATTTACCAAAAAATATTCAAATTACCCATCAGTCTCTTTTTGATAAAAGTATAGAAGGTATCAAACTTAAATCTAAACCAATTTTTTCTGTGCAATACCATCCTGAATCGAATCCAGGGCCTCAAGATAGTGTCTATTTATTTGATGAGTTTATTAAAAGTATGAAAAAAAATGCCTAAAAGAAAAGATATTAAAAAAATTTTAGTTGTTGGCGCTGGTCCAATTGTTATTGGTCAAGCATGTGAATTTGATTATTCTGGTACACAAGCTTGCAAAGCTTTAAAAGATGAAGGGTATAAAGTGATTTTAATTAATTCTAATCCAGCAACGATTATGACAGATCCTAACGTTGCTGATAAAACTTATATCGAACCTATAACACTGGAAGTTCTTGAGAAAATTCTTATCAAAGAAAAACCTGATGCTATTTTACCAACAATGGGAGGGCAAACCGCTTTAAATTTGGCAATGGAGGCAGAGAAAAAAGGGATACTCAAAAAATATAAAATTGAATTAATAGGTGCAAACTCAAAAGCAATTTCAAATGCTGAAGATAGGAAAAAGTTTAGGAAAAATATGCTTCAAATTGGTTTGGATTTACCAAAATCAAAAATAGTAAATAATTTTAATCAGGCTAGAAAAGTTTTAAAACAAATTGGATTACCTGCAATTATAAGGCCAGCATTTACTTTAGGTGGCCTTGGAGGTGGAATAGCTAAAAACAAAAAAGAATTTTTCAAAATAGTAAAAGAAGGTCTGAATGAGTCACCTGTAAGTCAGATTTTGGTTGAAGAGTGTTTGCAGGGTTGGAAAGAGTTTGAAATGGAAGTGGTGCGGGACAAAAAAGACAATTGTATAATAATTTGCTCAATTGAAAATTTAGATCCGATGGGAATTCACACAGGAGACTCAGTCACTATTGCTCCTGCACTAACATTGACTGACAAAGAATATCAAGTAATGAGAAACGCATCGATAGCTTGTTTAAGAAAAATTGGTGTAGAAACTGGGGGGTCAAATGTTCAATTTGCCATAAATCCTAAAAATGGAAGAATGGTAATTATTGAAATGAACCCAAGAGTTTCGAGATCTTCGGCTTTGGCGTCAAAAGCTACTGGTTTTCCTATTGCAAAAGTAGCTGCAAAATTAGCAATTGGATATACTCTTGATGAATTAAAAAATGAGATAACAAAAGTTACCCCCGCCTCCTTTGAGCCAACGATTGATTATGTTGTAACTAAAATTCCCAGATTTACTTTTGAAAAATTTTCAGCTTCAGCTGCGATTTTAGGCACTTCTATGAAATCTGTTGGTGAAGCAATGGCTATAGGTAGGAATTTTAAAGAATCATTACAAAAAGCTTTGGTTTCTCTTGAAACAGGTTTTTCAGGCTTGGATCAAATATTTAACTTAAATGTTAAACAGATTGAAAAGAAACTTAAAGAGAATATCCCAAATAAAATTTTACTAGTTGGAGAGGCATTTAGGAAGAAAATTAAATTAACTAAAATTCACAAACTTTCGAAAATTGATCCTTGGTTTTTAAATCAGATAAAAGAAATTATTGAAACCGAAGCAAAAATTAAGAGAAACGGTTTACCTAGAACTTTCAATGGATTAAATTATATAAAATCTATAGGTTTTTCGGATAAAAAATTATCAGAACTTACAGGTACTTCTGAGAAATTAATTAGGAAGAGAAGAGTTGATTTAAAAGTTTTACCCGTTTACAAAAAAGTAGACACTTGTGCTGCCGAATTTAAATCCTTTACTCCCTATATGTACTCAACCTATCAAAGAAGTTTTTCCCTGAAATCTGAATGTGAAGCTAATCCTTCAGGGAGAAAAAAAATTATTATTCTTGGTGGAGGACCAAATAGGATTGGTCAGGGTATAGAGTTTGATTACTGTTGCTGTCAAGCCAGTTTTGCTCTCAAAGAAGCTAAGTATGAAACTATAATGGTTAATTGCAATCCAGAGACAGTTTCAACGGATTACGATACAAGTGATAGATTATATTTTGAGCCTTTAATCGGTGAATATGTTTTTAATATTATTAATAGGGAAAAGTCTAAAGGTGTTTTAAAAGGAGTTATCACTCAATTTGGTGGACAAACTCCAATTAAACTCGCAAAATTTTTACACGATAATAAAATTCCAATATTAGGAACTCAGTATTCATCAATTGACCTTGCGGAAGATAGAGATAGATTTAGAAAACTTTTGAATAGATTAAATTTAAAGCAAGCTGACAGCGGCATCGCAAAAACATTTCCTCAAGCTATTAAAATCGCAGAGAAAATTGGTTTACCTTTAATGGTTAGACCATCATATGTATTGGGTGGAAGAGCCATGGAAATAGTTTACGAAAAAAGACAGCTTAAAGAATTTGTAAAGGAAGCATTTAAGGTGGCAGAAAAAAATCCAATTCTCATTGATAAATTTATCGATAACGCAATGGAAGTAGATGTTGATGCAATATCAGATGGTAAAAATGTTTTCGTAGCTGGTATTATGCAACATATTGAAGAAGCTGGGATACATTCAGGTGACTCGGCATGTAGTTTACCGCCTGTATCTATAAAACCTTTTTTATTGAAAGAAATAGAAAATCAAACAAGAAAGTTGGCTTTGGCACTAAGAGTTAGAGGTTTTATGAACGTGCAATATGCTATCAAAAATGATTTGATTTACGTGATAGAAGTTAATCCTAGAGCAAGTAGAACGGTCCCATTTGTATCAAAGGCAAAAAATTTACCTTTGGCCAAGATAGCCTCAAGAGTTATGGCTGGAGAAAAAATATCTAAATTTAATTTGAGAAGTAAAACAAAAAATATGTTTGCTGTGAAAGAGGCGGTCTTTCCATTCAATAAATTTCCTAACAGCGATCTTTTGCTTGGACCTGAAATGAAATCTACAGGTGAAGTTATGGGTTTTGATAGAAATTTTGGTATGGCATTTGCAAAAAGTCAGATTGCAGCCTCAAATTCATTACCTAAAAAAGGTTTGGCTTTTATATCTTTAAAAAATAGTCATAAAGTAGAGGGAGTTCAATTGGCGAAACAATTAATAAAATTGAATTTCAAACTTTGTGGCACTGGAGGTACTGCAGATTTCATAAATCAGCACGGAATTGAATGTAAAAAAATAAACAAAGTGAACCAAGGATCTCCACATATTGTAGATGTGCTTAATGCAAAAAAAATTGCTTTGGTGATTAATACAGGAGGCGGAAATAGTGAAAATCAACTCAGTGATGCCGTAGCTTTGAGAAGGGCTACTCTGGCGAACAAAGTTCCTTATTGTACTAACATGTCAACCGCAAAAGTTTGTTTGGAAGGAATAAAGTCTTTAAAATTTAAAACTATAAATGTTACTTCGCTACAAGATATTTAATTATTAACTTTCCAATCAGTCTTGAAAGTTACATAATTAATTTGAATACATCTTCTCTCTTTTTTAATCTCCTTTTTCTCCATCCCATGCCATGTGTTTGGTCCACTAGTGAAAAAGTATCCATAGTTGTGTTTGTAAGGAACTGTTTTTACCTTTTTTAATTTTTCGTCATAAAAATCTGTCCCTAAGTTTTCTGACTCATTATGTAAATTTACAAAAACAATTGAAGACATTAATTTTTCCTCAATATCGCAATGAGGTTTTAACCAAAAACCTTCTCTATCACAAATTACTTCAAGTCTAACAAAAGAGTTACTTAGGTCTTTTCCTATCAATGATCCTATTTTTTTATAAACCTCTGGCGATCTCAATTCGTCAATAAATTTTGTTAAATTGGGAAATTGATTAGAGTTTTTTTTAGTTACATAACATCTTAGTTTTTTTGCTTTACCACCATCTTTAATTCCTGCACGAAAATTTCCCTCACCTCCGTCCAAAGCCCTCGTGCCATCATAATCAAGATTTTCTTTTCTTGGGTCAGCTATTTCAGCATTACAAATCTCATTGATAGCTTTTTGTGTTAACGGCTGATTTATCTCAAAATGCTTAAAAGGATCTTTAAATAATTTTGTTCTAGTTTCTAATGACTTAAATAATTCCATTTTTTTTTATTCTTTCATTTATAATGGGCGATATTCTATTTACCTCGTCTAATTTATCATAAGACCACAAATCAATTTTATCTGTCAAATCTTTTATAATATTTAATTGTTTAAATTGGGAAAAAAATTTTTGAAATCTTAAATTATTTTTGTTTGTATTCATCTGAGCAACATATATTGGTTTTCCAGTAATAGCAGCCTCGGATATCATGGACGTAGAGTCGCAAGTCACAACGATATAGTCTGAAATAGATAGAGCAGACAAATACGCTTTTTTGTCCACCTCTTTTATAACTTTGTGATCATGTCCAAACGAATTATATGCTTTTTTTACGATATCGAAGGGTGTTCTATATGATGGTACGATAACTAATTTATATTTATCTCTGGTAAATATAGTTTTCATTCGATTGAATAAAAAAGTAATTTCTTTATCTGAAAAAGAATAATATTTATTTGGCCCTCCGAGAATAAAAGCAACTATTTTTTTATCTTCTTTTTCAATTTTTAAATAGTTTTTTTCTTTTAATATTTGTTTATCTGTAAGATAATGTATTGCTCCAATTGTTTTGATAACATTTTTTCCTTCTAAACTATCATGTTCAGGGCATATGATTAGATCGAATTTGTCTATTGAAACTTTTGGATCCTGTATATGAATAGTAAAGATCTTATCTTTGTATTGTTTCTTTAAAGCTATTGATGGTATAACGCTTTTTCTCCCACATGAAATGACTACTTTCGAATCAAAAATAAAATTAGTTTCAAGTACACTCAAAGTAGCTGGTGTTAAAAAAGGTGGTATAAGCTCCCAAAATTTTTTCAATTTAATTTCTTGGTTTTTATAGTTTAAATTCAAAGCTTTTGCTAAGCCCTCTACTTGACTGATCATACCATGCATACCTTGCGTTAAAAGGAGTGCTTTTAATTTTGACATTTGTTACTATATACCTTCATTAGAATGAATAATAAATCAAGTAAACATACAAAAGTGTTAATTCTTGGGTCAGGACCTGCCGGATATACGGCAGCAATTTATGCTGCTAGAGCGCTATTAAAGCCTATATTGGTTTTTGGCTCTGAGCCAGGCGGTCAATTAACAACAACAACTGATGTTGAGAACTTTCCGGGTTTTTCAAAAGTTATACAAGGTCCATGGTTAATGGAGGAAATGAAAGGTCAAGCTAAGGCTGTTGGCACTGAAATGATACAAGATCATATTAGTAAAGTTGACTTATCTGGTAGGCCTTTCACTGCACACGGCGATAGCGGTCAAATTTACACTGCTGATAGTGTTATAATTTCAACTGGTGCTCAAGCTAGATGGTTAAATTTAGACTCTGAAAAAAAATTCAGAGGTTTTGGCGTATCTGCTTGTGCAACATGTGATGGATTTTTTTTTAAAGACAAAGAGGTTGCTGTGGTTGGCGGGGGTAACGCTGCTGTTGAAGAAGCAATGTTCTTAACAAAATTTGCATCTAAAGTAAAATTAATACATAGGCGAGACTCTTTGAGAGCAGAAAAAATGCTACAAGAAAAACTCAAGGCGAATAAAAAAGTTGAAATAATATGGGATAGTGTTGTCCATGAGGTTTTGGGATCAGTGGAGCCAAAGGGAGTTAACGGATTAAAAATAAAAAATGTTAAGGACAATAAAATTTCTGAGCTAAAGTTAGATGGACTTTTCGTTGCAATAGGACACGACCCTGCTACATCTTTGTTCAAAAATCAATTAAAGATGGATAAAGAAGGATATTTAATAACAAAACCCGACTCCACAGAAACGAACATTCCAGGCGTATTTGCAGCTGGAGACGTTAAAGATAAAATTTTTAGACAGGCAGTAACTGCTGCCGGTATGGGATGTATGGCGGCATTGGAAGCTGAAAAACATTTATCACACAAATAAAGTGAAAAATAATTTACATGTATTTTTAGGAGCCACCGTAGCAGATGCTGCAGCTAGACCCCTGCATTGGGTATATGACCAAAAAAAACTCCTAAAATATATAAGAGGTAAAAAAGATTTTACATTTTTGAAAAAAAATAGAAGTCCATTTTATAATATTAAAACAGGCAAAGTTTCAGGTTATAATGATGTGGGTCAAGTTATGTTTAAAACATTGTTAGAAGGTGATAATGATACAGAAAAAAGATTTAAAAAGAATATTTTAAAAAATTTTGGTCCAAAAAGTAAATATTGGAAAAACTTAAAGCTTAGGAAAAAATACAAAAAAGTAAAAGATTGGAGAAGCTTAATTAAAGGTCCTTGGATACATCAAAATATTATCGAGACGATTAAAAATATAAATTTAAATAAGAAATTTACCGGCGGAAACAAAGTCAATGAGTCTGACGGTTATTGCGCTGCTTTACCGTATTTTTTATATGGGCATTCTCTTAGAGAAGTAGAAAAAATAATTAAAACTATTACGGTATCAAAAACTAGCATCAAATATGCGCTAACAAAATTTCACATATTAGATCTGGCTTTAAAAGGTGCAAAAAATCCTCTGGGTGAATTTGAAAGAGTTTTTAAGAGAAGATCTTATTTTAAAAGTGTAATTAATGAGATTCAAAAAGTAAAAAAAATTAAAAAAATTCAGCATTCAAAAGCTGTGAAAAAATTGGGAATGGCCTGTAGCTATCCAGGAACTTTTACCAGCTCAATTCACGCAATATTGAATTCGAAAAATTATAAATCAGCTATTATTAAAACAATAAAGGCAGGAGGTTGTAATTGTTCAAGAGTAAATTTTATCGGTGCATATTTTACTGCATTGAAGGGAGTTAAATCTATTCCAAAATCTTGGATTAAAAAGACAGATGCAGCTCATAAAATCCTAAAACAAAATTAATTATTAAGGCTTTCACAAAATTCTTTAATTCTAGATAATGCTTTTTTTAAATTTTCCGTTGATGTTGCATATGAAATTCTAAAATAACCATTTAGTCCAAAAGCTGATCCCTGAACCACCGCGACCATCGACTTTTCTAATAATTTCTGAACAAATTCAGTGTCAGTTTTGAGTTTTGTCTTTTTGTTTAACAAGCCTTTGCAACTCGGAAAAACATAAAATGCCCCGTTAGGAGTCAAACAATTTAATCCTTTTATGTTGTTTAAACTTTCTACTACAAAATCTCTTCTCTCTCTGAAGGCTTCAGCTCTATCTTTAATAAAATCTTGTTGTCCGTTCAGCGCCTCTACTGCTGCTGCCTGACTGATTGATGAAGGATTAGATGTAGATTGAGACTGAATCTTTCTAATTGCAGTGATAATTTCTTTTGGTCCGGCCGCATAACCTATTCTCCATCCAGTCATGGCATAAGATTTGCTAACACCGTTCATTGTTAAAGTTCTCTCTTTAAGTTTTGAAATTTGCGCTATAGTATAAAAGTTGTAGTTACCATATCTTATATGTTCATATATATCGTCACTTAAGATGAATACTTTCTTGGTTTTTAATAAAACTTTTCCCAATTCTTCAATTTCTTTTTTGCTGTATGCTGCGCCTGTAGGATTAGAGGGTGAGTTTAAAATAAGCCATTTGGTTTTTTTTGATATGGCTTTTTCTAATTTTTTTGCTGAAAGTTTAAAACCATCTTTTTCATCACACTTTACTATTCTCGGAGTACCTCCCGCAAGCAAAACCATGTCTGGGTACGAAACCCAATAGGGTGCGGGGATAATTACTTCATCTCCTTTATTTAATGTTGCCATAAAGGTATTGTATAAAACTTGTTTCCCTCCTGTGCCCACAGTGATTTGATCAGTTGTAAAACTTAAATCATTTTCTCTTTTAAATTTTTCAACAATTGCTTTTTTCAAGTCTGGCGTCCCGTCAACAGCTGTATATTTTGTGTCACCTTTCTTTATTGCCTCAATAGCTGCTTCTTTTATATTATCAGGGGTATCAAAATCAGGCTCTCCGGCACCTAAACCTATTACATCTTTGCCTGCAGCGCGCATTTCCCTAGCTTTTGTGGTAACTGCTATTGTGGGCGACGGTTTTATACGTTTTAAATTGTTGGAAACTATGCTCATTGAAATTTATAATATCTTATTTAAATTATTAATAACATAAAATGAGTAATTCGTATCAAGAAAAATTTAATGAACTGGAGAGTGGATCTGCAGCAATCAAGAAAAAACTTGAGGGTGGTATTAAATTTAAAATTAAAAGTAATTTTCAACCTAGCGGTGATCAACCTGAAGCAATAAAAAAAATAATAAAAAATTTAAAGGGAGAAAAGCAAGAACAAGTTTTATTGGGAGTTACTGGTTCAGGCAAAACTTTCACAATGGCTAAAGTAATCGAAAGTGTTAATAGACCTGCTCTGGTTTTAGCTCCGAATAAAACTTTAGCAGCTCAACTTTATGGAGAAATGAAAAGTTTTTTCCCAAACAACGCAGTGGAATATTTTGTCTCTTACTATGATTATTATACCCCTGAGGCATATGTGCCTAGATCAGATACTTATATTGAAAAAGAAGCATCTATTAATGAACAAATTGATAGAATGAGACATTCAGCAACTCGTTCTTTGTTAGAAAGAGACGATGTAATCATTGTTGCAAGTGTTTCTTGTATTTATGGTTTAGGTTCAGTTGAAGCATACTCTAAAATGACAATCACCCTTAAAAAAAATTATGAGTACGACAGAGATCAATTAATAAGAGCTTTTATCAATTTGCAATATAAAAGAAATGATCAAAACTTTTTTAGAGGGACATTTAGAGTTAGAGGCGAGAATTTAGAAATCTTTCCATCTCATCTTGAAGATAGAGCATGGAGATTAAGTTTAAATTTCAATAAATTAGAAAAAATTGAAGAGTTTGATCCTTTAACAGGTGATAAAACAAATGATTACTCAATAATTAAAATATACGCAAATAGTCATTACATCACTCCTAAACCAACTATCGACCAGGCGATCAAAGAAATTAAAAGTGAACTAGAGGTAACTTTAAAAAAACACGAAGAAAATAACAAATTGCTTGAAGCACAAAGATTGAGGGAAAGAACGAAGTTTGATTTAGAAATGATAGAGGCTACAGGTACGTGTGCAGGTATTGAAAACTATTCAAGGTTTTTATCTGGCAGAAAGGCCGGAGAGCCGCCGCCAACTTTGTTCGAATATTTTCCTGATAATACAATTATATTTGTCGATGAAAGTCACGTTACCGTTCCTCAGTTAAATGGGATGTATAAAGGAGACCGTACAAGAAAAAGTACTTTGGCCGAATACGGCTTTAGGTTGCCATCTTGTATGGATAATAGACCTTTAAAATTTGAGGAATGGGATTTAATGAGAACACAAACTGTTTTTGTTTCTGCTACTCCTGGTCCGTGGGAGCTTAAACAAACAAAAAATGAGCATATAGATCAAATCATCAGGCCAACAGGTTTGATAGATCCACCTGTTGAAATTAGACCAGCTAAAACGCAAGTTGATGATTTAATGCATGAAGCTAAAGAAATTGTAAAAAAAGGATACAGAATACTTGCAACCACACTAACAAAAAAAATGGCAGAGGACTTAACAGAATACCTTCACGAGAATGGTCTTAAAGTAAGATACATGCACTCAGATATAGACACTCTTGAAAGGATAGAAATTATAAGAGATTTAAGAATGGGAGTATTTGATATTCTTGTTGGAATAAATTTATTAAGAGAAGGACTAGATATACCTGAATGCGCTCTTGTAGCAATTCTAGATGCTGACAAAGAAGGGTTCTTAAGATCTGAAACGTCTTTAATACAAACAATTGGACGAGCTGCCCGTAATGTTGATGGCAAGGTAATCTTATATGCAGATAAAATTACCAAAAGTATTGATAAAGCTATAAAGGAAACTGAGAGAAGAAGAAATAAGCAGCTTGAGTATAACAAAAAAAATGGAATAACCGCTGAGTCGGTTAAAAAAGAAATAAGCGATATATTAGAGTCGGTTTACGAGAAAGATTACGTAAAAATTAGTGAAGGTTCCAATGTAGGGGGAAATTTAAAGAAACATCTGAAAGCTCTAAATAGAAAAATGAAAGAGGCTGCGTCTAATTTAGAATTCGAAGAAGCTGCAAAAATAAGGGATGAAATGAGAAAACTTGAAGCGAGTGAACTCGAAATAACTTTGAATCCAAAAATAACTCAATATAATTTAAAAAGTAAGGTTTATCCTAAGGGAAGATCAACTATGGGTATGCCTGGCACAAAGCCGAGAAAAGCGATTAAAAAATGGAAGCCAAAAAAATAATTATTACAGGTGGGGCTACTCGTATAGGTGCAGC
The DNA here is from genome assembly GCA_902563575.1 of uncultured Pelagibacteraceae bacterium. GTDB lineage: Bacteria > Pseudomonadota > Alphaproteobacteria > Pelagibacterales > Pelagibacteraceae > Pelagilacustribacter. Next base: position 48,557 of record CACEXV010000002.1, read on the forward strand.
AATAGCAAGAAGTATAGTTGGTTTTAATACTAAAATATCTATTCATTTCAATAGATCTAAAAATAATGCCTCAAAACTAAAAAAAGAACTGGAAGATCTTGGTGCTGAAGTGCATCTGCTTAAAGCAGATCTTAGCAATTTCAAACAAACACACAATTTAATCAAAAATGCTAATAAAAAAATGAAAGGGTTAGATTGTTTGATAAATAATGCCTCAATTTTTGAGAACGACAATTTAGATAATTTCTCGAATAATTCATTTTTAAAACACTTAAATGTAAATTTGAGGGCTCCGGCTGTCTTGATTCAAGGTTTTAAAAAACTAGTTAAAAACAAAAACGGGTGTATTATAAATATTATTGACCAAAGAGTTGAAAAACTAACCCCCTTTTTTTTCTCCTACACTTTAAGTAAATCCTCATTGGTAACTTTAACAAAAACATCGGCCATGAAATTGGCTCCTAATATTAGAGTAAATGGTTTATCGCCCGGTCCTACATTGAAAAATAAAAGACAATCTGAGAGACATTTCAAAAAACAATGGAAATCTGTGCTTTTAAAAAAAAAGGTAGATTTAGAGGATATATGCAAAGGTGTAAAATTTCTTATTGAAAATCAAAGTATAACTGGAGAAATAATAAATATTGATAGCGGACAAAGGCTTGCGTGGCAGACACCTGATATAATAAATACAAAAGAATGAAAATAATTAAATTTAAAAAAAAAGAAAAATTTAGATACAGAAGAAAGGTAATTATTAAAGATTTAATTTTAAATATATCTGTGGGTATACATATATTTGAAAAGAAAAAGAGACAAAGAGTAAAGTTTAATATTGAAATTATGACTAATCCTCTTACACCTCCAAATAATAAAGATTTAAGTTCAATTCTAAATTATGAAGAAGTTGTTAATGATATAGAAAAACTTGTCAATTTAAAACATTATGAACTATTAGAAGATTTAGCAGAAAATATTTTTGATATGATATTTAGAAATAAACTGGTTAAAAAAATAAAACTTAGAATAGATAAAATTGATATAATTAAGAAAGTGGACTCCGTCGGAATTGAGGTTCAAAAGTCAAAAATATGATTAATAGTTTGGAGCAAGGTAAAAAAATAATTAAAGACAAAATACCATTAATAACAAACAATCCTGGTGTTTATAAAATGATTAGTTCAAACGGAGAAATATTATATATTGGTAAAGCTAAGAATATTCCTAGTAGACTTAAAAGTTATGTTACAGACTCAAATCTTCCAATAAGAACTGAGAGAATGCTATCTCTAACTCATAACCTTGAGACTACCACAACGAGTAACGAAAGCGAGGCTTTGCTTCTAGAGGCAAATTTAATAAAAAAACATAAACCACGTTTTAATATTCTTTTACGTGATGATAAATCTTTTCCCTACATTTATGTTGGTGAGAAAGATAAATGGCCTCAACTTACGAAGCTGAGAGGTAAAAAGTCGAAATCTGGATATTACTTTGGACCATTTGCGTCTGTAGGATCGGCGAATTGGACAATTAAGATTTTGCAGAAAATTTTTCTTTTAAGAGTTTGTGATGATACAGTTTTTAAAAATAGAGAGAGACCTTGTATACTGTATCAAATAAAAAGATGTTCGGCTCCTTGCGTTGGACATATAAACGAAAAAGACTATAAAGCATCAGTTACAGACGCTATAGATTTTATATCTGGAAAATCTAGGAGAATACAAAAAAATCTATCGAGAGAAATGGAAAAAGCGAGTAAAGATCTTGATTATGAAAAGGCTGCTATAGCCAGAGACAGAATAAAAGCTTTAACTCAAATACAAACTTCCCAAAAAATTAATCAGACTAATTTAACTGAAGCTGACGTTATCAGTATCTACAAAGAGACAGGAAAAACATGTGTGCAAGTATTTTTTTTTAGAGCTAAGCAAAATTGGGGAAATCAAGCATTTTACCCCAAGCATGATCCCGACGATGACTTAGGAGATATCTTAAGTTCTTTCATAACCCAATTCTACGAAAACAAGTCTATTCCAAGATTAATAATAACTAATTGTGAAATTAAAGACAAAAAACTTATTGAGAAAACATTTTCACAAAAAGATAATAAAGATGTAATTATCAAAGTTGCAAAGAATAAAAATGAGATAAATATTTCCAATCTTGCAGAAAAAAATGCCAAACAAGCTTTAAAACAAAAATTAATTCAATCAGATACTAATAATAATCTGATCGATGAATTAGCATCTAAATTTAATCTTAATAACAGTATTGAGCTGATTGAGGTTTACGATAACAGCCATATACAAGGTACTGACTCGGTAGGATCTTTAATTTGTTTTGGCAATGAGGGTTTTGTTAAAAAAAGATACAGAAAATTTAACATTAAAGATGAAAAGATAAAAAATGATGACTATGGAATGATGAAAGAAGTACTCTTCAGAAGATTTTCGAAAGCTATTAAAGAAAAATCTGGCTCTCTGACGCTTCCAGATCTAATAATTATTGACGGTGGAAAAGGACAATATTCAGTTTCAAGAGAAGTTCTAAATGAATTAGGATTACATGACCTTCCGATCTTGGCGGTAGCTAAAGGAAAAAAAAGAAATGCAGGAGAAGAAAAAATTTATCATAGGGGTAAAGAATATGTTCTGAGTAGGAATAATCCTTTATTATTCTTCATACAAAGATTGAGAGATGAAGCGCACAGATTTGCCATAAGCACTCATAGAGCAAAAAGAAAGAAAAATCTCAGCAGATCTTTGCTTGACCAAATACAAGGTATTGGCAAACAAAGAAAAAGAGCTTTATTAAATCATTTTGGATCTGCTAGATCGGTCGAGTCAGCAAGTTTGGATGATCTTAAGTCTGTTGAGGGAATCGAAGACAGTATTGCAAAAAAGATATATAATTATTTTCACGAGTAAAACTATGAAAATTAAAATACCAAATATACTCACAATTGGAAGAATTATAATTGTTCCTATTTTTGTATTTACATTTTTTTTACCGGGTTTTTTTGGAGATTTAATCCCTTTTTTTTTATTTGTAATTGCAAGCTTTACAGATTTTTTGGATGGTTTACTAGCTAGGCTTTATAAAGAAGAATCAAAATTAGGGGAACTTTTAGACCCAATAGCTGATAAGATTTTAATAGCAGCAGCTTTAATATTGCTTGTGATGAATGGTACTATAAAAAATTACGAAGTTATTGCCGCTATAATTATTCTAACAAGAGAAATATTAATATCCGGTTTAAGAGAATTTTTAGCTAATGTGAGTGTAAAAATGCCTGTCTCTAGCCTTGCTAAAGTAAAAACATTTACTCAAATACTCGCAATTTCAATTTTATTAACTGGAGAGAGTGGAAATAAATTAATTAACTTCGAGGATTATAATGCACAAACTATTGGCATAATACTATTGTGGTTCTCAGCTTTTTTAACTCTTTACACCGGATATGACTATTTAGTTAAAGGTATTGACCATGCTTTAAATGAAGACAGAGATAAATAAATGCAATTAAGTGAAGAAAATAAAAGAGAAATTAAATTTCACGATGAGCTTCAAAGTAAAGATAAGGCCAGATTTGAAAATAGATTTTATAAAGCTTTGGCGAACATGTTTTCTGATTTCGACAGTCAGATAGAGCAAAATTGTAAAAATAAAAAAATATTAGATTTTGGGTGTGGAATTGGTAACAATTTGGAAAAAGTATTAAAGTATAGTCCAAAAGAAATTACTGCAGTAGATATTTCTAAAGTATCTTTGGAAAAAGCAAAAAGAACAATTGGAATTGACAAATCAAAAAATATTAATTTTGTTAATGATAATTGTGAAAAACTTTCTTTTGTCTCTGGTAGCTTTGAGGTAGTTTATGGTTCTGGCATCCTTCATCATCTAAAATATGAATTGGCTTTAAAGGAAATCTCAAGAGTTTTAACAAACAATGGAAAGATAATATTTATTGAACCACTCGGCACAAACCCTGTAATAAATTTTTACAGACGTTTAACCCCAAAATCTAGATCTGTTGATGAACATCCATTTCTAGAAACTGATTTTTTAAACTTTGAAGCTTACTTTAAAGATGTTAAATTAAAATACTACGGATTTTTGACACTTATTTTTTTCCTCTTTTACAAAGACCCAAAAAATTCTTTAATTTTCCACTTTTTATCAAACTTAGATCAAAAACTATTTAAATATAAAATTTTTCAAAAATTTGCTTGGTCAGTGTTAATTACTGGTAACAAAAATTAAGCTGCTGTTTTTTTTCTTACTAGACTTTGATAACTATTACTCAAGTCTTTTATAGTTTCGCAAACAACAAATTTATAATTTCCAATAAGAGAAACTGGAGTAAGTTCAGCTGCAGTACCAGTTAAAAAGCATCCTGTAAAATCTTTCATCTCTTCGGGTTTAATTTTTCTTTCGATAACTTTGATATTCTTGGACTTAGCAATCTTAATAATTTCTCTTCTCGTAATTCCATCTAAAAAAGAATCTGGTATTGGTGTATGCAGTTCGCCATTTTTAGTTTTAAAAAAAATATTTGCACCTGTTGCTTCAGCAATATTTTCCTCGTGATCTAACATTAATGAGTCCGAATACCCTTGGCTCTCTGCTTCATGTTTGGATAAAGTGCAAATCATATATAACCCCGAAGCTTTGGTGTCCCATGGAACCGAATTCGGCGACGGTCTCCTCCAAGAAGAAATATTTAGCTTAATGCCTTCAATTTTTAACTTTGGATCAAAATAAGATCCCCACTCCCATGCAGCTATAGCTAAATGAGTTTTATTTTTTTGTGCTGAGATAGCCATCATCTCGCTTCCTCTCCATATCACTGGTCTAACGTAACCATTTTGCACTGACTGAACATTTACAATTTTTCTGCAAAAACTGTTTATTTCTTCTAAAGAGTAAGGAACTTTAATACCCATTCTTTTCGCTGAATAAAGCAACCGCTCATTATGTTCTCTCAATCTAAAAATTTCTCCATCATAAACTCTCTCACCCTCAAAAACGCAGCTAGCGTAGTGCAGCCCGTGGTTTAAAACGTGAATTTTTGCATTGCCCCAATCAACTAGGTCGCCATTAAACCATATTTTTCCAGATCTTTTATCGTAAGGAACAGTATCCATTAATTTAATATAACTTTTTTTTTTATTTAAAAAAGTATATTTGTTATAGTGATAAGTCAACATAACTGACCAATATGAAAAATTTACTTTATCTAAAAGATGAACAAATAAAAGAGTTTATACAGCTATTGTTTTATGCCTACAGGGAAACTTTCTCTGACCCTAAGGAGATACTGTCTAAAAATTACTTTGGACCCGCTCATCTAAGGGCTTTAAATCTAATAGAGAGTAACCCTGGCATTAGCTTGAGTGAATTAATTTATAAGTTAAAAGTAACAAAACAAAGTTTAAATAGAGTTTTGCGTGACTTAATAAAATCAAAAATGATTAAGCAAATAAAAGACGAAACTGATACTAGAAAAAAAAAATTATATCTTGATGTTGAGGGCAAAATATTTTTTGACTCGGTATATGACAAACAAAAAAAAAGGATTTTCAATGCATTAAAGAGTTCCAATTCGGACTCGGTTATTAAGTTTAAAGAGGTTTTAAAAAAAATTATTAATGGAAAATAAACCACATATATTAGTTGTAGATGACGATGATAAAATAAGAAATCTACTTAAAGAATTTTTGAATACTCACGAATTCTATGTAACAACGGCATCAGATGCAGAAGATGCAGAGAAAAAAATGGGTCATTTCAAATACGAAATATTAGTTTTAGATGTCATGATGCCAGGTATTGACGGTTATCAACTTACTAAAAATATCAAAAAGAAATCAAAAGTTCCGATTATCTTATTAACGGCTAAAGGAGAGGTAGAAAACAGAATAAAGGGCCTAGAGTTAGGTGCGGATGATTACCTTGGTAAACCATTTGAGCCTAAAGAATTATTGCTAAGAATTAAAAATATTATTAATAAAAATAAAAAGATCAGTGTTAACATTACTCATAAAGTTGGCTCTGCAGATATAGATTTGAATAAAATGTTTATCAAATTACTAAATAAAACGAAAAAAATTAACGCAAGTGAAAAAAAGGTTCTGGTTGAAATGTTAGCAAATCCTGGAAAAACATTTTCGAGACAACAGATTGCAAATATTTCAGGAATATCTCAAGAGAGATCAATAGACGTTATGATTACTAGATTAAGGCAAAAAATTGAAATCGAGCCTAACAAACCTAAATTTTTACAAACTATAAGGGGTGAGGGATATGTTCTCTGGATTAAATAGATTGATTAAATTCCTGTTGCCTAAAAGACTTTTTTATAGGTCATTAATTATTGTTGCTGCACCAACAATAATTTTACAATTAATAGTTACTGTTGTTTTCTTTGACAGTATATGGATAAAAGCAAATAAGGGTATGACTAGATCACTTGTATCAGAATTAAAAACACTAACAGATGTTTATAAAAATAATAATGAAACTCAAATAAAATTTATAACAGAAACTTATAAAAAAAATTTTGATTACGTAATTAATGTATTAGATGAAGAGATAAGTTTAGGCAATTTTGAGAGAAAATATAGTCCGATGGATAGATCTTTAAGAAGGGAATTAAAGTCAACTTTTGGTAGTGAAAATTATTGGTTTAATACAATAAGTTATCTCGATGTTGTTGAAGTAAAAATTAGATCTGGGGATAGAGTATTACAATTTTTTTTTCCAAAAGAAAAAATTGCGACTTCCTCTGTGCGGCTGTTTATTTTATGGATAACTTTGCCATCAATTTTATTAATAACAATTGCTATAATTTTTCTAAAAAATCAAACAAAACCAATAGTCAATTTATCTAAGGCTGCTGAGAGATTTGGAAAAGGGGAATATATAAATGAATTTCATGCTTCCGGTGCTTCTGAGATAAGAAAAGCATCATATGAGTTTGACAGAATGGTCAAAAGAATTAACAGACATTTAAATCAGAGGTCTGAGATGCTTTCAGGAATTAGTCACGATTTAAGGACACCTTTAACCCGTTTAAAACTACAATTGGCAATGATTAAAGATGAAAAACTATCGAAAAAAATGTCTGAGGATATAGATGAGATGGAAAAAATGTTAAACGATTACCTTCAATTTGCAAAAACTCAAACAAAAGAAGATTTCGCTAAAGTTAATCTGATTGATCTAATAAAAGGAATAGTAAAAATTTCTAGTACAAACAATATTCAATTTGATTATAAAGACAGTATATTTATAAATGGAAGGGAAAATGCTTTAAAAAGATGTTTTCAAAACATACTAGAAAATGCTCTTACATATGGGGAAAAAGTTAAGATTAGTTTAAAAGAAACTTCCAACAGAGTCGCTATCACTATTGAGGATGATGGTCCTGGAATTCCTTCTGAACAATTTAAAAATGTTTTTAAACCTTTTCACAGGTTAGATAAAAGTAGAAGTATGAATAAAAAAGGCGTAGGTTTAGGCCTTGCAATAGTTGAGGATATTGTAAATTCACATGGTGGAAACATACAGTTATCAAAAAGCCAACTTGGTGGTTTATTATTTAAAGTATCACTTCCTTCTTGATTTTGTTTTTTTCTTTAAATTTTTTATTATCTTTTCTTGTTTCTCTACTAATCTCTTAAGTTGAATAAAATCTTCCTTTCTTACCAATTGTAAATCATTTATTATTTTTTCCTTTTTAAATTTTAAATTCGTAATAATCTCTTTTTTTAAATCATCTGAGCTTAAAATCCCATTTTCAATAAAATCAGATATAAGTTTCATTATTTTTTGATAGTTTTGCATATATTAGCTAATAAAAGATTATCAGTTATGTTATAAAATCTCAAATGTATACACACAATTTAGACCCGGTTTTATTCAGCATTTACTTCCTAGATATCCGTTGGTACTCATTAGCTTATATAGCAGGTATAACATTAGGTTGGTGGTATGCCAAAAAAATATGTTCGTTTTTATACAAAAGTAAAAATGTTCCAATTAACGGTGAAGAGTTTGATAATCTTATTTCTTATTTAATCGCAGGAATTATTGTTGGTGGAAGAATAGGTTATGTAATATTTTATAATCCTGGATTTTATTTATTCAATCCCATAGAAATATTGAAAATTTGGGAAGGTGGCTTATCTTTTCATGGAGGTTTAATAGGAATAACAATATCAGTTATTATTTTTTCAAGAAAAAATAATCTGAATACTTTAATGTATTTAGATGTAATAGCTTGTGTTGCACCAATAGGTTTATTCTTAGGAAGAATCGCTAATTTTATTAATAGTGAATTGATCGGTAAACCAACACAATTTTTTCTAAACGTAATTTTTCCAAAGATTGATGAATTGCCAAGACATCCTTCTCAAATTTATGAAGCTCTTTTAGAGGGTGTAATTCTATTTTTTATTTTAAATTTTTTGATCTATAGAAAAAATTATGAGATAGGTATAATATCATCTTACTTTCTGATGTTTTATGGTTTATTTAGAATAATCTCAGAATTTTTTAGAGAGCCTGACGCTCATATAGGTTATTTATTTTATAGTATCTCAATGGGCACAGTTTTAAGCATGTGCATGATGATTGTAGGTCTTGGCTTATACAAGAAAGTCAAAAATGGATATAAAAAGTAAAATTTTTTATAAGAAATATCTTCCAATTGATGAGTTTGTGGAAAAAATCTTATACGATCCACAAAATGGTTATTATGTCAAACGTAACCCTTTTAATAAACAAGGTGATTATATTACAAGTCCTAACATCTCTCCTATTTTTAGTGAAATAGTTTCAATATGGATAGTTTCTCTTTGGAACAAATTCGGTAAGCCGAAGAAAATTAATATTGTAGAGCTAGGGCCAGGAAATGGTGAGATGACAAGAATATTATCAAGAAGTTTAAAAAAATTTTTAAAAATAAATTCATTTGAAATATTCTTGTACGAAAAAAGTATTTCTTTAGTAAATCTACAAAAAAAAAGAATTAAAGATCCATGTGTTAAATGGATAAACAATTTTAACAAGATAAAGAGCGGACCAGTAATATTTATAGGTAATGAATTTTTTGATGCAATTCCAGTCAAACAATTTCAGAAGAGAGATGATGTTATAAAAGAAAAAAATTTATTTTTAGAGGCTAACAAAATAAAAAATAGATATCTCAAAATTTCAAAAAATTTAGAGAGATATCTTAATAAATTTAAAACTATTAATTCGAATAAGTTTTTTGAGTTTCCTCTCAAAGGTTTAAAAATTATGGACGTTATTATAAAGGTAATTAAAAGATTTAATGGAGCAATTTTGTTAATTGATTATGGTTACACTATTAAATCAGAAAAAAGCAGCTTACAATCTGTCAAAAATCATAAATATAACAAATTATTTAGTAATCTTGGTGACGCTGATATATCTTCGCTAGTAAATTTTAAATTATTAGAGGAATATTTTAATTCTAAAAAACTAAAAGTTAATAACATAATTGGTCAGGGAAAATTTTTAAAAACTCTTGGTATTATTGAGAGAGCTGATATCTTAAGTAAAAATATGAATTTTAAAGATAAGGCAGATTTGTATTATAGGGTAAAAAGACTTATTCATCCTAAGGAGATGGGAAGCTTATTTAAAGTAATTCAAGCTTTTAGTCATAAATGAAATACCTGAACTTAAATTAAATGTATTTTTCCAAAAAATTGAGAGGTGTTAAACATTGTTTTTTTTCTAGGAAAAATGGTATCTCAAAAGGTGTTTATAAAAGTTTAAATTGCGGTCCAGGATCCAAAGATAAAAAAAAGAACATAAAAAAAAACCTTAACAAAATATCGAAATTTTTAAATATTAAATCAAGGTATTTAAAATTAATGCATCAAGAACATAGCTCAAGAATTATTCAAATAAATGCGAAGAATATTACAAAAAAAAAATTTTATTCTGATGCACTAATAACAAAATTAAACAAAGTTGGACTTGGAGTATTAACAGCTGATTGTGTTCCAATTTTACTTTACGACAAACCTAACCAGATTATTAGTTGTATACATGCTGGTTGGAAAGGAGCATTTAAAGATATAATTAAAAAAACAGTTATAAAAATAAAAAAAACAAGTATAAAAAAAAATGATATTTCTGCAGCTGTGGGCCCGTGTATTGGGAGCAAAAATTATGAAGTTGATTTTAAATTCAAAATCAAGTTTTTAAAAAAATTCAAAAAATCTTCCAGTTGTTTTAATGAAAAAAAAGGAAGGTATTTTTTTGATCTCAGAAAATTTGTTAACCTAAAACTAAGAGAATCAGGAATAAAAAGAATTGATAATATTGCTTTAGATACTTTTAAAAATCACTCAAGCTTTTTTAGCTATAGAAGATCAAAACTAAGGGGTGAAAAAGACTACGGTAGATGCATATCTGTCATAAAATTAAATTAATTGAAAAAAAATCAAAAAAATGTATATATAATATTATTTCATGAAAATTCTTTCTGGAACTAGTAACCTTAACCTGAGTAAGGATATCTCTAAATCATTAAAACTGAAATTAGTTAACACTAATATAAAGAGGTTCGCCGATGGTGAAATTTATATTGAGATAAATGAGAACATCAGGGGTAACAGTGTTTTTGTTATTCAGTCAACTTCTAATCCGGCAAATGATAATCTAATGGAACTTTTATTAATAATTGATGCATTGAAAAGATCCTCTGCTAAAAACATAACAGCTGTAATTCCTTATTTCGGCTATGCAAGACAGGATAGAAAGGTCGTTCCTAGAACTTCCATTTCTGCTAAAGTTGTAGCAAACCTACTTACAAATGCTGGAGCTAGCAGAATTTTAACTGTAGACCTACATGCTGGACAAATCCAAGGTTTTTTTGATATGCCAGTGGACAATCTATTTACAACTCCTCTTTTTGCTAGATACATAAAAAAAAAATTAAAGAAAAAAAATTTGATTTGTGTTTCTCCAGATGTGGGAGGGGTTCAAAGAACAAGAGGGCTTGCAACAAAGATCGCTGCAGATCTAGCAATAATTGACAAAAGAAGACCGGCTCCTGGAAAATCGAGAGTGATGAACATCATTGGGGATGTTAAAGGAAAAACATGTATTATAGTCGATGACATAATAGACAGTGGAGGCACAATTGTTAATGCTGTAGCAGCTTTAAAAAAATCAGGTGCTGAAGATGTATATGTTTTTACCACACATGGGGTTCTAAGCGGTGAGGCAGTTAAAAAGATACAATCTTCTAAAATTAAAAAACTTGTAATTACAGACAGTATAGATAATTCCAAAAAAATTAAAAATCATAGTAAAATTGAAGTTTTATCCATATCTAACCTTATGGCAGAAGCAATTAAAAGAATATCCAATTCGACATCTGTGTCAGATTTGTTTAATTAACACTTGTTTTATTTTAAAAGTTGAGTTAAATACCCTTTCAAAATAAATTATGAATAACTTTAAAGCTGAAAAAAGAGAAAATACCAAAACCGGTTATACTAATAGTTTAAGAGCTAAAGGATTGATACCGGCGATATTATATGGAGGAAAATTGCCAAATGAAAATATTTCTGTTGTTAAAAAACAATTTCAAAATATTTTAGACAGTGAGTCTTTTTTATCTTCAGTTTTAGAAATAGAAATTAATGGCAAAAAAGAAAAAGTTTTACCTAGAGAAGTCTCGTATCATGCTGTTTCTGACGAACCTATTCACATAGATTTTATGAGAATAGTCTCTGGTACTAAAATTATTTTAGAGATACCTGTTCGCTTTATTAATCAATCTGAGTCACCGGGATTAAAAAGGGGTGGTGTACTAAACATTGTGAGAAGAAAAATTGAATTAAATTGTCCGGCTGACAACATTCCAAAAGAAATTGTGATTGATCTCTCAGGTACAGATATAGGTACGAGTATTAAAATTTCGGCAGTTAAACTACCGGAAAATGTAATACCAACCATTACGGACCGGGACTTTGTTGTGGCAACAGTTGCTGCTCCAACGGTAATAAAAGAGCCAGAAAAACCTGCTGAAGCCGCGGCAGAAGGAGCTGATGGAGAAGCCGCTGCTCAAACTGAAGGTTCTGAAGTTAAGGCTGAACAAGGTAAAGATGGTGACGCAGCTAAAAAAGATGAAAAACAAAAAGATGCTGGTGGTGATAAGAAGCCACAAGCAGAAAAAAAACCAGCTGAAAAGAAATAATAATTTATGCTTTTATTAGTAGGACTAGGAAATCCAGGACCAAATAGTGTTAATAATAGACATAATATTGGTTTCAAAATTATAGATGCAATAAATTCAAAGTTTAAATTATCCAAGCAAAAGCCAAAATTTAAAGGATTACTCACAACGGGGAACATAGACTCAAAAAAAGTTTATGCTATCAAACCACTTACCTTCATGAACAATTCTGGAACTGCAGTAAAAGAGTTAATTGATTACTTTAAAATTGACGCAAAAAATGTAATTGTTTTTCACGATGACATGGATATTGATTTTGGAAAAGTCAAAACAAAAGTTGGTGGAAGTAGTGCAGGACATAATGGAATTGAGTCAATTGATAAGTTTATAGGTAAAGATTATTCAAGAGTAAGAATTGGTATTGGGCATCCTAAAGATAAAAAGAAAGTTAATAATCATGTTCTTGATGATTTTAAGGAAGATGAGGAAGAAAAGATTAAAGAAATAGCAGAAAATATAGTTGAACAAATTCCAAGTCTAATCGATAAGAAAATTGAGTTGTTTTCAAGTAAAGTTAATCAAAACTTAAATGGGGTTTAAGTGTGGAATAGTTGGTTTACCAAATGTTGGGAAATCAACGCTCTTCAATGCTCTTACAGCTTCTAAAAACGCAGAGGCAGCTAACTTTCCATTTTGTACTATTGATCCTAATATAGGAATTGTTGATGTACCTGATGAAAGATTAGAAAAACTATCTGTACTTTCAAAGTCAAAAAAAAAAATTTTAGCTAACATCACTTTTGTTGATATTGCTGGTCTTGTAAAGGGAGCATCTAAGGGTGAAGGTTTAGGTAATAAATTTCTATCACATATAAGAGAAGTCGATGCAGTAGTGCATTTAGTAAGATGTTTCAAAAACGATAAGATCCAACATGTGAATAATCTTATTGATCCTATTAACGATCTAGAAATTATTAAGACTGAGATTGTTTTGTCAGATATAGATTTAATTCAAAAAAAATTGGAAAAAGGTAAAAAAAAGATATTGAGTCCAAAAGAGCTTGATTTACTTCAATCAGCTTTGAAAAACCTAAATGAAGGCGAAGAAATAACAGTTCAAAGTGATGAAGATTACAAGTTTTTTAACACGATTGGGATACTAAGTATCAAGCCAAAGATAATTGTATGTAATGTTGATGAACAAAGTTTGGCTACAGGGAATGAGTATACTAATGCAATTCAGCAAAAATTTATTAATGAAAAAATTATATTAATTTGTGCTGATATTGAGGATCAACTTTCCTCACTCGATAGAAATGAAAAAGAGAATTTTATGAAAGAAATAGGTCTTGATAAAACCGGATTAAATAAATTGATTAAAGAAGGATATGACCTTTTAAACTTAAATACTTTTTTTACCTCTGGTATAGAAGAAAGTAGAGCCTGGACAATTAAGAAAAATACTCGTGCGCCAGAGGCGGCGGGGGTAATACACACAGATTTTGAAAAAAAATTTATTCGGGCTGAGGCAGTTTCATGCGAAGACTTTTTTGAATTTGGTAGTGCTGAAAAATGTAAGGAAAAAGGTAAGTTAAGGATAGAGGGAAAAGACTATATAGTTAAAGATGGTGACGTATTACACTTCCGTGTCAATCCTTGACCATAATCGCTTCATACTTAAATAAACTAAAATTGTTAGGAGAATTAAATAAATCATTACTTTAACCCCTGTCCTATGTCTTTCTTCTAATTCTGGTTCTGCAGCCCAACTTAAAAAGGTCGTAACATCTCTTGCCATTTGTTCTTCCGTTGAATTAGTTCCATCTGCATAATCGACCAAACCATCTGATAAAACTTTTGGCATTTTAATTTTATTCCCTGCCATATATTTGTTGTAATAAACACCATCGTCTAAAATCATTTCAGCTGGTTTTTCCTCGTAACCTAAAAGAACTGAATAAATGTAATCTGCTCCGCCTTTTCTTGCTTTAACTAAAACCGACATATCAGGTGGATATGCGCCTCCGTTTGCTGCCATAGCGGCTTGATTATTTGGGTAAGGATTTACAAATTTATCTGCTGGCCTACCCGGTCGCAAAAACATTTCTCCCTGACTGTCTGGCCCATCTGTTACCTCAAAACTAGCTGCAATTGCCTTAACTTCTTTTTCAGTAAACTCAGGACCTCCTGGCTCTCCTAAATTTCTATAACTTAAGTACTTCATTGAATGACATGAAGAACAAACTTCTTTGTATACCTGAAAACCTCTTTGCAAAGATGATCTATCAAACTTACCTGTTAATCCTTTAAAGCTCCAATCAACTTTTATTGGATCGATGGCCTCTGCAGAAAAAGTCTTAAAAGATATTAAAAAGCTAAAGATTATCGTTTTTAAAAATATATTAGATATTTTTATCATTTCTTTTTGCAAAAGATACGTTTGCTCCACCTGTCATTATTGGATCAGATATGCTAACTGGTAGCGGATCTGTTTTCTCTAAATAACCAACAACTGGTAAAACAACTAAAAAATGTAAAAAATAGTAAATTGTTCCTACTCTTGTCAATAATAGATAAATTCCTTCTGCAGGCATTGCTCCCATGTATCCAAGTAATAACACGTCTATAACAAGTATCCAAAAAAATTGTCTATAGATTGGTCTGAAAACAGATGACCTAACTTTTGAAGTGTCTAGCCACGGTAAAATTAAGAGAATAAAAATTGCAGAAAACATCAATATTACTCCACCAAGTTTGTCAGGCACCGACCTCAAGATTGCGTAAAAAGGAAGTAAATACCACTCGGGAACAATATGAGCTGGTGTAACCATTGGATTAGCCGGAATATAATTATCAGAATGTCCTAAAACATTAGGCGCGAAGAATACAAAGCCTGAGAAAATTATCATAAACATTAATAATGCAAATAAATCCTTTATAGTAATATAAGGATGAAATGGGACAGTATCTTTAGAAGGTTTTTTTATATCTATACCAACTGGATTATTATTACCGGGAACGTGAAGTGCCCAGATATGCAGTACTACTAAACCTAAAATTAAAAAAGGTATTAAATAATGTAAACTAAAAAATCTGTTTAGCGTTGGATTATCTACTGAGTATGCTCCCCACAACCATGTTGTTATACTTTCACCAACTAAAGGTATTGCACTAAATAAATTTGTTATGACAGTTGCTCCCCAAAAACTCATCTGACCCCAAGGTAAAACGTAACCCATAAATGCAGCGGCCATCATCAACAGATAAATAAGTATACCTATGATCCAGATTACTTCTCTTGGTGATTTATATGAGCCATAAAATAACGATCTAAATATGTGAATGTAAACTGCTAAGAAAAACATTGAGGCTCCATTACTATGTATATATCTTATCAGCCAACCATAATTTACATCTCTCATGATATGCTCTACGCTACTGAATGCAAGATCAGCATGAGCTACATAGTGCATTGCCAAAACAATTCCGGTAATTATTTGAGTGACTAGGCAAAAAGTTAGTATTCCGCCAAATGTCCACCAATAATTTAAATTCTTTGGTGTAGGATAATCAGTCAAATGAGAAGCTAACGACAGCAAAGGCAATCTATCGTTAAACCACTTACCTACTTTTGATTTTGGTTGATATTCATGTTCACTCATAATTATTATCCAATTTTAATCGTATTATTATCTACAAACTCATACTTAGGTATTTCCATATTAACTGGCGCTGGACCCTTTCTAATTCTCCCTGATACGTCGTAGTGAGAACCGTGGCAAGGACAGAACCATCCTTTATAGTCTCCTTTGTCAGCTAAGGGCACGCATCCTAAGTGAGTACATACACCTAACATAACAAGCCATTCATCTTTACCATCTTTAACTCTATCTTCATCTTTTTGAGGATCCTTGAGTTCCTCTAAACTTACAGCTCTAGCTTCAGCAATCTCATCTTGAGTTCTTCTTTTAAGAAAAACTGGCTTTCCTCTCCATAACACGGTGATCGACTTCCCGGGCTCGATGTTGCTAATATCTACCTCTGTTGTGGCTAAAGCTTGAACAGATTTATCAGGATTCATCTGATCTATGAAGGGCCAAATGGTTGCACCTAAACCAACCGCACCAACTGTAAAACTAGCTGTATAAAGAAAGTCTCTTCTAGTAGTTTTTTCTTTTTTTTCAGGCATATATGTTATTTATAATGTAAATATTAAATAAGACTAATTAATTACATTTTCTAGGGTCAGAATGACACATAATTCGGTTGATAATGATTAGCATAGCTCTCTATAAACCAGATATACCACAAAATACAGCGTCAATAATAAGACTTTGTGCCTGTTATGATATGATGCTTCATATTATTGAGCCTTGTGGTTTTAGCCTTGATGACAGTCGCTTTAAGAGGGTTGTAATGGATTATATTAATATTAATAATTTAAAAAGATATGAAAATTTTAACAAGTTCAAAGATGAAAATATTAAAAAAAGAATAATTTTAATGACAACAAAAGCAGAAAACTCTTACACCAATTTCATCTTTAAAAGAGATGATATTCTTCTTTTTGGAAGGGAAAGTAAAGGAGTTCCGTTATCTATTCATAGTGAAATAATAGATAAATTAAAAATACCTATAAATAAAAAAACTCGTTCTTTAAATGTTGCGATGAGCGTGGCAATAGTATCTTCTGAAGCATTAAGACAAAATAAATTTCTAAAGTAAAATGTATAGTTTAAACGATAAAAAAAGAATTATAGACGAATGGTTTAACTACTTACAAATTCAGATTTCTTCTGAATTTCAGAAAATTGAAAATAATTTTTCAAAAAAACCTGCTAAATTCAAAACTACCGAATGGAAAAAAGAAAATATCAATCAAGGTGGGGGGATTTCTATGTTACTATCAGAAGGTGTGGTATTTGAAAAAGTCGGTGTAAATAAATCGTGTGTTAACGGTAAATTTGGTAAAAACTTTCAAGACAAAATTTTAGGCGCAAAAGAAAGCAATGGTAAATATTGGGCGTCTGGAGTCTCTGTTGTTGCTCATATGAGAAATCCAAAAATTCCTGCTTTGCATTTTAATACTCGTTTCATAGTAACAAGTAAAGAGTGGTTTGGAGGAGGGATAGATGCAACGCCAAGTTTTAAAGATCTAGGTGAAAGCAAAATATTTCATAAAAAACTTAAAAAAGTTTGCGTAGCAAACAAGAAAAGCTATAAAAAATTTAAAAATTGGTGTGATAATTATTTTTATTTACCAAATAGAAACGAACCTAGGGGGATAGGTGGAATTTTTTTTGATTATGAAATGGACAACTGGCTAAAAAATTTTAAATTTGTTAGAGACGTTGGTCTCACTTTTATTGATTTATCAAAAATTATAATTAATAGAAAAATTAAAAAGACTTGGTCTAAAAAAGATAAAATTACTCAATTATATAAGAGAGGAAGATATGTTGAGTTTAATCTATTATACGATAGGGGAACTAAATTTGGACTAAATTCAGGAGGAAACGTTCAGTCAATCTTAATGTCTTTGCCACCAACAGCTAAATGGAAATAAAATGGACAAAGAACCAATAACAATTTTAGGTTTAGAAAATCTTCGAAAGGAACTTGATCAATTAAAAAAAGTTGCAAGACCAAAAGTAGTTGCTGCAATAGCAGAAGCAAGATCGCATGGTGATTTAAAAGAAAATGCAGAATACCACGCGGCCAAAGAACAGCAGGCTTTAATAGAGTCAAGAGTGTTGAAGATAAATGATACTATTGCAAGAGCCAATGTAATAGATGTAACAAAGATTGAAAATGAGGGTAAAGTAATTTTCGGCTCTACTGTTAAGGTAAAAGATCTTGAGTCGAATAAAGAAATAAAATTTAGATTAGTTGGCAAAGATGAAGCTGATGTTAAAAACAATTTAATATATTTTAGAAGTCCCATTGGAAAAGGTCTTATTGGCAAAAGTTTAGGTGACTTAGCAACAATTGTGACGCCCTCTGGTGAAAAAAATTTTGAGATTTTGAGTGTTGACTATATTTAATTGTTTTTTAAATTTTTAATTAAATTTTGAACATCTTTATCAGAGATATCAAAATTATTATTTATCCATATATTTTCTAAAGTTTTTAACACCTTACCTAGTTCCGGTCCCTCTTTAAATCCTTGTTTCAATAAATAATTACCTTTAATCGGAAATTGTGGAATTGAAGTCTTATATATTTTAATCACAAAAGTATCTAAATCTTTTGTTTTTTTATTATCAATTTTATTTATCAAATAAGCTGTTATCATCGCCTCCTTTCCAAAGAAATACAAATTTTTCTGTAAATCATTGGTAAAAAAATTCTTGTCTTTAAGTGAAGCTAGATAAGTTTTATGAAAATTTGACAATTTTTCTTTAAGATTATTGGAAGTTTTATATTTATGGCAGAAATATTCATAATTTGAAGATTTGTCTAAAACCATCAGTGAAATTAATAATGTGGGATTTATGATGATTTCACTGTTAATTTTTTTTATATACTTAACTCTATTCAAATATTTTAACTCAGGAAATATTATCTCAAATAAATCTTTGATTTCTTTACTGTCATTAATGTTTAAAAAATTCTTTATTTTTAAAATTTTGTTAAATTCATCAAAAATTCTCTCACGTGACAGATTTTTAATACCATTTAGATTTATCTTTAAGGCACCAATGGTAGTTTTTTCAGGAGAATGATTATAAAAAATAGAAAATCTTATGAATCTAATTATCCTAAGATAATCTTCTTGTATTCTCTTTTCAGGATCACCGATAAATTTTACGGTGTTATTTTTTAAATCCATAAGACCAGACTGCGGATCAAATATTTTTCCATTTTTGTTTAAATATATTGCATTAATCGTAAAGTCTCTTCTCTCGGAGTCTTTTGTCCAATCAGCAGAAAATTCTACTTCGGCATGACGACCGTCGGTTGTTATATCTTTTCTTAAAGTTGTTAATTCATAATTAAAATCTTCTCCTACGACTGTTAATGTTCCATGTTCTAACCCAGTTTCAATAATCTTAAATTTTGTATTTTTAAACTTTTCTTTTATTATTTCTGGAGAAAAAATTGTTGCGATATCAATGTCTTTAATCGTTTCATCTTTTAAAAAATTTCTGACACATCCCCCAACAAACATTGCAAAATCTTTTGATTTGTCAGTTTCATTTTTGCTTATAATTTCAAAAAAATTTTTTATTTCCGCAGATTTATAAAAAGGAAATAATTTTTTTGTTAAAAATTTAATTAGATTAAATTTATTTACTTGTAAGTTCATTTTTTTGGCTGGGGCACTAGGATTCGAACCTAGGATGGCGGTACCAAAAACCGCTGCCTTACCGCTTGGCTATGCCCCAACGATAATAATTTGATACATCATTAATTGAAATAATCAAAGAGTTTTTGTGACCACATGCCAATATTTTGGAAAGCTTTTTCTTATATTTTTTAAAGCTCGTTTTGCATTTTTTTGACTTTTAAATAAACCGTAAGAAACAGAGCCAGATCCTGTAACTCTCGAAAAAGAACATCCTTTCTGACTTCTTATTTCTCTCAATATTTTATTAATTTTAGGATACTTTTGATTTACAATAGACTGTAGATAGTTTTTTTCCTCAGATACCTTTTGAATATAGATTTCTTTTTTTTTAATTCTTGAAAAATTTTGACTCCTAAATTTATTTACTTTTTTCAACGATTTATAAATATTAGATGTTCTACATTTAATATAAGGATATACTAATAAAAAATATAAAGTAAAATTACTCTCATACCCTTTAAAAATATTTAAATTTTTTTGATAAGATTTTTTGAAATGAAATAGACTATAGTCTGTCCCAATCTTTTTTATAATATCCTTTTTAATTTTTTTTTTTAAAACTTTATTTTTTGTTAAATACTGAGTAACAAAAAAAGCATTGGATGTTCCGCCCCCGAGTCCGGCAAAAACAGGAATATTTTTTTTAACTTTTATATTGTAAAAATTATTTATTAACTTATGTTTTCTTAAAATTTTTAAGGTATAAAAAATTGAATTATTCTTAGGTCTTACATATTCTGAAAATTTACCATAAAATTTTATTTTGTCTTTGAATCTCGATTTGTTTACATAAATATCATCATGTAAATTTAATAAGCTAACATTAGATTGAATATCATGTAAGCCATTTTTTAACTTTGCATGAACATCTAGTGTCAGGTTTAATTTAGCATTTGATTTCAACTTCATTTAATTATTATATTATGGCCCAGACACAAGTTTTTTTAAAATATTTTCTCTCATATTGTCTTTGGTTTCTTTTAAGGTAAGTACGTAATTCCAATAATATCTTGCTTGTATCTTTTTGTTATTCATCCATAAAATATCTCCAAAATGATCGTTAACTATTGGATCTGCAGGCATAAGTCTCACGGCTTTTTGTACGTGTATTTTAGCTTTTTCAAAATCTTTTAACTTATAAAAGACCCAGCCTAATGAGTCAGTTATATAAGGATCGTTTTTTCTAAGATTGTTTGCTTTCTTTAACATTATTAATGATTTTTCAAAATTTATATTTTTTTCTATCCATGAGTACGCTAGATAATTTAAAACATAAGCTTGATTTGGATTAGCTTTTAATGAATTCATAAAATCTTTTTCAGCTTTATCCCACTTCCCTATTTGCTCGAATGAAATACCTCTTCCATCTGTAACCTGCGGATAAATTGGGTGAGTAATATCAATTTCTTGTAAAATTTGTGTATATAATTTTATTGCATCGTTATGTTTATTGTTATTTTTTAGGTAATCAGCAAATTCTAGTTTCTGATAAATGTTAGGTTTTAATAATTTGTTAAAGCTTTGCCTTAAGAGTTTTATACCCTCTTGTTGTCTGTCAGTATTAATGTAAATGTTTGCAATCTCTTTATTTGCAAACCAGTGATAAATATCTCCATAATCTTTTAACTTATTGTAAATTTTTTTAGCCTCATTAGTGTTTTCAATAAAATTAAGATTTTCTGCAAAAAGAATATTGTAAGATATGAAATCTGGATTTAAAAATTTAGCAAGATTAATATAAAAATTTGAAACTGAATAGAATTTTTGCGAAGAAAGGGCGTTTGATACTAAGTAGAATAACTCTGCCATAACATGTAAATTATTTTGACAATCAAATATATTTTTTAATTTCTCACCTCTCTCAACATCAAGCTTAAGTTGATTTATTAGTAAATTTCTTGGTGTTTTTCTTAAAGCAACTTTAATTGCCTTGTCATATTCTAATGATTTATTTTTGTTGTTAAGATAGTTGGCAAAGAAAAAATTATATCTGTTAAAATTTGCCGACTTATCATTTACTAAATCAAAAAAAACTTTACTTGTTGAAAATTTATCAAAATAACAATTCAAAAAAGATTTTTGAATTTTTTTTATATTTTCAAATCTAATATCTATTTTCTCTAATTTTACTATTGAGTCACGATAACTCAAATCTTCAAGATTTGACAATTGTAATATTAATATTGATAATAATTTTTGTATCGGGTCTAAATTCTTTCGTTGATAATTCCTTAGTAAATACTTTTTAGCTAAAAAAGGTTTTTTATTTTTAAGATGATATATACCCACTATTAAGTCGCTTTCAAAATTATTGATCTGATTTTGTTCAAGTTTTCTTGAGTATCTAAAAGCGTCAGTAAATTTATCCAAATTTATTAATGAGTACAAATATATTTGTGAAAATGTGTAATGATCCTTTTCAAGACCATTGATATTTTTGAGAAATTTATATGATCTTTGGTAATCATTTTCATTAAGAGAAATAACGCCTGAAAGATAGTTTGATAAGTTTTTAGCCTTATATGTTTTTTCTAAGGAAATAGCTGGAAATAGCGAAAATAAAAACGTGATCTTTATGACAAATAATGTAAAGATTATATTATAGATTAATTTTTTCATAGCAATGAAATTAAATAACAAATTAACAAAATTAATTAAATACTATAGTTTAATTAATCACAATTATATTTTTAAAAATGCCCCTATTAATCGCTTTATAAACAAAGACAAAAACGGTCTATCTTTAGATAAATCACTAAATATTTTAAGAAAAGAAATTTCTTTAATCAAAAATTGTGAACTCAAAAAAAATGCTAATAATTTAGTATTTGCTGATGGAAATCCGGGCGCAAAAGTAATGATTATTGGTGAAGGACCGGGTGCAAACGAAGATAAGATAGGCAAGCCATTTGTTGGAAGAGCTGGACAATTATTAGACAAAATGTTGAATTCAATCAATCTTGATCGAACAAGTGTTTATATTACTAACGTGGTAAATTATAGGCCGCCTGAAAATAGAAAACCAACAGAGGTGGAAATAGAGAGATATCTTCCTTTTTTAATTAAACATATTTTAATAATAAAACCAAAAATAATTATGTTGCTTGGTAGTACTGCATTAAGTGCGTTGATAGGCGAAAATCAGGTAATATCAAAAGCTAGGGGTAAATGGCATGATAAAGTTTTTGAAAATACAAGGATATCGATTATGCCATCTTTTCATCCAGCATTTTTAATGAGACAACCAGAGCAAAAAAAGCTTGCTTGGATAGACTTAAAAATGATCAGGGATAAAATTAAAAAACTTGGTATCAAAATTGAAAAGAGCTAAAATATCTGCTGGGGTAGATGAGGTTGGAAGAGGTAGTTTGGCCGGGCCAGTGGTAGCCGCCGCAGTAATTTTCAAAGGGAATATTAAAAGGTCTTTATTAAAAGACTCTAAGAAATTATCATTTAATAAAAGGATCATTATCTCAAAATATATAAAGAGAAACTCGATCTATGGAATTGGAGTTGCCGATGTTAATGAAATTTATAAATTTAATATTTTAAATGCCTCCTTGTTAGCCATGAAAAGAGCAATATCTAAATTGAGCACTAAACCGAACCTGATATATGTTGATGGTATTTATGTGCCAAAAGGAATTAAAAATTGTAAAGCGATAATTAGAGGAGATCAAAAAATTAAGGTTATTAGTGCCGCATCAATACTAGCTAAAGTTTACAGGGATCTACTAATGATTAAACTTTCAAAGAAATATAAGAATTATTTTTGGGAAAAGAATTTTGGATACGGAACAAAAGATCATTTAAAAAGTTTGAAAAAATATGGAATTACTACTTTACATAGACGAGAGTTCAAGCCGGTATACAAGATGTTGTGATTGAAAAAATTTAGAACACAAAAAATAAGCTTTTTCACGTAAAACAGTTTGACCTCATATTCAATTTAGAGTTGAATCTCTAAATGCCAGTTTTTTCTGACAAATTAATAAATGGAAATTGTATTAAAGAATTCAAAAAAATTCCTGATAAGAGTTTCGATTTAATTTTTGCCGACCCTCCTTACAATATGCAATTAGGTAAAAAATTAACTCGGCCTGACTCAAGTAAAGTCAATGGAGTGAACGATAAGTGGGATCAGTTTAGTAGCTTCAAGCATTATGATGAATTTTGCAAAATTTGGCTGTCTGAATGCAAAAGAGTTCTGAAGGATAATGGTAGTATATGGGTAATAGGCTCATATCATAATATTTTTCGATTAGGGTTTCATATGCAAAATTTAGATTACTGGTTATTAAATGACGTCATTTGGAGAAAAAACAACCCTATGCCTAATTTTAGAGGCACTAGATTTACTAATGCACATGAAACTTTGATTTGGGCATCTAAAAACAAAAACTCAAAATATACTTTTAATTATCAATCAATTAAGTGTTTTAATGATGATATTCAAATGAGATCAGACTGGATATTTCCAATTTGCAGTGGAAAAGAGAGGTTGAAAAAAAATGGGAAAAAAGTTCATTCTACACAAAAGCCAGAGGCATTACTTCATAGAATAATATTAGCAACTACAAACAAAGGTGACACTATATTCGATCCATTTTTAGGGACTGGTACCACGGCAGTAGTAGCAAAAAAATTAGGCAGAAAATACTTTGGATTTGAAAAGGATAAAACGTATTTTAAAGCAGCATGTGTTAGGCTAAACCAAGCTAAAATTATTGAGGATGATTATTTAGATACAATAGAGAATTCCAAATCTAAGCCTAGGATTCCTTTTGGTTCATTAGTAGAAATGGGAATGATAAGACCTGGCACGACCTTATATGATCAAAAAAAGAGATTTAATGCAAAAATAATGGCTGATGGAAGTTTAAAGCATAGAGATAAAGAGGGATCTATTCATAGAGTTGCTGCTCAAATTATGGGCACAGAAAGCTATAATGGGTGGACTTATTGGTATTGTGACATTGGGGGAAAATCAGTATCAATAGATAATTTGAGACAAAGATTAATCTCAAAAAGTTTTTAACCTGTCCAAAACTAATTGTAAACTTTTCCTAAATACAAATCCAAAAATTTTTTATTTTTGGTCATGGTTTTCATTAAATAGTTTCTTATTTTTGTTAGAAGAGAATTCGATAAATGAAACGAAAAATAATTTAGTTTAGATCTATAAATTACAGCATTTATTTTTTTTGATCTTTTTTTGTGGTAAGTGGAATGAGCATTTGTAACATTTTTGCCCAATAAAAGAGACAGCTCGTAAGCATCTTCAATTGATTGTGAAGCTCCTTGTGCCATTGTTGGTAAAAGTGTGTGAAAGGCATCACCAAGATAAAAAACTTTGTCATTCTTAGGTTTTATAATTTTATTTGAAACATATATTGGCCATGATTTTGTATCTTCGCTAAAAATATCCGAAAACTTTTTATTTTGTTTTAAAATATTTTTTTCTAATATTGAATTAATGTTTTCAGTATTTAATCTTGTCCTTGAAATTAAAACCAAATTTAAATCACCTTTCATATTTATTGGATAAGAAACTATATGAGAATTTGATCCCATAAATATCGAAATATTTTGATTATCAAATCCCTCTGGGTTAGAAGATTTCAATATTTTTCTTATTGCTACTGAACCAGAATATTTTGGTTTGTAACTTTTATTTTCTATTATCGTTTTAGTATTTGAAAAAACCCCATCACAAACACAAATATAATCTACAAGATCGTTTGTATTGTCTTCAAAATTTATGAGCATCTTTCCTTTAAGCTCTGAAATTTTTTTCACAACTTTGTTAAATTTTAAATTATTTTTATAAACTTTTTCTTTTAAAAATTCTATCAGTGTCGACCTTCTCATAGTGGTATATTTAACGTCAGATCTATTAAAAACTTTTAAATCTAGTTCACAAATTTTTTTATTTTTAATTGAAAAAAAATTTATTTTATTAGGATTAAAAACCTGTTTTTTATCTATATTATCAAAATCAATATCATTGAGAATTGAAATGCTATTAGTAGACAATTGAATTCCATAACCCTCATTAAATTTTAAACCGTCATCTTTTTCGTAAATCATGAAATCACAACTTTGGATTTTTTTTAATAAATTGCCCAACGCTAAACCTGCTATACCTGAGCCTATTATGGCTATTTTTTTTTTCATTAATATAATTCCTCTATATGATTTATTATTTTTTTTGTGAATGACGGTATAACTTCCTTATTAGAACCGATTGAATGCCACTCAAAGTTTTTTGGAATTGTTTTTGAAAATTTGTAGTATAAGTTAATATCTAACTTCTTGTTTGAAATAGAATTACTATAATTTTTTAATAAGGACCAATTTTTTTTATTATTTTTTTCTCTAATCTTGATTTTTGGTATTAAAAAATCTTTTAAAAAACCTAGATTATTCTTTTTTGTAAGTCCAATTTGTTTTCTTTTAGTTACATAGCAAAAGATATCCAGTTTTTTCGTTGTCTTTTTAATTTTTGCTTTTGTGATAGAGACTGTCTTAGAATTTTTGAACAAACAATCTTTTTTTATCGGACAGTTCTCGCATAGTGGTTTGGGTTTGCATATAAGTGCTCCAAACTCCATTAACGCCTCAACGAAATCTGAATTTCTATTATGAGAAAAAAATGCTCGTTGATTATCACTTTTAATTTTTTTCTGATTTAATAGGTTTTCATTTTTGTTTAAAATTCTAGAAAATATACGTTTTACATTTCCATCAAAAGCTATAGTGGGATTATTATAGATTAATGCTAAAAGAACGTTTGCTGTATAGTCCCCCACCCCAGGTAATTTTTTAATTTCATCAAAATCTCTTGGCAATTTAAAATTGTTCTTTTCTAATTTTTTGGCTGAAGCTAATAAAAATCTTGCTCGTCTATAGTATCCAAGTCCTTCCCAAGCTTTCATTACATCTTTTTCTTTGGCTCGAGATAAAGATTTTAAATTAGGATACTTGTCGATAAACCTGTTAAAATACGGGATCACAGTTTGAACTTGAGTTTGCTGCAGCATAAATTCACTTAAAATCCTAAAATAAACCGCATGTTTGTGGTTATTTTGCACACGCCAAGGTAGTGGACGTTTGTTATTATCATACCATGCTAAAATAATTTTTGATAAATTAAAGTCTATATGCATAAAAAATTTAATATTAATAAAACTGGTAATTTCATACAAGGTTTAAGACCTTTTTCAAACACCATTCCAAAAAATTTAAAACAAATTTTCAAAAAAAGGGGGAAAAACTTTTCTAATTTAGTGGATAACTGGAATAAAATAGTTGGTAAAAATATATCAAATGTGAGCTACCCGGTAAAAATTTTAAATGATAGAACTGCTAATAAGTCATCTTTAGTGTTAGATATTATGCGTGGAAACGAGTTAGAAATTGAATATTCTAAATCAGAAATAATCGACAAAGTTAATAGTTTTTTTGGGTATAAATTTCTAAATTCATTAAAATTGATATCCACTCAAACAAAAAAAACTGACAAAAATAAAGTTATGATT
This sequence comes from uncultured Pelagibacteraceae bacterium, assembly GCA_902563575.1. Lineage (GTDB taxonomy): Bacteria > Pseudomonadota > Alphaproteobacteria > Pelagibacterales > Pelagibacteraceae > Pelagilacustribacter. Next base: position 75,678 of record CACEXV010000002.1, read on the forward strand.
AAAAGAAAAAGATACGAGAAGCAGCTAGATAATATAGAAAATGAGAAACTTAAAACGCAATTAAATAAATTAATAAAGGCATTTAATGAAAAAAATTGTTAAATATTTCTATGTATTATTTTTTTTGATAATACAAAACACATTTGTTTTTGCAAATATTTCCATTGGTGAAAAAAATGCTAAGGTAAATGTGAAAGTTTTTTCATCATTAACTTGTCCTCATTGTGCGAGTTTTCATATTAAGATTTTTGACAAATTAAAAGAGGAATATATTGACAATAATAAAGTGCATTATGAGCATTTTAGTTTCCCTCTAGATTTAGCCGCTTTAAACGCTGAGAAAATAATAAAGTGTACGTCTAATAAAAATATTGCTTTCAAATTACTTGATAATATTTATAAAAACCAAAATAAATGGGCGGTAGGTGAAGACATTAATAAGATTAATAATTCACTAATAAATTTAAGTGTTAAATTTGACCTAAAAAAAGAAGAGCTTGACAAATGTCTGAAAGACGAAAATTTACAAGATCAAATATTAAGTCAAAGAATAGAGGCGCAAAAAAATTATAAAATATCATCAACTCCAACCATTTTTATAAATGATAAAGTTTATGATGGGAAACACGATTTTAAATCTTTTAAAAAACAAATAGATAAGAATTTATAAATATGAAATTTAAAAAACTAGAACTAACAGGTTTTAAATCCTTTTACGATAAAACATCTTTTTTTATAGAAGATGGTTTGACAGGAATAGTAGGACCAAATGGTTGTGGTAAATCAAATATAGTTGAAGCACTAAGATGGTGTATGGGGGAAACATCTGCTAAAAGTATGAGAGGTTCTGGAATGGAAGATGTAATTTTTTCAGGGACATCTAACAAACCATCAAAAAATATTTCAGAAGTTTCATTATTAATTGATAATAAATCTAATGAAGGACCGAACCAATTTAAGAATTTAAATGAAATCTTGGTGACAAGAAAAATTGAGAGAGACAAAGGGTCAAAATATTATATAAATGAAAAAGAAGTGAGAGCAAAAGATGCGCAAACTTTTTTTGCTGATCTTTCCACTGGGGCCCATTCACCCTCTTTAATAAGCCAGGGTAAAATTGGACAGTTGGTAATTTCAAAACCAGATGAAAGAAGAGCCATCCTAGAAGAGGCAGCTGGCATATCTGGTATGCATGCTCGAAGACATGAGGCAGAAACAAGACTTGCCGCCGCAGAGAATAATTTAAAAAGAGCAGATGAATTAAAAAGACAACAGGAAAAGCAACTTGAAAATTTAAAAAAACAAGCCGAGGAGGCCTCCAAATATAAAGAAATATCCAAAGAAATAAGAAAAAAAGAAGCTGGTTTGTACTTCTTAAAATTTCAAGAAATTGAAAGCGAGCAGAAAATTGTATCTGATAAATCCAGTGAATTAGAAGATGAAATTAGTGCAATAAAAATTGATTTAAACCACAATTCTCAGCTTCTTGATGAAGAAAACAAAAAGTTATCGCCACTAAGAGATAAGAAAATGGAAAATTTAGCCAAAATACAAAAAATAAACCTTGAATTAGATAACTTAATATTAGAGGAAAATAGAATAAAAAGCTTACAAGAAAAATTACGTAAATCATTAAATGAAATTGACTCAGATCTCGAAAGGGAAAAAAGTATTACTTTAGATGCAACCTTGAATGAAAAAAGGGTTCTGGAAGAGAAAAAAGAACTGCTTAAAACAGAAAATGAATTAACGGTGATAGAAGATAAGTCTTCTTTAAATTTGGATGATGCAAAAAAGGAACTTAATGAATTAAAAGCAGAATTAGATGTCATGATAAATGAGTTGGAGGTTTTAATTGACTCAAATCAAAAAATTAATAAAGAAACTTTTAAAGTTTTTAAGAATTTAATAAATAAAATTACAGTTTCTCAAGAAAAATACGCTACGTGTTTTGGGAAAAATGAGTCTATTAAGAGTGACTCGATTAAAAGAAAAGAGAGAATCAAAAATATAGATAATGAGCTTGAAAATTGGAAAAATTTAAAAATTAATTCTGAAAAGATGATTATGGCATTGAATGAGAGAAAAATCGCATTAAAAAAAGAAATTGATGAAAATGAAAAAAACCCGGAAAAAATTGCAACTAGCAAAGGCCAAAATAAACAAAATTTGGAAAATACTAAAAAGAGGAACGAAGAAATTGATATTGAATTAATCGATGCGGAAAATAAATACAACTTAGTTAATAATAATTTAAAGGAAATCCAGGAAAAATTATCAAGCTTAAGAGAGGATAAAGCAAGAAAAGAAGCTACTATTGAAGGGATCGAAAATAGAAAAAAAGATCTTTTATATACAATAAAAAATGAATTACGTATTGATGATGCAAGTCTCTTATTAGCGTCCTCAAATTTAGTAGATTTGAATAAAGACGAATATCCAGAAATACAAGCTATAGCAAAAAGTGTTGAAGACTCAAAAAAGAAAAGAGAGTCGCTTGGCTCAGTAAATTTGAGAGCTGATGAGGAAACTGAAAAGTATAAGAATGAGATTAAAAAAATGGAGGATGACAGAGCAGACCTTTACACTGCTATTGTTAAATTAAAAACTAGTATTGATGAGTTAAATCAAAGAGGAAGAGAGAAATTACTAGATGCATTCACTAAAGTTAATAGGAAATTTAATGAGGTTTATACTAAATTATTTAGTGGCGGAAGTGCAAAATTAGAGCTCGTTAATTCTGATGATCCATTAGAAGCTGGATTAGAAATGTTGGTTTCCCCTCCCGGTAAAAGATTACAATCAATTACACTCTTGTCTGGGGGAGAGCAAGCTTTAACCGCGCTCTCTTTAATCTTTGCTGTATTCCTTGTAAACCCCTCGCCTATATGTGTATTAGATGAAGTGGATGCTCCGTTAGATGATGCTAACGTCACTAGATTTTGCTCATTGCTTGATGAGCTTACAAAAATTACCAAAACAAGATTTGTGATTATAACGCATCACGCTTTGACTATGTCAAGAATGCACAGACTCTATGGTGTAACCATGCCAGAAAAAGGTATTAGTCAACTAGTATCTGTTGATCTTCAAAAAGCTGAAGGGCTTGTAGCTTAAAAATGGAGGATAAAGAAGATTTTAAAACTCGCCTAAAAATTGAAAAAAATAGATTGGAAAAATTAACATTTAAAGGTGAAAATAAAAGAGGTTTATTTTTAGGAAATGCGTTTAAATTGGGTACAGAATTGGTCGCAGCAGTAGTGGTTGGGACAATAATTGGGTTTATTTTAGATAATTGGTTTGGTACTAAACCAATATTAATTATTATATTTTTTTTTATTGGTTTTGCTGCTGGTATATTAAATGTGGTAAGAACAGCAAAAAATATGCAAAAAGACAACAAGTAATTTAGGAAAAATATGGCTGCTAACCCAATGGTTCAATTCAATGTTTATCGTATTGGGCCTGAGATAAAATTTGGTAATATTGATTTGTCCTTCACTAATGCAAGCTTATTTATGTTAATTAGCGCCTCAATAATTACAGTATTTCTTTATTTTTCCACAAAAAATAAACGACTGATACCTAGTAAGATACAGTTAATTTCTGAACTTCTATACAACTTCGTTGCTAAGATGATAAGCGATACCGCTGGGACAAAAGCTAAGCCTTATTTTCCATTCATATTTAGTCTTTTTGTTTTTATTTTGGTTTGCAATATGGTTGGTATGTTACCCTACTCATTCACTGTTACTAGCCATATAATTGTGACGCTTGTTATGGCATTATTCATTTTTATAGCTGTAACTATTATCGGCTTTTTAAAACACGGTTTGAAATATCTTTCAATATTTGTGCCTAGTGGTGTTCCCGTTGTATTGCTACCTTTGATAACTATAATTGAAATTATTTCTTATTTAAGTCGACCAGTTAGTTTATCGGTAAGATTATTCGCTAATATGATGGCGGGACATACGATGCTTAAAGTTTTCGGAGGATTTGTCATAAGTCTTGGATTAGTTGGTGGGTGGTTACCATTAAGTTTTTCAGTTGCATTAACAGGCCTAGAAATACTAGTGGCTTTTCTACAAGCGTATGTTTTTGCAATATTAACCTGCATCTATTTGAATGATGCATTAAATTTACACCATTAAAAAAGGAGGAAAAATGGAGTTAGAAGCGGCAAAAATGATCGGTGCAGGTCTTGCAGCGATCGCTTTGGCTGGAGCAGGTGTTGGTATCGGAATTATTTTCGGTAACTACCTCTCTGGAGCTATGAGAAATCCGTCTGCAGCTCAAAAGCAATTCCCAAATTTACTTTTAGGATTTGCATTGGCTGAAGCAACAGGATTATTCGGATTAGTGGTAGCTTTAATTATTTTATTTGCATTTTAAGCTTAAAATAATGAAGTTATCAATTTTTACATTGATTGCTCTAATATTAGGGCAAAGCAGGATTATAGCAGCTGAGGCTGGAATGCCCCAGCTGAATCCTGAATACTGGCTTTCACAAAGCTTTTGGCTTGTAATAGTTTTCATCGCTTTATATGTTTTAATAGCAAAATTTTTTATACCAAAAATTAAATTAAGCATTGGTGACAGGGAGAGAAAAATAAAGGATGATTTAGATGAAGCAAACAAATTAAAAAAAATTTCAGAAGATAAAATTGCAGAATACGAGAAATTGATACTAGAAAACAAGAATAAGTTAATCAAAATTTCAAATGATACTAAAAAAAAGTTGGACTTAGACATACAAAAAAAGAGAAAAGCTATAGAAACTCAAATTCAAAACGAGTTGGACAAGGCACAAATTGAAATAAATAATTTAAAAAAAGAATCATTAACATCAATAGAACAAGTTGCTGAGGATATTGCTTCGAAAGTTGTAGAAGACTTGACGAATGAGAAAATAAATCAAAGTAGCGTCAAAGCTATAGTTTCTAGCACCTCAAAAAAGAGAATAGGTAGTTTGTTATGATCGATGCAACTTTCTGGGTAGCAGTATCATTTGTAATATTTGTTCTTCTTTTAATATATTTTAAAATTCCTAGCAAAATTAAAAGTAGCTTAGATGAGAGCATTTTTTTAATAAAGAAACAGATAGAAGATGCCGAAAAATTAAGAGATGAGGCAAATAATATATTAAGTGATAGTGAAAAAAAATTAAGTAACTCAAAGAAGGAGATCCAAAATATGATGAATAAGGCTAACAAAGCTTCGGAGGAGTTGATCATTAAAACTAACTCTGATTTTCACAAAATTATGGATAATAGGAAAAAGGATGCTGAAAGAAAAATTTCTCAAATGAAAGAGCAGGTTAAAAATGACATTAAAAATGCTTCTGTGAAGATAGCAATTGAGTCAGTCTCAAATTTATTAAAAAACTCTATAGATAAAAGCAAATTAGATAAAATTCTTAAAGAAAGCGTAGAGGAAACAAAGTTAGCTCTTAAAGAAAAATCAAGTTAATATAAGCCAATGTATGGCAAATAAAGTCTTAATAATTGGCTCAGGATTCGGTGGTTTGGCGTCAGCTCTTAGATTAAGAGCAAAAAAATTTGACGTCACATTAATTGAAAAACACAAAGATCTGGGAGGAAGAGCAAGAGTATTTAAAAAAGATAATTTTGTTTATGATGGTGGTCCCACAGTTATTACCGCTCCTTATTTATTTGAAGAATTATTTGAATTGTTTGGGAAAAAATTAAAAAATTATACCAAAATAGTACCGCTAAATTTATGGTACAGATTCGCTTTTGATAATGGAGAAAGTTTTGACTATTCTTCAGATGAGAATGTCATGAGGAAAGAAATTGAAAAATTTTCTAAAGATGACTTAAAAGGTTACCACAAATTAGTAGATTTTACTCAAAAAATTTTTGAAAAGGGATTTATAGAATTATCAGATAAACCTTTCAATAAATTAAATTTTATGATTAAACAAATTCCTTCATTATTAAGACTAAAAAGCTACCAGTCGGTTTATTCATTAGTTTCAAATTACATAAAAAACGAAAAATTGAGAAGAGTTTTTAGTATGCATCCTTTGCTTGTTGGTGGTAACCCTTTTACTACAACTTCCATTTACGCTTTAATACTTTATCTCGAAAAAAAATGGGGAATTCATTACGCTATGGGAGGTACTGGAAATATAGTAAGTGCAATTGAGAAATTGATGTTTGAAGAAAAAATTAATGTATTAAAAAATTCTGAAGTAACTGAAATTCTTACTGAGGATAAAAAAGTTGTGGGTGTCAAAATTAATAATAATAAAGTTATTAATTGTGATTTCGTAATTTGTAATTCAGACCCACCAGGAGTTTACAAAAATTTAATTACGGAAAAAAAGAATTACGGCACTCTTTTTAAACAAAAAATGAAAAGAATGGATTATTCAATGGGCCTCTTTGTTTACTATTTTGGCTCAAAAAAACAATATAAAAATGTAGCCCACCACACAATTTTTTTCGGTAAATCATATAAAGATCACTTATCTAATATTTTTGAAAAAAAAATATTATCAGACGACATAAGCTATTATTTGCACAGACCGTCTGCTACAGATTCAAGTATGGCCCCAAAAGGTCATGATGCTTTTTATGTCTTAGTTCCTGTGCCAAATAATCTTTCCAAAGTTAACTGGGGTTTAGAAGGAGATAAGTTTAAGAACTTAGTAATTGAAAAAATGGATAAATCTGTTTTACCAGGTATAAAAAAAAATATAGTTAGTGATTTTTATCTAACTCCCGATTATTTTGAAAAAGAACTTAATACACTTCACGGATCAGGATTTTCAATTCAACCTAAATTTACTCAATCAGCATATTTTAGGTTCCACAACAAGTCTGAAGTTTACAAAAACTTATTTTTTGTTGGGGCGGGCACACACCCTGGGGCCGGAATACCTGGAGTATTATCCTCAGCAAAAGTTGTTGATGAGTTGTTTAAATGAAAACTGACTTACTAAAACGACATGCTAAGTCATTTTATTGGGCAAGTTATTTCTTAGAAACTAAAATATACACAAAATGTTGCATACTATATAACTTTTGCAGATCTTTAGACGATATAGCTGATAAAAAATCAAAATTAGAAAACAAAAGGACAGACTTTATAAATTTTAAAAATAAATTTTTTGAAAGAGATGCTAACAACGAAACTATTAAAGATATGTGGACTTTAATTTTGAACGAAAAAATTTCATTAAATGTTGTTAAAGACTTATTTGATGGCGTTGAGACAGATCTAAGTAAAAAGGTAGAGTTTAAATCAAAATCTGAGCTTATAACATATTCTTATAGGGTTGCAGGAACTGTTGGTTTGATGATGGCTAAGATATTTAAAATTAAAAGTAAAAAGGCTCTTATAGGAGCAATAAATTTAGGAATCGCCATGCAGTTGACCAATATTGCAAGAGATGTAGTTGAGGATGAGTTAATGAGTAGAAAGTATATTAATGGCGACTTTTCATCGATTACAGAAACTTTAAGCAATGCAGACATTTTTTATAGAAAATCATACTTCTCAATCAAAGAAATACCAGTTAGATCAAGATTCTCAATAATTGTTGCCCGAAGACTATATCAAAAAATTGGAAATTACATCCTTAAGAAAAAAAATAAAGAAAATTATATAAGGGCTGGTAAAATTTATGTTCCACTTTACAGGAAGATATTAGAAACATTATTTTCTTTGTTTGATTTCATACATATACTATTTATAAATAAAAATAATCAGAGTGATCAATTACTAACTATAGAAAACATAGATATTGATGAAAGAATTTAATTTTATAATAAATGGTGGAGGTTGCTCAGGTCTATCTCTCGCATACGAAATGGAAAAAAAAGGAATATTAGATAAAAAAAAACTTGCGATAATTGAGGTAAGAAAAAACTATATTAGAGATAAAACCTGGTCTTTTTGGAAAATAAACGATCATGATTTTAATGATTGTGTAATTAAAACTTGGAATACATTAACAATCAGTACTAAAGAAAAGTCTAATCATATATGCATTAAAGATCAGCCCTATCAAAGTGTAGATAGTGGATTATTTTATAAAAAAATTAATGAAAAACTTTCTAAAAATAAAAATGTTCGATTTTTTAAAAATATTGATGAAGTAGATAAAAGAAACTCAATAATTTTTAACAGTGTGCCAAGAGAAAAAATTAACAAAGATGAAATTTGGCAACATTTTAAAGGAATTGAGATAGAAACCGAGAAAAATATTTTTGATGATAGAAAACTTATTTTGATGGATTTCAATTGTGATCAAAAGAATAGTGTTCATTTTTTTTATGTACTACCTTTTTCTCCCAAAAGAGCTTTAATAGAAACAACTTGGTTATCCAATCTTAGTGGCGACTCTTTTTTTGACTATGATATCCAATTAGAAAAATATATAAAATCAAATTTACAAATCAAAACTTATAAAATTAAGCACACGGAGGTAGGAAAAATTCCTCTATATTTAACATCCTCTAATAACAAAGAAAATTTTATTAATATAGGCTCAGTAGGCGGAATGACTAGATTAAGCACCGGATACACTTTTTTGAACATTTTGGAACATAGTAAATTTATTTGCAATAATCTTCATGATAAAAAAAAATTAATTAATTACAAACAAAAAAACAAATATATTTTTTTTGATAAAATATTCCTTAAAGTTTTAAAAAATCACTCTGAATTAATGCCAGATATTTTTTTAAATTTATTTCAATCAAATTCTGATTCGGTGATTAAATTTTTGTCGAATAAAAGTAATTTTATCGATGACATTAAAGTAATTTTAAATACTAAACATAAAATTAAATTTTTAAATTCTTTGACATTATGATTAAGACATATGAAAAACACGCAATATATTTTTGGAGTTTTACTTTAGTTTTATGTGCTTTAAGTACTTTGGTTGAATACAATAATTTTGATAATTATCTTTCTGAGATCAATAAAATTTGTTTTTTTTTAATCTTAGTATTTGGAGTGATGCACGGCGCCTTGGACGATTATAAAGGTAAGAAATTGATGAAGCTTTGGAATATACATAAGAATTATCTATTTTATTTAATTTATACTTTAATTGCATCTCTCATAATTTTCTTATGGTGGATGTTTCCTGGTTTTACACTATTTTTGTTTTTATTTGTAGCATCATTTCATTTTGGAAAAGAAGATACTGAATTTTTTTACGCTAAAAAAAAATTTTTAGATTTATTTTTCTATTTCCTTAGGGGGTCAATCATAGTCCTCGCTCCATTATTTTTTAAATTTCCAGAAACTATTGATATATTTACAAAGCTATTTGTTTCTGAGTCATTGACAACATTCTTGTCGAACATCAAGCTCTACATCAATTTATTTTTTATTTTAAGCTTACTTTCGAACTTATACTTTATTTTTAAAGGTTTTGAGAATTGGTTAATTGTAGTTTTTGATCTTTGGTCAATACTTGCTTTGAATTATTTTTTTCCTCCGCTGGTGGCATTTACATTATATTTTTGTTTCCTACATTCATTTAGACATACTATTTCGTTATCATATGATTTAAACCCCAACAATTTTGCAATAGGTTTAAAAATATTTATAAAAAAGGCGATGACGTTAACTCTAATCACTGCAGCTTTATTCATTTTTGCGACAGTAATGTTGATTAAAAATTACGGTATAGATAGCTCTATATTGAAAGTAATATTTATTGGTTTGGCCTCATTAACTTTTCCGCATATATTACTTGAATATATTTTAGAAAAAGATGAAAAGCGAAATTAAAATATTTTTAGCAGCCCCAAGAGGATTTTGTGCGGGCGTAGAAAGGGCTATTGAAATAGTTAATCAAGCCATTAAAAAATATGGAACGCCAGTATACGTTAGACATGAAATAGTTCACAACAAGCAAGTCGTCGAAACTTTAAAAAGTAAAGGGGCAATATTTGTCGAGGAATTGTCGGAAATAAAAGACAAAACTCGTCCAGTGATTTTTTCTGCTCATGGGGTACCAAAAAAGGTACCTGAAGAAGCTAGATTAAATAATTTAACATTTGTAGATGCAACTTGTCCCTTGGTGTCGAAAGTACATAGAGAGTCAGAGCAAAACTTCAAAAAAGGTTACGACATAATTCTTATTGGGCACAAAAATCATCCGGAAGTTGTTGGAACTATGGGTCAATTACCAGAAAAAGCAATATCTCTAGTCGAAACTGTTGGAGATGTAAAAAATTTAAATAAAGAAAAATTTAAAAAGGACCTTTCATACATAACTCAAACTACTTTGTCATTAGATGATACCGCCGAGATTATTGAGGAATTAAAAAAAAAATTTCCTTCAATTAAAGGACCGATCAAAGAGGACATTTGTTATGCGACAACAAACAGGCAGTTAGCAGTAAAAAAAATAGCACCTAATTGTGATATGTTTTTTATAATTGGTAGCAGAAATTCATCCAATTCTTTAAGACTTGTTGAGGTTGCAAAAAAAGCCGGCTGTCAAAAATCTGAGCTTATTCACCATGGTAAAGAGTTACCTTATGATAAAATAGAAAAGTGCAAAACCATTGGTATATCCTCTGGGGCCTCAGCTCCCGAAGTTTTGGTCAATGAGTTGATGAAAAAAATTAAAGATAAGTTTCAAATTAAAATTGAGGAAGTGAAAGTTGCTGAGGAGAAAGTTGTTTTTAAATTACCCAAAGAACTAAACTAATGGCTGTTTATACAAAGTTAGACCAATCATCCATCGAAAAAATACTAGCAAATTATAAATTGGGAAGCTTGGATAATTTCAGAGGAATCGAAGAGGGAATTGAAAATACGAATTATTTTTTATCAATAAACAAGAAAAAATATATATTAACTATATATGAAAAAAGAGTAAAATCAAAAGATCTTCCTTTTTTTTCTAGCCTGATGACATCACTAAACAATTCTGGTTTTAAGTGCCCAATTCCAATATTAAATAATTCAAATAAATCAATTTCTAATTTCAAGGGTAAAAATTTGATGATTGTCTCTTTCCTTGAGGGTAAGGCCAAAAAAAACTTATCTCCAAATAATTGTAAATCTATAGGAATTGAAGTTGCGAAAATGCACGATTTAACAAAAAATTTTAAATTAAAAAGAGAAAATGATCTATCAATTAAATCTTGGAGAAATTTATTCGATGCTGTTAAAGATAAATGTTCAAAGATACATGGTGATTTACCAAAATTGATAGAGGAAAATTTAAATAGCGTTGAGCATAATTGGCCCAAAAGTTTACCAAAAGGAATTATTCATGCTGATTTGTTTCATGATAATATTTTTTTTAAACAAGATCGTTTAAGTGGGATAATTGATTTTTATTTTTCATGTGAAGATTTCTACGCTTTCGAAATAGCTATTTGTTTTAATGCTTTATGCTTTGATGGCATTAAAGAAAATTTAAGTTTTAATATTACAAAAGCAAAAAATTTTATTGATGGTTATTCTTCAGTAAGAAAAATAACTGATGAGGAAAAAAACAATATAAAAATTTTATCTCAGGGTGCATCTTTGAGATTTTTGCTAACAAGAGTTTTTGATGCATTAAATACCGTTGAGGGTGCTATAGTAAAAAATAAAGATCCTATTGAATATTTAAAAAGATTAGAATTTCATAAAAATTCAAAAAATTTTGAGGATTATTTCTTTTAATGAAACTAAAAATCTATACAGATGGAGCATGTTCCGGAAACCCTGGAAAAGGTGGTTGGGCTGCAATTATATTAGATGATGACACAATTCAATCTAGTATTTCAGGTAGTGTAAAAAACACTACAAACAACAGGATGGAGTTAATGGCTCCAATAATGGCTTTAAAAAAAATAAAAAAAAAATCTGAAATAACAATTATCACAGACTCTCGTTACGTTAAGGATGGAATAACAGAATGGATTCAAAAATGGAGGATAAATGGCTGGAAAAACTCAAATAAAAAACCTGTAAAAAACAAAGATCTTTGGATTAAATTAGATGAGTCTTGTAAGAAACATAAAGTAATATGGAAATGGATAAAGGCTCATGCAGAAGATAAATTTAATAATTTGGCTGATGAACTAGCTGTTTCAAAAACTAAATGAGATTAAGAAATTTTTCAGCAGAAGTTAAATCACATTGGGCTGTCTCTTTCTCTTCTTTTAATAATTTAACAACATTGTTATCTGTTAGCATTGTATATCTAGTAGATCTTATTCCAAGACCTTTTTCAGATTTATCAATTTCTGCACCAATATTTTTTGTTAATGTAAGATAGGGATCTCCGACCATTAAAATTTTATCACCAACTTTATGACTTTCTCCCCATGCCCTCATCACATTTGGGTCATTTACAGCTATACATATAATTTGTGTTACTCCTTTTTGTAACGCAAGCTGATAATTTTTAATAAATCCTGGAAGGTGAAGCAATGAACAGGTCTTGGTAAAAGCACCTGGCATTCCTAAAATTATAACTTTTTTGTTTTCACACAATTCTTGTATATTAACTTTTTTTACAAAATTATCTTTTTCAATATAAAACAATTCTGATTTTGGTAATTTATCTCCAAGTTTTATTTTCATCGATTTTTATCTATAACGTATTTTTTTAAATCTTTTAAATTATTTTCCATTACATCAAATTTTTCTATCTTATTCGGCAAACTTAAAATCTGTTTGGGAGTTGAAATATCTTTATTTATAGCAATTTTAACAGTCTCAGCAAATTTATAAGGATGTGCGGTAGCCAAAATTACTGTAGGTAAATTATTTTGAAATTTATAGCACGCACCAACAGCAGTTGCAGTATGAGGGTCCAAAATAAATCCAAAATTATTAAAAAAATCTCTTATAATCCTTATTGTATCCGTGTCATTAATAGACTCGGCCTCAAAAAAACTTTTCATTTCATCGAGCTCTTTTTTCTCCAGTGAAAATGAACCCTTAATTTTTAATTCATTCATCAGGTTTTTAACTCTTACGTCACTATTATTTACGATATCAAATAATAATCTCTCGAAATTGCTTGAAATTTGTATATCCATGCTAGGAGTTAATGTTGATTTAACTTTGCTAGGTTCATATTTCCCAGAATTAATTACTCTAGCTAAAATATCATTCTCATTTGTTGCAACAATAAGTTTACCCATTGGTAGTCCCATTTTTTTAGCTATATAACCTGCGTAAATATCTCCGAAGTTACCTGTTGGAACAGCAAAATTTGTTTTTTTTGACAGTTTAAAATAACAATAAAAATAATAAACAATTTGACATATAATTCTTGCCCAATTAATAGAATTTACACCTGACATATTAATTTTTTCTCTAAAATCATTATCTGAGAACATTTCTTTTACTGCTTTTTGACAATCATCAAAATTTCCCTTTAACGCAATATTATAGATATTCTTAGATCCTATAGTTGTCATAATTTTTCTTTGTGTCGGCGAAATCTTATTGTGTGGATGAAGTACAAATACATTAATATTCTTTTTATCATTTAAAGCAGAAATTGCCGCTGAGCCCGTATCTCCAGAAGTTGCAACTATTATATTTATAACTTTGTCCTCTGCTATCTTTAATTCACTATAAAGATTACCTATCACTTGCATTGCGATGTCTTTAAAAGCTAAAGTGGGACCGTGATATAATTCTACAAGAGCCAAATCTTCAAATTTTTTTATCTCAACTACGTCTTTATGTTGGAATTTTGAATATGATTTTTTAACAATTTTACTAACATTATCTTTAGAAAAATTTTCTTTACAAAAACAATGAATAATTTCTGTTGCTAAATTTAAATAACTAAGCTTACCTAATTTGGATAATTCTTCTTCACTAAATCTTTTAAGTTCTTTAGGTATAAATAATCCACCATCGGGTGCTAAACCTCTCTCAAATATACTTCTGAAATCATAGCTTAGACTTTTATTTCTGGTACTGTAATATTTCATTGTTTTTTTCTAAAGTATAAAAAATATATTAATATGGATAATGCAACTGAATACCATGTTAAAGCATATTTAAGGTGATTGTTTGTCAAATTTGCCGTTATTACTTTAGGAGCAGGTAGATTAGTCTTTTTACCTTCAAGGAAAATAATGTAATTTCTAAAGTTTATACCAGTAAATTTCTCTAAATCACTCTGATCCAAAGAAAACCAAACATTTTTGAAAATATCGTTTTTTGGCTTAAAAATGTTTGGTTTCGGAATTTCTCTGAATATGCCAACTATCTCATTATCTTTTATTACATTAATTGATTTTAGGTCTTTGTAATTCTTCTCTATCCATCCTCTATTTACTAATACATGCTCATTAGAATTTGTCATTAATGGTGTGATAACATCAAAACCTGGTTTACCAGTTTCATTAAGACTGTAGAGATAAATTTGTTTATTGAATTTAAATTTCCCCTCAACTGTAACTCTTTGATAGTTTTTTTTAATTATTTTTGAGTATTTCACTGGCTCCGATTTTAATCCAGTATTTATTTGATCAATTAAATCAAGTTTCCATTGCAATCTATAAAGTTGCCATGTGCCTAAAGAACAGAAAACTGTAATAAAAAAAATAACGAATATGTTAAATAATGTTTTTTTCAATTATGTCTTAGCTTCCCCAGATATAAATTGCAGCAAATAAAAATAACCATACGACATCAACAAAATGCCAGTACCAGGCTGCAGCCTCAAATCCAAAGTGATGATCAGGTTTAAAATGACCTTTCATTGACCTATATAGACATACTGCTAAGAAGATCGTACCCACTATAACATGGAAACCGTGAAAGCCTGTAGCCATATAAAAAGTAGAACCATAAATATTTTGTGAAATTGTAAACGTTGCGTGATGATATTCATACGCTTGAAAGCAAGTAAATATAAAGCCAAGAAAAACAGTAGCTATTAATCCATTTACTAATCCTTTTCTGTCATTTTCTAACATGGCATGGTGTGCCCACGTTACTGTAGTACCCGATAATAACAAAATTAGGGTGTTAATTAATGGTATATCCCATGGATCAAAAGTTTTAATATCAGCTGGAGGCCAAACATTTCCAATAGCCTCGGTTGGAAAGAGGCTGGCGTTGTAAAAAGCCCAAAACCAGGCAACAAAAAACATTACTTCAGAAGCGATAAATAATGTCATGCCGTACCTATGTCCAATTTGAACAACTACAGTATGATGACCTTGCTTTTCAGCTTCTTCGATAACATCTCTAAACCACATAAAGGATCCATAAATTAACAAAGCCGTGCCAACAAGCAGAAGCCATAAAGTTTTTGTATGAAAATAATAAACCGCCCCGAATGCCAGAATTAAAGAAGCAAATGACGCAAAAATTGGCCAGGGACTTGGGTCAACTAAATGAAAATCGTGTTTTTTTTCTCCAGAGGACATAATTAAACCTTACCACCTTTTTCATAATAATCAGATGAAAAAAAAGTGAAAGATAACGTCACATCTGATATTTCATTCGTTTTACTGTCATCAACTACTTCGGGATCTAGAAAAAATGTTAAAACAAAGTTCTTTTTTTCTCCAGGTTTTAAAGTTTGCTTTTCAAAACAAAAACAACCAATTTTATTTAAATATATACCGAATGGAGAGGGTGAAACATTAAATGTTGCTGAACCTGAGGATAATTGAGTTGAATTATTCTCAACAAAAAAATTAACATTGTGGATTTCTCCTGGTTTAAGTTTCAGAGTATTTTTTTCAGGGTAAAATTTCCAATCAAGATTACCATTAGAATTAGTATCAAATCTAATTTTGTAATCTTGGTTGATTACGATATTTGGTATTTCTTTATTCGTGGCATTTTGTGTTGTGCCTCCAAAACCGGTAACTCTACAAAATAAGTCATACAGTGGGACAGATGCGAAAGACAAACCTAGCATTATTAAAAAAATTAATACTAATATTATTGGTGTTAATCTTCTATTACTGAAACTTATCATATTTCCCTATTATAAATTCCGATATTGTAAAAAGTCATTAGAAATAAAAAAGCCATAAAGACAACTAAGACGAGAGCAGTAATCATATTTTTTTTATTTTTTTTCATATTTGATAGGTGTTATCTATAAGCAGAAATAAGAAAAGAAAAAATAAATACATTATAGAATACGTAAATATCTTTTTTGCTAATAGATTTGATTTTTTTGGGGTTTTAGTTTCACGCAAGTTGTAACATAAATAAATATAATATGATGTAAGAACGGTACTTAAAATAAAATAATATAGTGTGACCATGTTAATGAAATACATTGCTAATATTGGCACCAACATTAATAGAGAGTAAACAAATATATTTTTTTTAGTTTTTTCAGTTCCAGAAATTAATGGTAACATTGGTATATTAGCTTTTTTGTAATCCTCTGATTTATATAGACTCAGCGCCCAAAAATGTGAAGGTGTCCATAAAAATATAAGTAAAAAAAGCAATATTGGTTCAACTGATAAGTTCCCTGTTGCAATAGACCATCCTATCACTGGAGGTAATGCTCCGGCGGCCCCACCGATTACTATATTTTGCGGTGTCTTTCTTTTCAACCAAACTGTATAAATAAAAAAGTAAAAGCTAATTGTTAAAAATAATAAAAAAGCTGAAATAAAATTTGATGAAAAATATAAAAGTGAAATTGAAATTAAGCTTAGCATTATACCAAAAATTAAAGCTTGATTCTTTTTAACTTTGCCAACCGGGATTGGCCTCAAACAAGTTCTTGACATTAATGCATCTAGATCGGACTCATACCACATATTAAGAGTTCCTGCCGCGCCAGCGCCTAAAGAAACGGCTAAAAGAGAAACTATTGCCATTATAATATCCACTTCGGTAGGGGCTATCACTAGACCAACCATACAAGTAAATAAAACTAATGACATAACTCTTGGTTTCATTAAACTAAAAAAGTATTTTAAGTTTTCTGTTGAAACTGTAGACTCGCCTTTAGATTTTATTACGTAAGGTATCAATTTATTTTATTTTAGGAAGCTCTTCAAAAGTATGAAAAGGTGGCGGTGACGCAACTGTCCATTCTAAAGTTGTAGCTCCTTCTCCCCATGGATTTTTTTCTGCTGATTGTTTCTTTATAAACGCATATAATATATTCACCAAAAATACCGCAACTCCTATTAAAGAAATATAAGAGCCAATTGATGAAACATAATTCCATCCCGCAAATGCATCTGGATAATCTGCGTATCTTCTTGGCATCCCTGCTAAACCTAAAAAGTGTTGAGGAAAAAATATTAAATTTACGCCTATAAAAGTTAGCCAAAAATGAATTTTGCCTAGAAATTCAGAATATTCATAACCTGACATTTTACTAAACCAATAATAAAAACCGGCAAAAATAGCAAAGACTGCGCCTAAAGATAAAACATAGTGAAAGTGTGCAACTACATAGTATGTATCATGTAGCGCTGTATCAACTCCTGCATTTGCAAGCACTACGCCTGTTACACCGCCTAATGTGAAAAGTACTATAAAGCCTATAGCCCATAACATCGGAGTTTTAAAACTAATTGATCCACCCCACATTGTTGCAACCCACGAGAAAACTTTTATTCCTGTTGGAACAGCTATTATCATTGTTGCCGCTAAAAAATAAGCTTTTGTGTCAGTGTCTAATCCTACAGTATACATATGGTGAGCCCATACAACGAAACCAACAACTCCTATCGCTACCATGGCATATGCCATGCCCAGATAACCAAATATCGGTTTTTTTGAAAAGGTAGAAACTATATGGCTTATCATACCGAACCCTGGCAATATTAGAATATAAACCTCAGGGTGGCCAAAAAACCAAAATAAATGTTGAAATAAAACCGGATCACCACCTGTTTGTGCTTCGAAAAAAGCTGTACCAAAATTTCTATCGGTCAATAACATTGTGATTGCGCCAGCTAGAACTGGTAGTGATAAAAGTAATAAAAAAGCAGTCACAAGAATTGACCATGCGAATAATGGCATTTTATGCAATGTCATTCCTGGCGTTCTCATATTTAAAATGGTGGTTATAAAATTAATCGCACCTAAAATTGATGAAGCTCCGGCGATGTGTAAGCTCAAAATTGCTAAATCCATTGCAGGACCTGGTTGACCAGTTTTTGATGATAGTGGAGGATAAATTGTCCATCCACCACCAACGCCTGTTTGACCTGGAGGTCCATCTACAAAGATCGAGGTCAGTAACAAAATAAATGCCACAGGCAATAACCAAAATGAAATATTATTCATTCTTGGAAATGCCATATCAGGTGCTCCTATCATAATTGGTACAAACCAATTTCCAAAACCACCAATCATTGCTGGCATGACCATAAAAAAAATCATTATCAATCCATGGCCGGTTACTAAAACATTATAAAGGTGATAGTTGCCACCTAATATGCCATCTCCAGGATGCATTAGCTCCATCCTCATTATAACTGAAAAAGCTGAGCCAATTAGGCCAGCTATAATTGCAAATATCAAATACATTGTACCTATATCTTTATGATTAGTTGAATAGGCCCATCTCTTCCAACCTGTTGGATTTTGGTGATGTATATCTGCAGTTATTGATGACATTATTTAATAATTCCTTTTATATTTTTTTTTACAATTTTTAATTCATTTTGAGACTCTTCCTTAGCAAATTTTTCTTTTGCATCCAATAACCAATCTTTATATTCCTCTTCTGTAACTACTCTTACAGTTATAGGCATAAAAGCGTGTTTAATTCCACAAAGTTCAGAACATTGTCCATAAAAAGTACCAGTTCTGTCAGCTTTAAACCAAGTTTCGTTTATTCTACCAGGAACCGCGTCTCTTTTAACTCCGAACGAAGGGAGTGCCCAGGCGTGTAGCACATCATTAGCAGTTATTAAAACTTTAACTACTTTATTAACTGGGACAACAACTTCATTGTCCACTGCAAGTAATCTTGGTTGACCAGGTTTCAAATCTTTTTCTTCAATCATGTAAGAATCAAATATAATATTTTCATCAGGATATTCATAACCCCAATACCACTGGTAGCCAATAGCCTTAACGGTAACTTCAGCTGGTGGAATTTTATCTTGAGAATACAAAACTTTAAAAGATGGGACTGCCATAACTATTAAAATTAAACAAGGTACAAGTGTCCATGCAATCTCTATCATTGTGTTATGACTAGTTTGAGAAGCAACTTTGTTATTTGAAGCTCTAAATTTAACACATGCGTACAAAACTAAAAAAAGAACGAATACTGTTATAGCTGTTATAATTGGCAACAGCATGTAGTCATGAAAAATAACGATGTCTTTCATACTTTTAGAGGCCGCACTTTGGAATCCTAATTGCCAATCAATAGGTTGGTTAGCCTCAGCAGTACCGAATGAAAATAATAGTAAAATACTTAGTAGTCGCATCAGATTTTTATATACCATTTTTATAAATTCACAATTTCAATTAATGCGACAATTAATGATCAGAAAGGACAAAATTTATCAAGGAAATCGCACTTATGGTAGCTGTATCAGCTCTTAAAATATTATTCGAAAGAGAAAAAGGAATCGTATTAGTTTTCGAAAGAATTGTCTCTCTTTCCTTTGGTGTAAAATCACCCTCTGGACCTATCAAAACGCATAATGATTTAACTTCTTTAAAATCTTTTATATCTAAATTATTCTTTGAGTTAATATCGGCAAATAAAAGTTTAGTCGATTGATCTAAGCTTTCAAGAAAATTTTTTAATTTTGTTACTTTAGAAATTGCTGGTGGGATCAATTGATTTGATTGTTCTGTTGCCTCTATCACAATTTTTTTTGCTCTTTCATAATTCAAATCTTTTACCTCAGTTCTCTCAGATATTAGTGGAATAATGTTACTTACACCTAGCTCTGTTGCTTTCTGAAAAATAGTTTCAAGAGGGTTTTTTTTAACCAAGCAAACAGCTAGTTGAATATTATTGAATTTTTTAGCTTCTTTTATTTTGTTCAGAAATTTAACTTCTACTCTATTTCGATCCAAAAAAATAATTTCACTTTTCCACTCGCCATGCTCATTGAAAAAAAAAATGTTCGATCCTCTTTTAAGCCGCACTACATTAACAATATAGTGAGTGTGTTCTTTTGATAATAAACTAGTTGAATTTTCTACTATACTGTCTGGATGATATAATCTAATATTCATTAAATTTTATAATATAGATAAAACAAAAAAAAATTAAAGGAGCATTATTATGAACAAAGGAAATAGAGCCGGGGAGAGTCCCGTTGGAGTTGATGTTGTTGAGGGAAAATCATATTTTTGGTGTACTTGCGGATTAAGTTCTAAACAGCCTTTTTGTGATGGTTCACACAAAGGAACTAATTTCATTCCATTAAAATACAAACCAGATCAATCTAAAAAAGTTTTTTTTTGTCTGTGTAAGCAAACAGTTGACCCACCGCTTTGCGACGGATCACACAATCTCTAAGCTTATATGAAAACGAAAGCTGTAGTATTTGACGCTTACGGCACACTATTTGATGTTAATTCCGCTGCTGAAAAATGTAAGAGCAAAATAGGTGATAACTGGGAAGATTTTGCAAATTTTTGGCGAACAACTCAACTTGAATATACTTGGTTAAGAAGTTTGATGAAAAGACATAAAAATTTCTGGCAAATAACTGAAGATAGCTTGGATAAGTCAATGAAAGTTTTTAATATTGATGAAAATATGAGAAAAGATTTATTAAATCTTTATAAAGTTTTATCACCATACCCTGAAGTGAAAGAAGTTTTGCAGAATTTAAAAAAGAAAAACCTAAAACTTGCTATCCTTTCTAATGGTACACCTGATCTTTTAAATGAATTAGTAGCTAGTAACAATCTAACTAGTCTTTTTGATGATTTATTTTCTATAGAAGAGGTTGGAATATTTAAACCAGACCCAAAAGTTTATGCATTACCTTTAAAGAAATACAAGGCTCAAGCATTTGAAATAACTTTTTTAAGTGCAAATACTTGGGATGTTTCCGGAGGTGGAAACTACGGTTACAATTCTATTTGGGTAAATAGAAACAAATCACAGTTTGATAAGCTTGATTATCAGCCAAAAAACGAAATCGACAACTTATCGCAGTTACTTAATGTTTTGTAATCGTGTAATATAATTTTAATATGTCTAAAGTAGAGGTAAAAAAAATTATAAAAGCACTTAGCGCTTCTGACGGCGCAGGGGTAAAACTAAAAAGAAGTATCGGTACGCCCGAAGCGGACTACATAGACCCGTTTTTAATGCTTGATGAGTTTGGGTCTGAAAAAAAAGATGATTATATTGCAGGTTTTCCTCCACATCCTCATAGGGGAATCGAAACGGTTACTTACATGCTTAGTGGAGAATTTGAACACCAAGATAGTACCGGAGCAAAGGGTATTATGGCCTCAGGAGATGTGCAATGGATGAAAACTGGAAGAGGAATAATTCATTCTGAAATGCCTGCTATGAAAGAAGGAAAATTATTAGGTTTTCAGCTATGGATAAATATGCCTGCCAAATTAAAAAAAAATAAACCAGAATATCTTTATATAAAAGGTGAAGATCTTGGCATTCATTCAGATAAAGATAAAACCGTGAAAGTGATTGCGGGAAAATATGAAAAAGCAGAGGGCCCAGAAAAAAATCATAACGTAGAGCCAATTTATTTTCATATAGTTTTGAACGAAGGAAAAGAATTTACATGTCAGGTACCAGCAGGACATAACTCTTTTATTTATTTATTAAAAGGTGAGCTCAAAGTTGGTGAAAAAAGTCACAAAAAAACGGAAGATTCTACTTTAGTCTTACTAGAGCGTGGCACTGAACTTACAGTTAGGAGTATCAAAAAAACTGAATTTTTATTTATAGCCGGTAAACCTATCGGTGAATCTATTGCTAGAGGTGGCCCATTCGTTATGAATACCAAAGCTGAAATTCTTGAAGCAATTCAAGACTATAATAACGGAACATTTGCTAAATACTAAAAGTTAAAGTACGTTCCAGAAAAATGCCAAAATCAATTATTATTAAAAAAAATGGTGGTCCTGAAGTTTTAGAACTCCAAGATGTTAAAGTTGGTTCTCCTGGCCCACATGAAATTAAAGTGACAAATTATGCAATTGGCTTAAATTATATTGATACTTACCATAGATCGGGCTTATATCCGCTTAAATTACCTATTGGAATTGGTTTAGAGGCAGCTGGTAAGATTGATGAAATAGGTCCAAATGTTCGTGAATTTAATAAAGGTGATAATATTGCGTATGCTTCTGTACCTTTAGGTGCGTACTCTCAACAAAGAATTATCCCTGCTAAAATAGCAGTGAAAGTACCTGATGGCATTTCTCATGAAATTGCTGCAACTTTAATGACAAAGGGTTTAACAACTAATTACCTGATATCAAAAACTTATAAATTAAAAGCAGGTGAAACTGTTTTATTTCATGCTGCCGCAGGAGGAGTAGGTCAAATCTTTGCGCAGTGGGCTAATAGTATAGGAGCAAAAGTAATTGGAACAGTTGGGTCAGATGAAAAAATTCAAATTGCAAAAGATAATGGATACGCTCATGTGATTAATTACTCAAAACAAGATTTTTCTAAAGAGGTTATGAAAATTACTGAAAACAAGGGAGTACCTGCAGTATTTGATGGGGTTGGTAAAAAAACATTTCAAGGATCGATCGCTTGTTTAAAGACTAGAGGTATGATGGTAAGTTTTGGTAACGCTTCTGGACCTCTTGATCCAATAAATGTTCCAAAAGAAATTCAACCAAAAGGATTATATTTAACCAGACCATCAATTGGACAATATTTTACAAGTAGAGAAGAGCTACAAGCAGGTGCAGATGAAATTTTTGAAAAGGTTAAATTTGGTAAAATTAAAATTAAGATATTTAAAAAATATAAGCTTGCTGATGCTAATCAAGCACATGCAGATTTAGAGGCAAGGAAATTAACAGGACCAGCAATTCTTATTCCTTGATGAATAAAATTATTTCACCATGTATAAGTATTTGTAAAACTGATCCGAAGACAGGTTTCTGTTATGGTTGTGCTAGGACTGAACAAGAGAAAAAAACTTGGAAAGACGTTAATACCTCTAACAAATGGAAAAAGGATAATTTAGATGATATTCAAAACAGAATGAAGGGATGGCAACTAGAGACATTTAAAGAATCTTATGAAAATAAATTGAGAGAGGGAATATCTCTTTATAAAAAATTCAACTCATAATTATTATTTGTTAAAATTCATATCTGACAAGTGAAGTCTTAAAGCATTTGTAGATAAAAATATTTCCCTAATGAACAAAATTATTGAAAATATCATGCTAATACAGCATGTGCCGAAAATTATCCTCGCCATTAAGGTGCTACCAAAATATAAAGCAAACACTGTTAACATATTAAATAAAAAGCCGAACCCTCCTAATGCCAAAGTATATTTCAATAAAGTAATTCTTCCATTTAAATTTTCTAATTGCTTTTTCCATTCAGAAGGAATTTGTTTCTGAAATATCTGCTCATCATGTAGTTTTCGAACCAATGCACTTAATGTATGGAATCTATTGCTATATACAGCCATAATTAATGGTATTGCAGGAAACATTAAGGCTGTTACTGTGAAGTCAACGTTCATATTCGAATCAAATTGATTATGATCTTTGTGTTTGGTATTTACAAGAAATATCTTATATGAAGCATATAAAAATATTCATTGAATTAACAAGGCTAAATAAACCAATTGGTTTCATGTTACTTTTTTGGCCTTGCAGCTGGGGATTGGCATTTTCAGCATCTTTAAATCAAAACTTTGATAAATTAATTTACTTTTTAATTTTATTTTTTTTTGGGTCAGTATTAATGAGAAGCGCGGGGTGTATCATAAACGATGTAGTTGATAAAGATATTGATAAAAAAGTCGACAGGACAAAGAAAAGGCCGTTAGCAAACAACGATATCTCAATAAAAAGATCATTACTATACAGTTTAATTTTGTGTATTTTTGCTTTTTTAATTTTAATACAATTTAATTTATCTACAATTGTTCTTGGAATGGGCTCTATGCTTTTGGCCTTTTCGTATCCGTTCATGAAAAGAATAACTTATTGGCCACAGCTTTTTTTAGGGATTACTTTTAATTGGGGAATTTTAATGGCATCAACAGCTATAAACAATACTATAAGTTTTGAGGTGTTCTTATTATATTTTTCAGCCATATTTTGGACATTGGGTTATGACACTATTTATGGTCTACAAGATATTGTTGACGATGAAATTATTGGCATGAAATCAACTTCAATTAAATTCAAAAAAAATCCAAAATTATTTGTTTCTTTATGCTATTTATTAAATTTAATTCCTCTTTTTTATATATTTAGATTTGATTTAAGTAATTATTTAACAAGTTTACTGTTTTTATCCTATGTGGCTTTGCTATTATATCAAATTAAAATTTTTAATCTTAATCAACCTCTATCCTGCCTTAGAGCTTTCAAATTAAATAACTTAAATGGAATAGCAATGTTTTTGCTAATTGTTACAATAACTCTATGAAAACTTCAGAGCTAAAAAATATTATAAAGAGAATATTTAATGATTATCTGAAAAAATACTTTACCCGATTGCTTATTGCTTTACTTTTATCTTTAATAGTTGCGGCTACTACCTCAGGCATTGCGTGGTTATTGGACCCAGCAATAGAGAAAATATTTATTGAGCAAGATAAAAAATATGCATCAATTATTCCTATAGCAATAGTCCTTACATTTACGGCTAAGGGTTTAGCTTTATATTTTGCAAGATCTAATGTGATTAAAGTTGGTTACTGGGTTTGTGGAGAATTAGAGAAGGAAATGTCAAAAAAAATATTAATATCGGATACAAATACAATAGATAATAAACATTCAGCAAAATTTATTTCAAATTTTTTATTCGATACTCAGATGGTTCAGCAAATGGTGAGTACCTCGACTCTAAATCTTATGAAAGATACATTAACTTTAATAGCTTTAGTGTCTTTAATGTTTTATCAAAATTGGAAACTTGCATTATTTGCGATTTTAATTATTCCGTTAACAGCCACCTTAGCAAAGTCACTCGGAAAAAGAATAAGTAAAGCGGGATCAGAGAGTATGGACTTATCTGCAAGACTCTCCTCTTTCTTATCCGATATTGTTAGAGGATCAAAGATAATAAAGATTTACCAGTCTGAAGAGCGTGAACAAAATCGAGCTGTAAAATCTATAGATGATTTAAATAATAAGTTAATTAAAATTGGAATAATTCAAATCAGACTGACACCGATTATGGAAGCTTTGACTGGCGTGATGATTGCAGGATTTATTTATTATTCAGGTATTCTAATTGCTGCGGGAGAAATAGGTATC
This sequence comes from uncultured Pelagibacteraceae bacterium, assembly GCA_902563575.1. Taxonomy (GTDB): domain Bacteria; phylum Pseudomonadota; class Alphaproteobacteria; order Pelagibacterales; family Pelagibacteraceae; genus Pelagilacustribacter. Next base: position 101,069 of record CACEXV010000002.1, read on the forward strand.
AATAATTTTTTTTCTTTTTTAACTGCTATGATGTTAGCTTATCAACCTGTGAGGGCTTTGGCGACTATACACATGTCATTTCAACATGGAGCTGAGGGAGCCAAGAGAATTTTCTCAGTAATAGACCAACAAGTTGATATTAATGATAATAGTCACAAGGAAAACTTAAATTTAAAAAAAGCAGAAATAGAGTTTGAAAATGTGTCTTTCAAGTATCCTACTACCAAAGAAAGAGCGATCAAAAATATAAATTTTAAAATCAAAGGTGGCACGATGGCAGCTTTTGTTGGGCAGAGCGGTGCAGGAAAAAGTACTATAATGAGTTTAATACCAAGGTTTTACGACTCACAATCGGGTAAAATATTAATAGACGGACAAAACATATATGATGTGAATTTATTTTCCTTAAGAAAAAGCATATCTCTAGTAAGCCAAGATGTTATTCTTTTTGACGACACAGTGAGATCCAACATTTTATATGCAAATCCTAATGCTACTGAGGATCAAATTTATGGTGCTTGTAAACTAGCTGCAGCTGAAGAATTTATTATTAAACTTCCAGACGGATATGATACCAAAATAGGTGAGAACGGTGTAAAATTGTCAGGCGGTCAAAAACAAAGAATATCAATTGCAAGAGCAATATTAAAAAATTCCCCTATTATCTTATTAGATGAGGCAACTTCAGCTTTGGATACTGAGTCAGAAAAGAAAGTTCAAATTGCCATAAGAAAATTGACAGAAAATCGAACTACCTTAGTGATAGCTCATAGATTGTCCACCGTTTACAATGCAGACACTATATTTGTTGTAAATAATGGAAATATTGTCAGTTTTGGAACTCACAAAGAATTGATTGAAAAGAGCTTAGAGTATAAATCTTTGTATCAAAAACAATTGGCTTAATGTTTTATTTTTACAGGTCCATAACATCAATTTTTTCTTTTGTTTTTAAAATTATAATCTATATAAGAAAAATATTAGGTAAGGAAGATAAGTCAAGATTTAGAGAAAAAATTAATAGTAATTTTTTTAATATAAAAAAAATCGAAGAAAAAAAATTAGCCTGGTTTCACTGTGCAAGTATAGGAGAAATGAAAAGTATTGCTCCAATAGCTCACTACTTGGTTAAAGAAAGAGGGATGCAAGTTCTTGTTACCACCTTAACATTAAGTTCTAGTAAATTATTTCCAACAATATTTAATAAAGATTTTATTTTTCACAGATTTTTACCATTGGATACTATATCCCTTGTAAGAGATTTTTTAAAAGGATGGAAGCCGTCAATTGTATTATTTGTTGATAGCGAAATTTGGCCAAACTTTTTATTTGAAATTAAAAAAGAAAAAATACCACTCTTACTATTAAATGCAAGATTAACAGATAAAAGCTTTAAAAGGTGGAATATTATTAGATCATCTGCAATTAGTGTTTTTAATTGCTTTGATAGATTCATTGCTGCAAGTGAAGACTCAAAAAATAATTTAAATAAATTAAATCTCAAAAATGTCGATTATTTTGGAAATTTGAAATTTTCCGTTAAGGAGAATTTTCATGATAAAAATAAAAATAATATTAAAAGTAAATTTATTTGGTGTGCAGCAAGCACACATGATGGTGAAGAGGAGATTTGTATTGACGCTCATATTAAATTAAAAAAAAAAATTAATAAAATAGTTTCTATAATAATTCCAAGACATATTAATAGAGCAAAGAAAATAGAAAAACTTGCAAAAAATTATGGCTTGGATGTAGCCATGTTGAACAAGGGTAAAATAATTGAAGAGAGTAAAGAAATAGTCGTTGTTAATACCTTCGGCTATTTACAAAAGTATTTTTCGATTTGTAATGACGTTTTTATTGGTAAATCTCTTTTGAAAAAATTTAGTGGTAAAGGTGGCCAAAATCCAATTGAAGCCGCAAAATCTGGTTGCAAAGTATATCATGGACCATTTGTGTATAATTTTGACGAAGTTTACTCTGAGCTCGCGAAATTGAATATATCATTTAAAGTAAGAAATTCTAATGAGCTTGTAGAAAAACTGTTTGAAAGTTATACGAATAATAATAATTTAAAATTGAAAAATTCAGAAAAACTGAATATTTATGGCGAAAAAATACTCACTAAAAATATAAATATTATTGAAACATACTTGTAAATGAAGATAAAAAAACCAAAATTTTGGGATAGCTCAAACATACTAATTCCAATTATTTTGTTTCCTATTACGATTTTAGTAATGTTGCTTTCTTTTGCATTCAAAAAATTATCAAATACAAAAAAATTTAGCATCAAAGTAATTTGTATTGGAAATATCTATATTGGAGGAACTGGCAAAACTCCTCTGTCAATTAAGATTGCGGATTTACTTGAAAATAAGGATTTCAAGGTTGCGATAATTAAGAAGAATTATCAAAATCAAAATGATGAAAAAAAGTTGATTGAAAGTGCAGAAAAAAAAGTTTTCTTTGAAAATAAAAGATCAAATAGTTTAAAAATTGCAATCAGCCAAAAATATGAAGTAGCAATTCTTGATGATGGTATGCAAGACTATTCGATTTATAAAGATTTAAATATAGTTTGTTTTACCTCAAATCAACCTATAGGAAATGGGTTCACGATCCCATCTGGTCCTCTAAGAGAAAATTTAAAAGCAATTAATAAATGTGATATAGCAATGATTAACGGTAAACCAAATCTTGCGTTTGAAAAGAAATTATTAAATATTAATGATAACATTAAAATTTACTACTCTAGATATAATTTAGTAAACAAGGAATTCTTAAAAGAATATAATTATTTGGCTTTTGCAGGTATAGGTAACCCAGAAAATTTTTTTAATTTGTTAGAAAAAGAGGGTATAAATGTTAAAAAACGTATATCGTTTCCTGATCACTATTCCTTTTCAAACAACGATATTATGAATTTATTTGAAATGGCTAAAAAAGAAAATTTAAATTTAATTACGACTGAAAAGGACTCTTATAGGTTAAGCGACGACCAACTCAAAAATATCTCCATTGCTAAAATAAATCTTAAAATAGATAATTTAGAAAATTTGCAAGAAGAAATTTTAAGTAAAATTCAATGAAATATTTAAATTATTTACTACAAGCTATTATTGTTTATATTTCATTTTTACTAATAAAAATTCTTGGTATTAACATCAGTAGAAAAATCTTTATTAGGATTTTTAGAGTTATTGGGCCATTAGTAAGGACTAATAAAATTGTAGTTTCAAATATTTATAGAATTTATGACACAATAGACGAAGGTGGAATGAAAAAGATTATTGATGAAATGTGGTCTAATTACGCAATTACCTTTGTAGAATACGTGTATCTTAAAAAATTTAATTCTCAACAAAACCACATACAAATTAAAAATAAAGAAATTTTAGAAAAAATTGTCAATTCTAAAAAACCTGTGATTTTTATTTCTGGACACTTCTCTAACTTTGAATTAATGGCTATGGAACTGCACAAAAGTAAAATTAAACTTTCTGCAATTTATCGGCCACTTAATAATGTTTTTTTAAATCCTTTTATGGAAATGTTAAGAAAAAAATTTATATGTCCTAATCAGATTAAAAAGGGTGTCACAGGGTTAAAGGATGCAATTAATGATCTACGAAAAGGACATAGCTTAGCTTTAATGATTGACCAAAGATTAAGCGAGGGAGAAAAAATTAAATTTTTCGGTGATGATGCAAAAACAACAACTCTGCCTGCACAATTAGCTTTAAAATTTAATCTGTTAATAGTGCCAATTTACTTAGAAAGAAAAGAAAATTTTAGTTATAAATTAGAAGTTTTTCAGCCTTTGAATTTTGAAGAATTGGAAAATAATAATGCTAACAAAACTAAAATCACAAAAGAATTAAATAATTGGCTGGAGAAGGCTGTCCAAAAAAATCCAGGGCAGTGGATACTTACACACAATAGATGGAAATAGCTACTCTCCTTTAAGTTGTCCTTGTTTGATTTTTACTTCAACTGGGGAAAAATACGCTTCTTGCAATTCTACATTCCAATAATTTAAATTCTCTAATGGTATTTTTTTTTTTGAAACCGCACATATTACATAATCCCCATTTGATATTATTTCAAAATGATTATGTTTAAATTTTAATTTTGCCTCCATAAAGATTCTTCATTATATATAACATATATTTATAAATGAAAATTGCTATAATCGGAAGTGGTGGCAGAGAACATGCTATCTGTGAAAAATTAAATACCTCAAAAAAAAAGCTCAATATTTTTTGCATTCCAGGTAATGCAGGTACTTCACTCCTTGCTAAGAATATTAATCTTGATTATTCAAATTTCAAAAAACTTTATGTTTTTTTAAATAACGAAGGAATTAAAACTGTCATAGTTGGCCCTGAGGAGCCGTTAGTCAATGGGATTGTGGATTTCCTGTCTAGTAAAGGCATAAAGATTTTTGGACCAAATAAGTATGCCTCGAAACTTGAGGGGTCGAAGTCTTTTATGAAAAAAATTTGTCAAGAGAACAATATCCCAACCGCAAGATACATGGTTTGCAAGAATTTTAATCATATTAATAAATTTTTGAAAACGGTGAGTTATCCTATTGTGGTAAAAGCTGACGGTTTAGCGTCAGGAAAAGGAGTTTTAATTTGTAGAACAAAAAATGAAGTATTGAATTTTTCAAAAAAAATTTTTGGGGGCAAATTTCAAAGCTCAACAAAATTAGTATTAGAAGAGTATTTGAACGGAGAAGAGTTAAGTTATTTCGTGGTTGTTGACAAAAATAGTCATAAATTCGTTGGCTCTGCTCAAGATCACAAAAAAATTGGTGAAGGTGAGACGGGTCTTAACACAGGCGGCATGGGGGCATATTCGCCAGCACCAATTTTGAATGAAAAATTAAAAGAAAAAATCGACAAGAAAATTATTATCCCCACTTTAAATGCTCTTAAAAGAAAAGGTTTTCCATACAAAGGTTTTTTATATGCTGGATTAATGATTTGTAAAGGTAACCCCCACTTAATTGAGTATAATGTCAGAATGGGGGATCCAGAATGTCAGGTCATCTTACCAAGAATTAAAACTGACTTAATAGATATAGTTAATGCATCGATAGAAAATAAGTTAAAATCACTAAAAATTTCTTGGAGCAAAAAAAAATGCATGACAATCGTTCTATGTTCAAAGGGATACCCTATCAAATATAAAAAAAATGTTTTGATACCTAATTTACTAAAACTAAAACACGATAAATCATTTAAAATTTATCATGCTGGTACTAAGATTTTAAATAATGAAGTTTACGCAATAGGTGGTAGAGTTTTAAATATTAATAATATCGGTAAAAATTTTAGACTAATTCGAAATAAAATACTTTCGTTAATACATAAAATTAATTGGAAAAAAGGTTATTATAGACGAGATATTGGATGGAGAATAATAAAGAAAAAATGAGAATTGTTGGTGGAATATATAAAGGAAAAAAAATTGATTTTATCAAAAATGAAACTACTAGGCCTTTAAGAGATTTTGTCAAAGAGAGTTTGTTTAATATAATCTTACATTCAAAAAGAATAAAAAATGATTTGAGATTTTCAAAAGTTTTAGATTTATATTGTGGTGTTGGCTCATTTGGTATTGAATGTATTTCTAGAGGTGCTAAAGAATTAGTATTTATAGACTCGGATAAAAAAGCTAACAAGACTTTAGAAAAAAATTTAAAACTAATTGGAAATCCCAGAAATTACCGTATTTTAAACTTTTCAGTAGAAAAATCTATTAAGCTTTTACAGGATGAAAAGTTTGATATTTTTTTTTTAGATCCTCCTTACAAGGATAATAAATTCGTAATATCACTTGGCTTAATTAAAAATTTTAAGATATATAACAAAAATAATTTAGTAATCATACATAGAGAAAAAAATCATTCAGACGTAACCGAGTTTATTGATGTTATTTTTGAAAAAAAATATGGAAGATCAAAATTAATATTTGGAAAAATTAAGTAAGAATATTTTTGGTCAAAATTTTTACCTGTTCTACTGCCGGTTGATTAAATGGATTGATCCCTAATAGTTTGGCTGTAATTATAGTTTCTAACATGAAAAAGACTAAAAATTCGGTAACACCCTTTTCTGTTTTATCACTCATAAACAATTCCTTATAAGGAATTTTTTTCAGTCTGAGAGTTTTAATTAATGCTTCTTTTTGAGCGTTTTTAATCTGATTAAATGTTTTTTTTTTTAGAAAAGGATATTTTTCATTAAAAATATTTTTAGATAGTTTTTTATTTTCCTCTTTTAATGAAATTATATAAAAAATTTTATCACGTGGCCCATCAAGATACAGTTGTAAGAGACTGTGATGATCCTTTGGTGCGGGGGATAATACTGGGAGTATCCCAAGATTCTTTTTTCCTAAACTCTCAGAGATTAATTGTTGACACCACAAAACAAGATTGTGAAGCTTCGATGAATAAGTTAAAAAAATTAAAGAGCTGATAATTTTTGATTTATAAATTTCACTGTTCCAATTTACGCTCTTTCTTAAAGTCGAGGTGAAGCTATTTGGTAGTTTTTTGGAAAAGAAATTTCTAAAACTTTTTATATTTAAACCCATTAAAAAACAAGGGACCATACCAACTTCAGTCAATACTGAGTATCTCCCCCCAATAAATTTATTATGTTCGACTAGTTCTATATTTTTTCTTTTTGAGAATTTATAAAGAGAATTATTTTTTTTCTCTGTAATAATTATAGTATTGCTTTTATTAAAGTTAATATTATTTAAATAATTAATATTAGTTAAAACTTCTAGTGTTTCCCCTGATTTAGAAATAATTAGAAACAAGGAATTTTTTCCTTTAGTAGAGTTTATTTCTTTTATTTTATTTAAGTCTAAACTATTCAAAAAAATAACATTTTTCTTAATTTTTTCTTCAAATAAAGAATGTATTGCCATCGTTCCTAGGCTAGAACCACCTAACCCAATTATAATAATATTCTTATATCTTTTAAATTTTTTTAATTTATTGAAATTTACATTTTTAATATAGTTTTTATTAAAATTGTAGTAAAAGCTTCTATAAAAATTTTTATCTTTGTCTAAATTTTTTAAGAAATTATTAAAAATCTCATTTTGTTTAAAACTTTTTTTTCTATAAAGTATATCAAAATTTGTTTTAATTTTTAATTTCATTTAATATAGTTTTTTCTAAGTTTCCTATTTTTTTTTCTTTACCTTTTTTTATTTTTTCTTTTGTGTCTTTTTTTGCATTACCGGGGACTGGCAATTCTCTCAAATTAGGTGGAATTACAAGTGGTTGATTTTTCTTTACCAAAAATTCATCTGTGGAGCTTTCTTTTTCATTCCTCATAACCTTACCTACTTCATCAACAGTTTGACAATTTGCTAAAATAACAAACATTAAGCAGTAAAGTAATTTAAGCTTTTTTAAAAATTTCATAAAATAAGATACAAATTATACCAATTGTTATAAAAATATCAGCAACATTAAATGTAAACCAGTGAAATCCTCTATAATGTAAATCAATAAAGTCTGGAACAGAAAAATAAATTAATCTATCAAACAGGTTACCTGCCGCTCCTCCAATAACTAATGCAAAAAATAATTTTTCTTTAGAACTTGATTTAAAAAAGAAGTAAATCAAAAATATTATTATTATAGCTATTAACACAGTCATCAGTTGATAGGCCAAAGTATCATTAAAGCTAAAAAAACCAAAAGCAACTCCACTATTCCAAATTAGATCAAAATTTAAATAATGATTTACTACGATTTCAGTATCAGATGTTTTAAAATAGTTTAAAATGTAATTTTTCGACAATCTGTCCAGAAGAAAAACGACACCCAATATAATCAGCGATGGAAAGCTTTTTATAAATATATTTTCTGTATTCATTAAGCCAGTGATTTTTTTGCCGTCTCGCATCTTTCGCATTTTCCTCTCACAATTTTCCAACATCGAGAGCATTTATCTCCGACCGCTAATTTGACTGTAATATTCATATCTTCAATTTTCTCATCCAAGGACAGTGTAGCTTTTGAAACAATTAAGTATTCCTGCAAGTCTATTCCTGATAATAATTTATAGTCTGTTTCATTAGCTTTTATTTCAACTAATGCTTCTAAACTAGAGCCTATCTCTTTAGCAGTTCTTTTTTCTTCTATTGCGATATTAACCTTTTCTTTTATCTTATAAAGACTTTCCCATTTCTCTTTAAGTTTTGGATTATTCCATGTTTCAGGAAGAGTATCGAAATTAGATAAATGTATACTTTCACTTGTGGGATTTACAAGATTGGATATTTCTTCAGTTGTAAACGCGAGTATAGGTGCAAACCATTTTAATAAACACTCTAAAATAATGTTCAAAGTAATTACGCAATTTTTTCTTTTCTTGGATTGGGGACCGTCACAATACAGGACGTCTTTTCTAATATCGAAATAAAAGGATGATAAATCTAAGGTGCAAAAATTTAATAATTCTTTGTAAAGTTTATGAAAATTATAATCATTGAAATTCTTATCTATTGAGATTTTTAAGTAAAATAATTTACACAATATATATTTTTCAAGCTCATCAAATGAAGATAAATCAATTTTTTCAAAGTCCTGTTTTTCAAATTTATCTTTTATATTTCCAAGTAAATATCTGAACGTATTTCTAATTTTTCTATATGACTCTGCATGCTGAGCTAGTATTACTTTATCAATTCTAAGATCCTCCGAATAGTCAGAGGCCGCTACCCATACTCTTAGAATATCTGCACCATAATTTTTTAAAATTTCTTCAGGAAGAATAACATTTCCCGCTGATTTTGACATTTTCATGCCTTTGCCGTCAACAACAAACCCATGCGATAATATTTTATCAAAAGGCGCTCGACCTCTTGTTCCACAAGATTGAAGCAAAGAGGAGTGAAACCACCCCCTGTGTTGATCAGATCCTTCAAGATACATATCAGCAGGCCATTTCAAATCTTCCCTTTTTTCCAAAACAAAAGTATGAGTTGATCCGCTATCGAACCACACTTCAACTATATCGTTTAGTTTTTCAAATTCATTTGCATTATGCTCCTTACCTAAGAACCTTGATGCATCGTCAGTAAACCAGCAGTCAGACCCCTCCTTTTCAAAAATATTAGCAATATTATCGATGACTTTTTTATCTTTTAGTGGTTGCTGAGTTTTTTTATTAATAAAAATTGGTAAAGGAACCCCCCATACTCTTTGGCGAGAGACACACCAATCAGGCCTTGTTTGTATCATCGAAAGCAGTCTTTCTCGTCCCTTTGGAGGGTAAAAAGATGTTTCTTTTATAGCTTTAATAGCTTTATCGCGTAAAGCGTTACTTTCCATTGATATGAACCATTGAGGAGTAGCGCGATAAATTAAAGGTGCTTTTGATCTCCATGAATGAGGGTAACTGTGCCTTAATGTATCACTACCTAAAAGTTTTTTCTCTTTTTTAAGAGATTCTATTATCTTTAGATCAGCTTTGAAAACATGTATATTTTTAAATTCTGGAATTTTATCCGTGTATAAACCAGCACCATCAACTGTATACTCAGACTTAATATTATTTTTTAAGCAAAGATTAAAATCATCAGGACCGTGACTAGGTGCACAATGAACTAAACCTGTCCCTTGCTCAAGATTAACGAAATTTGCATCTAATAAGGGCACGTTATAATCAAATCCTAACTTATTGAATGGGTGTTCACAAATTGTGTCCTTTAAAAATTTACCATGGAAGTTTTTTAATATCTTAAAATTCTTTAAATTACATTTTTCTGTAACAGAATTTACGAGATCAGTAGCTACTACAATTTTCTTTCCTTTGAAATGAGACACTGGCTCAATTTCCAACAAAGAGTACTGCAGATTTTCACTATACGCCAAAGCTCGATTTGCTGGGATTGTCCATGGAGTTGTTGTCCATATAATAGCATTGGCACCTAGAAGAAAGTCTTGATTCGATTTAGTAATTTCAAATCCCGTGTAAATAGTATTTGAAGTATGCTCAAAATATTCTACCTCTGCATCAGCTAAAGCAGTTTTTTCTACTGTAGACCACAATACTGGTTTAAAGCCTTGATATAAATCGCCTTTAAGCAAAAATTTACCAAGCTCTCTAACAATTTGAGCTTCTGCGGAAAAACTCATCGTGGAATAATAATTCTCAAAATCTCCTGTAACTCCAAGCCTTCTAAATTCTTCTATGTGAATTTTTATCCATTTTTTTGCAAATTCTCTACACTCAGTTCTAAAATCTTTTACAGGAACATCGTCTTTATTTTTTTTATTCTTTTTATATTGCTCCTCAATTTTCCACTCAATTGGGAGTCCATGACAGTCCCAGCCTGGCACATATACTGAGTCTTTACCGTACATTTGGTGAAATCTTGTTATCATGTCTTTTAAAATTTTGTTTAGAGCGGTACCCATATGAATATGCCCGTTAGCATAAGGAGGCCCATCATGAAGAATAAACTTCTTTTTTCCCTTTGAGCTTTTTCTTAGTTTTTCATAAAGGTTAATTTTTTTCCATTTTTCTACTATTGAAGGTTCCTTATTTGGGAGATTTGCCTTCATTGAGAAAGATGTTTTAGGTAGCGATATGGTCTCTTTTGACATTTTTCGTTAAATCTTTTTTAAATCTTTTATAATTTGCGACTTAAGTTCATTAATATTTTTAAATTTTTTCTCTGGTCTAATAAATTTTTTAAATAATACTCTAATATTCTTATTATACAAATTTTGATTAAATCCAAATATATTTACTTCTAAATTTATATCATTAACACCAAAAGTTGGTCTATAGCCAACATTCGCAATGCCTTTATAGAAACCTTTTGATCCTTTGAGACCCACATCGACTGAATACACGCCTAACTTAGGAATCAAATAGTCTTTTAAATTTATGTTACATGTTGGGAAACCAATTTCTCTGCCTCTTTTCATTCCTTTGATTACTTTTCCTTGAACAGTCCAATTTCTTTTTAAGAATCGATTTGCATTAATTACATTTCCGTTTTTTAAATAATCTCTTATTTTCGTAGATGAAATAACCTTATTAAGCATTTTTAGTGGTTTGATTACTTTAATTTTGTATAAAAAATTATTTTCATATTTTTTTAATTTTTTAATATTTCCCTCTCGGTTTTTTCCAAATCTGAAATTATTGCTAACAAGAATATATTTTGCTTTGGTTTTAAGATATATATTTTTTTTTATAAATCTTAAATAGTCAATTTTGCTAAATTCTTTATCAAACTTTTGAATAATAAGAAAATCGATATTTAACTTTTTCATAATTGAAATTTTTTGATCAATTGAATTTATTCTATAGTTTTTTAAATTTTTGAAAAAAGCTCTAGGAATTGGTTCAAACGTAATTACGCCAAATTTAATTTTTTTTGATTTGGCCAATCTTTTAGCCTGATTAAAAATTTTTTGATGACCTGCATGAATTCCGTCAAAATTACCAATAGCGATTACAGAGTTTTGAAATTTTTTATCTATATTAAAACTTTTATAAATTTTCATTTCACCATTTTAATTTAGGTTGATAAAATTTACTAATGACATCATAATTATATAATAATTTAATAATATCTTTTTCATTTTCAATTTCGTTTTTATGGATACCTTCGTATATAAACACTGAGTCTATTTTTAACTTATTTGCTCCTAAAATATCTGTATTTAAATTATCGCCAATTGCAATAGCTCTTTCATTTTCTTTGAGAAACATTTTATAAATTTCCGTATATGGTTTTCCAAAATAGATTACATCGCCACCAAGGTTTTTAAAAATCGATGCAATCGTACCTGCACAAAATTCACTAATATCTCCTCTGTGCACTGTAAGGTCGGGATTTGTACAAATTAATTTTTTTTTTGTAAAATTTTTTAAAAGTTCTTTATAATAGTCAAGATTATTCAAATTTTCATCAAATAGACCTGTACAAAGAATATAATCACAATCACTCAGATTTTTCTTGTTCTGTTCCAAACCTTTAAATAAAGAATTGTCTCTCTGTGGCCCAAGATGATAAAAATATTTACCAAACTTTTCTGATTTAATAGCTATTGAAGATGCTTCACCTGACGTAAATACATTTTTTAAATATTTCTCATTCATGTTTAATTTTTTTAAAAAATTGATGACATTTTTACTCGGTCTAGGAGCATTAGATAAAAAAACTATCTTTTTTTTCATAGTGTGCAATTTTTCAATTGTAAGAATTGCGTCTTCGTTCAGCTTTATCCCGTTGTGTACCACCCCCCATAAATCTATTATGAAAGTGTCATAATTTTTCGCTATTTCACCTAAATGTTCTAGTTTTTTCAAAATAAACCCCTTAAATTTGTTTTAAAATCTCATAAAAAATTTGTCAAAAATATAACAATATTAGGCTTTTTTAGAATTTTATGTTAAATCTCTTGAAATTTTATAAAAATATACCATATCAAATACATAAATTTATAGGAGAATATATGAAATTTAGACCCCTTCACGACCGTGTTCTAATAAAAGTCCTTGATAGCGAGGAAAAAACAGCTGGTGGAATAATAATTCCCGATACTGCTAAAGAAAAACCTCAAGAAGGAGAAGTCGTAGCAATTGGTCCAGGGATAAAAAATGATCAAGGAAAATTATCTCCGCTAGATGTTAAAGTAGGCGATACTGTTTTATTCGGGAAATGGTCTGGTACGGATGTTAAAATTGACGGTAAAGAATATAGCATAATGAAAGAAGCTGACATTATGGGGATATCAAAAAGAAAATAAATTAGGAGATTATAATGGCGAAATTAATTAAATTTGACACAGAAGCTCGAGCAAAAATGCTTAAGGGAGTTAACACTTTAGCTAATGCAGTTAAAGTAACTTTAGGTCCTAAGGGTCGAAATGTTGTAATGGATAAATCGTACGGGGCACCAAGAACTACAAAAGATGGGGTTTCCGTAGCAAAAGAAATTGAATTAGATGACAAATTTGAAAATATGGGCGCTCAAATGGTTAAGGAAGTTGCAAGTAAGACCAATGATAATGCAGGTGACGGGACTACAACAGCTACTATTTTAACTCAGTCAATAGTCACTGAGGGATTAAAGTACGTGACCGCCGGAATGAACCCAATGGATATTAAGCGCGGCATAGACAAAGCTGTTGAACACGTTATTGGAAAACTTAAGTCCTCTTCAAAAAAAGTTAAGGCAAACGAAGAGGTTGCTCAGGTTGGAACTATTTCAGCTAATGGTGAAAAATCGATAGGGGATATGATTTCTAAAGCTATGCAAAAAGTTGGTAATGAAGGTGTAATTACTGTTGAGGAAGCTAAAGGTGTAGAAACAGAACTCGATGTGGTAGAGGGAATGCAGTTTGATCGTGGTTATCTATCACCTTATTTCGTAACAAATACAGAAAAAATGACAACAGAGCTAGACAATCCTCTAGTTCTTTTAGTTGAGAAAAAATTAGCAAACTTACAACCAATGGTTCCACTTTTAGAGTCTGTCGTTCAGGCAAACAGACCATTAATGATAATTTCTGAAGATGTTGAAGGTGAAGCTTTAGCTACTCTTGTTGTAAATAAACTAAGAGGAGGCCTGAAAGTTGTAGCAGTTAAGGCTCCAGGTTTCGGTGATAGAAGAAAGGCGATGCTGGAAGATATAGCAATTTTAACAGGTGGACAGGTTATTTCAGAGGATTTAGGTATAAAACTTGAAAACGTTAAAATAGGAGATCTTGGCTCTTGTAAAAAAGTAAAAATAGATAAAGAAAATAGTACTATAGTTGCCGGTGAAGGTAAAAAATCCGATATTGAGGCTAGATGTAATCAAATAAGAGCAGAAATTAATGAAACTACATCTGATTACGATAAAGAAAAACTTCAAGAAAGACTTGCAAAATTAGCTGGTGGAGTAGCTGTAATAAAAGTTGGTGGGGCAACTGAAGTTGAAGTTAAAGAGAGAAAAGACAGAGTAGAAGACGCTTTAAACGCTACCAGAGCCGCCGTTGAAGAAGGTGTTGTTATAGGAGGTGGTTGCGCTTTATTATATGCATCTCAAGATTTAGAAAGCTTAAAAGTAAAAGGTGACGATCAAAAGGCTGGTGTTGATATTGTTAAAAAGGCATTACAATCTCCTATCAGACAAATTACGGCTAATGCTGGAGTTGATGGATCTGTAGTTGTTGGTAAACTTTTAGAAGGTAAAAAATCTTCACAAGGATATGACGCACAAAACGAGGAGTATGTAGACATGTTCTCGAAAGGAATAATTGATCCAACAAAAGTTGTTAGATCTGCATTACAAGATGCCGCTTCAATTGCAGGTTTATTAATTACAACGGAAGCTATGATAGCAGACAAACCAGAGGATAAAGATGCTGGTCCGGCAATGCCACCTATGGGAGGCGGAATGGGAGGTATGGGCGGTATGGGTGGAATGGGAATGTAATTTTACCCACTAATTGATTTCAAAAAAGGCTGCAAAATTGCAGCCTTTTTTTTTGCTAAAAATAAACAAGCTGTGGATTTTAAAATTAAACCATCTTTTAAAATTCGTAAGTTATTATCCTCTAAAGTTTTACCAGTAGAGGTGATATCGGTAATAATTTCTGAAGAACCTATGAATGGGTAGGTTTCAGTGGCGCCTAAACTTAATACCAATTTATATTGTGTTACTCCTTTAGACATTAAAAAATCGTTTGTAAGATTTGGATATTTTGTTGCTACCCTTAGTCTTTTATTGTGATTGGATTTCATGTCAAATGAGATTTCTTCTAAATCAGCGATAGTTTGAACGTCTATCCAATCATTGGGAACTGCCACAACCAGATTTGCATTTCCAAAATCAAGGTTGCATTTAATCTTTATTTTATTACGTAGGCTTTTTTCAGACTCGTTTAATAAATCTAAACCTGAAATACCTAGATCTAAAGTGCCGTCTCCTAATCTTTGAATAATTTCTTTGGCATGTAGATAAATAATCTTGATATTGGGTCTATTTTCTATTTCTGCAAAATAATTTCTTTCTTTATCACTTTTTGTAAATTTTAGACCTTTCTTAACGAAAAAGTTTTCAGCTTTTTCTTTAAGTCTGCCCTTGCTTGGTAACCCTATAGTAATCACATCTTTCATATATTTTTTAAATTAATTGCAGCTCCTACTGCTGGGATCTTTTTTTTAGCGCCTAAGCTTTTTAATAAGTCATCATAACGGCCACCTCTAGCAATTTCTTTACTTCCAGAAAAAACTTCGAATACAATGCCGGTATAATATTCTATATCTCTTCCAAAGTTCGAAATGAAATTTATTTTCTCTTTTAGTCTCTTTAAATTTTGAATAGATTTAAGATCTTTAAAAATATTTTTTTGCAGATTGTTTTTGTTTGCAAATAATAGCAGTCTTTCATCAAGTTTTGATAATTTACAATTAATTTCTAAAAATGACCTAATAATTTTGACAATTTTTTTTCCTTCATTGAAGGATCTTGGATCCTTTATTTTTTTATCAAACCTCCTTAATATTTCTGAGATAGATCTACCTGCTATACTTTTTCTTTGATCCATTTTCTTCATTTCAAAAAATCGTTTTTTGTCAGTATCAAATGTAACAGCATCTATATCCGAATTTTTCTCTAGCCTTTTTAAAAGTTCCTGAAAGTAGCTTGGTCTCCAAAAATGTCTGATTAGTCTCAGCTTCCATCTCTCTGGCATGTCGAGTGAATTAATCAATCTTTTAAATAAACTAACGTCTCCTACTTTTATTTGAATTCGATTACGTTTAATTTTTTTTGCAGAGTTTATAATTGTACAAATAACCTTGTAATCATCTTGAATTTGATTTTTTGACCCAAAGATTTCAATTCCTAATTGATCATTGACAAAGTCAGAGTTTTTTTTGCTAGATCTAAAGGCCTGACCAGAATAGTAAATCATAGATTTTTTTTTATGTTTTAGGTAGTTGATGCATGATGCAACCGTAAGATCTGGTCTTAAACACATGATTTTGCCATCCTCATTCTTAAATGTAAGCATAGAACTTCTAAATTTTTCACCTGATCTCTGAATTACATATTCGGAATCTAGCAATACATCAGGCTCTGATAAAACAAATCCGCTGCTTTTAAATGTTCTGATGATTTTTTCAGATAATTTTTTGTATTTCATTTACTAAATCCTCAATTTTGATTGACTTTTCCTCACCTGAACTTAGTTCACGTATGGTTGGTTTTCCTATCTTAATTTCATTTTCACCATAAAGAATAACTGCGGGAGATTTTATTTTGTTTGCATATTCCATTTGTTTTTTTAACTTGTTTTCTCCAGGATAAATTTCTGTGCCAATGTTAGCACCTCTTAGAATTTTTTGAAGATCAATATAATATTTCATTAAATTTTTATCAAAAACACAAATTATTATTGGTCGTGATTGGTTAATATTGAATTCTTTTCTCTGCATTAAGGCATAAACTAGTCGGTCCAACCCTATAGATATTCCTGTAGCAGGTGCATCGTAGTTCCCAAAGTTGCTCACTAGATTATCATATCTTCCTCCACCACCAATTGATCCAAACTGAATAATTTGTCCTTTGTTATTTTTAACGTCAAAATTTAAGTCAACTTCAAATATTGGTCCTGTGTAATATTCAAGTCCTCTTACAATGGAGGGATCAAATTTATAATTACTAAAACCATACTTTTTAAATAAATCTATTATTTCCATCAAATCTTCTGTGTCGGGTGTATCTTTGTTTAATTCTTTTTTAATAATTTCTATGCTTGATTTATTAAGATTTGCTCCTTGAGTAAAATCTCCAGATTTATCTTTTCTTCCCTTTCCTAAGAGTTTCTCAACTTCATCCCAGCCCAATCTATCAATTTTGTCCAAGGCTCTTAATGTTATTAATTTCTGTTCGCCATCGTTTATGTTAATATTCTTAAATAATTTTTCTGTAATTTTTCGAGAAGAAATCTTGACCAAATAATCTTTTTTGGTTAAGCCACATTCCTCAAGTATTTCTGAAATCAGAATGCATAGTTCTGCGTCAGCCTGTAAACTTTTTGTACCAACAAAATCTGCATCGAATTGTAAAAATTCTCTAAATCTTCCTGGGCCAGGTTTTTCATTTCTCCACACGTTTCCAAGCTGATATCTTTTAAATGGTTTAGGGATTTCCAAATAGTTTTTAGCTACGTATCTTGCCAAAGGAGCTGTTAAATCGTATCGTAGGGATAGCCAATTTTTTTCATCTTTAAATGAAAAAACACCAGCATCCGGTCTCTCTTTGTCTGGCAGGAATTTGCCTATACTATCTGTAAACTCAAAACTTGGTGTTTCGAGATACTGAAAACCATATTTAATCATTACTCTTTTAATATTCGTTATTATAAAATCACGAATGAGTAATTCTTTTTCTTGTCTATCGACAAATCCTAAAGGAAGCTCCTTTGAAGGTTTGATCTTTTTATTTTTTGTCATTATCTGGTACAGCAGGGTGGATTCGAACCACCGACCCCTAGTTCCACAAACTAGTGCTCTAACCAACTGAGCTACTGCTGCATAACTCCTTTTTATATTATTTATTAGTAAATTTGTATTTTAATTTATGTAATGATTTAGCCAAGCAAATGCTTAGCGTGCATTCTGTTAGAATGTGATTTTTGAACTGATCTTAAAGTTTCTTTAAACATTAATATGTATTTATTAAAAAAATGTGTCAATTTCAAGATTTATTAACGGGACAATACAATAATGTAAATGCCCCGCTAATATATGATTTGGAAAATTTAGAATTAAGATGTTTTCTGCAATTTTACTGCAGCAGGACCTTTTTCCGTGCTCTCCACTTCAAACGTTAATTCATCACCTTCGTTTAAATATTTTAAACCAGCTTCTCTAACAGCTGATGAGTGAACGAACACGTCTTTTTCTTTGTCTTCTCTTTCAATAAAACCATAACCTTTAGTTCCATTGAACCACTTTACTTTACCTTTTAGTGTACTCATTATTTACTTATCCTTGTTGTTATTAACTTATGTTAGTTTTACTAACATTGCTCTTAAATAGATTTGTGAAAGAATTGTCAAGCAATCATTGACGAGGAAAACGACAAATTTTAAAATTTACTAGCTATTTTGGTATCAATATCAGATAAATAAAATTATTGCTGTAATTGCCGCAACTATAACGCCTGCGTAAATAAATTTGTTTTTATTAAGATTTTTAACTATTTTAGCATATTTAGGTTCTTTATAGCCTAAACCTGCGTCTGTTTGAGAGGATTTTGCGAATCCTTTATCTCTTCCAATTTTCAAAAATCTACTTTTTCTATGGTCATAAATTTCACTTTTAGACATTCCTCTAAAAAATTTTAAATTTTCTATTAGTGCTGATTTAATATCTTCTGCAATTAAATTAGGATCTCTGTGAGCACCACCAAGAGGTTCATTGATGATCTCATCGATAATCCCTAAACTTAGTAAATCTTTTGCTGTCAATTTCATCGCTTCAGCTGCTTGTAAAGATTTGCTTTGATCCCTCCATAGTATCGACGCGCATCCTTCTGGAGAAATTACTGAGTAAATAGAATTTTCCAACATTACAACTTTATTTGATGAAGCTAGAGCAATTGCTCCTCCTGATCCACCTTCGCCAATTATAACTGAAATATTTGGAACCGTAAGCGACATGCTGCATTCTATTGAACTTGCGATAGCTGAGGCTTGTCCACGTTGCTCAGCTCCTAATCCTGGATATGCTCCTGGAGTATCAACAAACGTTATAACTGGTATATTAAACCTATTAGCTAATTGCATTAATCTTACACATTTTCTATATCCTTCAGGCCTCATCATGCCAAAGTTTCTTTCAATTCTACTATTAAGATCTTCACCTTTTTCCTGCCCAATAACTAATACAGACTTTTGACTCAACAAACCAAATCCAGCAATTACTGACTTATCATCTCCAAAAAGGCGGTCACCCGATAATTGAGTAAAACTATCGAAAATTTTTTTTATGTAGAAATTTGCTCGAGGTCTATCCTCGTGTCTCGCAACAAGCGTTTTTTGCCAACTGTTAAGATTTTCATAAGTTTCTTTTAATTTCTCGTTTATTTGCAACTGAGTATTTTTTATCTTATCTGTATCTACTTCTGTTATGCCTTCTGAGCCAAATGGACTTTTGAGATCGTCAAGATTTTTCTCTAAATTTTTGATCTCTTTTTCAAATTCAAGATAATTTTTCATATTTTTCTAATTACCATAAATTAAATGACAATAGAATCATTATCTTTTTAGTTAATTAACAATTTTGTTAGATTGACACATAACTGCTCTTAAGCCAAAATATCCTAATTAATGTTAATTAAGTTGATATTATTATAAGTGTTAAATTAAGTGAAATGACTAAAACTAAAATAGCAGATATAACCATAGATAATAAATTATTGGATTTTGTCAATAACGAGGTGATTCCCGGACTTGACATAGACAAGATTGAGTTCTGGAACAAATTCAGTGAAGCTGCAAATGATCTATCAGTTGTAAATGCAAATCTGATCAAAAAGAGAGAGGCTATTCAAAACAAGATTGATGATTGGCATAAAAAAAATAAAGATTTTAACAATACTGATTACCAAAAATTTTTAAGAGAGATAGGGTACATAGTTGAAGAAGGTGAAGATTTTAAGATTTTGACTGATAATGTAGATGAGGAAATAGCTAAGATAGCAGGCCCTCAACTTGTTGTTCCAGTAGATAACGCTAGATATGCACTAAATGCTGTTAATGCAAGATGGGGTAGTTTGTATAACTCACTATACGGAACTGATGCTATACCAGGAAAAAAAGGCACTGCATACAATAAGGAGAGAGGATATTTAGTTATTGATCATGTGAAAGAATTTTTTGATAAAGTCATACCTATTTCAAATGCTAAATGGAAGCAAATTTTAAGATTTGATATAGAGGATAGTAAGCTTGTTTTAAAAGATAAAAATCTAAAATACTACTTACAGAATAATGATCAATTTATTGGCTTTCAAGGTGAAAAGAATAATTTAAAATCTCTTTTATTTAAAAATAATAATCTTCATATTGATATAATAATTGATCCTACTAGTCCTATTGGAAAAATGGATATTGCTAATATAAGTGATGTTATAATTGAATCTGCTATTTCTACTATAGTAGATAATGAGGATTCTGTTGCTGCGGTTGATGCTGGTGATAAGGTCAAGTGTTATAGAAATTGGCTCGGAATCATGAAAGGTGATTTAGAAACTGAAGTGGAAAAAGATGGTAAAAAATTTATTAGGAAATTGAATCCTGATAAAAATTACAAATCTATTGATGGAAACAATATTACACTTCACGGTAGGTCTCTTATCTTAAATAGAAATGTTGGACATCTAATGAAAAGTAGCTCCATACTGTTAAAGGATGGTTCTGAAATACCAGAGGGTATTTTAGACGGCTTTATGAGTGTTTTATGTGCAAAGCATGATTTAAAAAGTAAAAAAAATTCAAGGACAGGTTCAGTATATATAGTGAAACCAAAAATGCACGGGCCTGAAGAAGTCTCATTCACTAATAAACTTTTTAATAAAGTAGAGGATGTTTTAAAATTAAAAAAGAATACGGTTAAAATAGGAATAATGGATGAGGAACGAAGAACAACTGTAAATCTGAAAGAGTGTATTAGAGAAGTAAAAGAACGTATCGTTTTCATAAATACTGGATTTTTAGATAGGACTGGGGATGAAATGCACACTTCAATGGAGTCTGGACCTATGATTTTTAAAGGAGATATGAAAAAGTCGAAATGGCTGAGTGCGTATGAAGATTGGAATGTTGATATAGGATTATCATGTGGTTTTTCTGGTAAAGCTCAGATAGGAAAAGGTATGTGGGCGATGCCAGATCGAATGGCTGACATGCTGGCCCAAAAAATAAATCATCCTATGTCTGGAGCAAATTGTGCGTGGGTGCCATCTCCGACTGCCGCAACACTTCATGCAACTCATTATCACAAAATAAATGTGTTCAATAAACAAAAAGAATTGTCTTCTAGAGAAAGGGCTAAAATAGAAGATATTTTATCAATACCAACCGCAGATAGACCAAATTGGTCTAAAGAGGATATTTTTAAAGAAGTTGAAAATAATGCACAAAGTATTCTAGGCTATGTAGTTAGATGGATTAACCAAGGGGTGGGCTGTTCTAAAGTACCTGATATAAATAACGTTGGACTAATGGAGGACAGAGCAACTTTGCGAATTTCTTCACAACACATAGCTAACTGGGTGCATCACGGTGTTTGCAGTAAAGAAGATGTTTTAAAAATTTTCAAAAAAATGGCTGTGACTGTAGATAAACAAAACGTCGACGATAAAAATTATGAGCCAATGTCAAAAAACTATGATAATTCCATTGCTTTTAAAACTGCTTGCGAGTTGGCTCTAAAAGGAAAGGATCAGCCCTCTGGTTATACCGAGCCTCTACTTCATCAAAGAAGGTTAGACAAAAAAGCTAGTCCGTAATTATCGGAACCCTATTTTTAAAAGCAGAGAAAAGTGTTCCATCATCTAGTTGTTCAATCTCACCTCCGACTGGAAGTCCTTGGGCTAATTTTGTTATGATAACCTGTTCATTTTTTACTACATCTTCAATGTAATGGGCTGTAGTTTGGCCTTCTACCGTTGCGCTTGTTGCAATAATAACCTCTTTTAGTTTATTTTTCTGTATTCTTTTTAATAATGAGTCGATAAGTAAATTTTGTTGTTCATATTTTTCACTTGAGTTAATCGTACCTCCAAGAATATGAAAATGACCTTTGAATATGTTAGCAGACTCTATAACCCACATATCTGCTAAATTTTCTACAACACAAATTTTTTCATAATTTGACTTAGTTTCGCAAGTACAAATCTGTTCCAGCACTTTTAGATTTCCACAAATTTTGCAACGTACTACTTTTTTATAAGTGTTCGCTAAAGATTTAGCCAAAGGTTTTAAAAAACTTTCTTTATTATTAATTAACTTTAAAATTATTCTTTTAGCTGATTTTGGACCTAGGCCTGGCAATTTAGAAAATTGCTTAATCAGTTCATCAATTTCATTAATATTATTATCCATCAGAAAGGCATTTTTAGATCAAAAGGCAAATTCATGCCACCTGTTATTTGCGAAAGTTCCTCAGCAGATTTTTTTTTTAAATTATCTTTTGCGTTGTTATAAGCGGCTGCAATAAGATCAGTTATAATTTCAAATTTTTCTTTTTTAGCCTCGTCACTAATGACTATTGATTTAATTTCATAATCCCCACTAAGCGTTACTCTTACTAAGTTTCCACCTGCAGAGCCTTCTACCTGAATTTTCTTAATCTTATCTTGAACTTCTCTCATTTTTTCCTGCATCTCTTTCGCTTTTGAAAGCATATCATTAAAATTATTCATCTTGGTCACCATCTATTACATTTGTAATTTTAGCATCAGGAAAAATAGATTTTATTTTACTAGTTGTTTCATTATTTTCAAATGTGTTTATATCTTCTTTTATTTTATCTTTTTTGATATCGAAGACAGATTTTTTACCTATTTTTTGACTAAAAGAAATTATCCATCTTTTTCCTGTCCAATCGTAAAGTTTTTCAGATAAATTTTTTACAAAATTTTTACTTAGGTTTTCGTTAAAATTTATATCTATTTTTCCATGCGAAAAACTTACAAGGTTTACATTTCTCTCTAAATCATATTTTAGCTCAACCTCTTTTTCTTTTTCGACTATTTCTATCAAGCTATTGATGGAATTTATTTCTAGCTTGTCATAAGGTTTTTCAATACTTGGTTTTTTTTCTATTGATGTTTTAATTTGCTGTGTGCTCTTAAGTTGATCTTTTATTGTTTTCGAGTATATATCTTCATCTTTATTTGTTTGAGTCTTTAGTTTGTTTCCTTTATTCTCTACAACTAGATTATCTGATTGCTGTATCTCAGACGATGAAAATTCTCTAATACCCTCTAGGTGACAAAGCTGTATAATGTACATTTCTAGCAAGAGGTACTCATTATTGATAACTTTTAAATCATTAATTGATTTTATTGTCAGATGCCAAAATAAATTTATATCAGAAATTTTTAAATTTTTTGATATTTCATTGATAGAAGAAAGCTCGCTTTCTGATATTGATAGATCTTTATCTAAAGAACCTAAGGTTAATTTTCTAGAAAATAAATTAAGAATATATAGTACATCGTTTAAAAAGTTTTTTGCATCTAACCCTTCGTTAAAAATCTTTTGAAGATAGTCAACCGCATTTTTTTGGTTTCCCTCAAAAACTTCTTTCAAAAGCAATATTATTTTTCTTTTGTCCATTAAACCAAGCATTTCTCTTACATCTTTCTCTTCTAATTTTTTACTTTCATCAATTTTTTGACCAACCAAAGCTCTGTCCATTAGAGAAAGGCTGTCTCTTACAGATCCTTCAGATACGCTTGCAATTAATCTCAAAGCATTTTCACTAATTTTAATCTTTTCTGTCTCAGCCACAAATTTTAAATGATCTGTCAAATTTTCTATGCTTACTCTTTTTAAATCGAATCTTTGGCATCTAGATAAAATTGTGACTGGTATTTTTCTGACCTCTGTAGTGGCTAGTATAAATTTCAAACTTGGTGGTGGTTCTTCCAAAGTTTTAAGTAATCCATTAAAAGCCTGTTTCGAAAGCATGTGAACTTCGTCAATAATAAATATTTTAAACTTTGCGCTTGTAGGGCTATATTTTGAATTTTCAATTATCTCCCTGATATCATCGATACCAGTTTTTGAAGCCGCATCCATCTCAAGAACATCTATGTGACTGGAATCAGCGATTTCTGAACAAGATGAGCATTGTTTTGTTTTACTGCACTCTTTTTTATCTGAGTTACTATTTATACAGTTCAAAGCTTTGGCTATTAACCTTGCAGTAGTGGTTTTACCTACCCCTCTTATTCCGTTTAAAAGATATGCATTCGGAGTTTTGCCAAGTTTAATTGCGTTACTTATTGTTTTTGCAATTACATCTTGACCAATCAAATCTTCAAAAATTTGAGGTCTATATTTTAATGCTAAAATATTATTTTTCTTCATTTTTAGAGGCAGGCAACAACCTGAATAAAATTCACTACGGCTGCTTCTTTTCAGACCTGACCGGGTTTATGAAACATTCACCTGATGCCAACCTCGAAATGATTATATCAACATAAAGTTAAATACCACAAGACAAGTTTTTTATTTTGTGGACTAATTTTTCCTAAATTTTGAAGCCTCATATACCCCTAAAACATCTAAACTTTGCGTATGAAATCCTAATTCCTCCATGGCAATCTGAACTTTCTTATCCTCAAGATGTCCCTCAAAATCCAAATAGAAATTAGTCTGATCAAAGGTGTTCTTTACAGAAAAGCTTTCTAATTTTGTCATATTGATTTGATTTGTAGCGAATCCACCTAAACACTTGTACAGAGCTGAGGGGATACTTTTTAATCTGAAGATACATGACGTAATAAATTTCTTATTTGAGTCATATGTTGGTTGTTGAATATTTTTTCCCATAATTAAGAACCTGGTAACATTACCTTTTTCATCCTCAATATTTTTTTTTAAGATTTTTAAGTTGTAAATTTCTGCTGATAGATCAGAGGCTATCGCTGCTATGGATTTATCATTATTTTCGGATAAATCTTTGGCTGATCCAGCAGTATCTGCAGAAATAATTGTTTTAAATTTATTTTTAGTAATTAAATTCTGACATTGCCCTATGGCTTGAGCATGACTTCGTACAAATTTTATATCACTTAAATTTGCAGATTTTATGGAAAGTAAGTTGTGCTCAACTCTTTGAAAATGTTCGCCATAAATTTGTAATTTATACTTAGGTAGTAAATAATGTATATCAGCTACTCTTCCAGCCAAAGAATTTTCTATTGGTATAACAACTTTGTAACTTGAATCTTCATGAGCTAATTTAAATGTTTCCTCGAACGTACTACATGTTGTAATTTTTGCATCAGGAAATAATTCCTTTGATGCTATATGTGAATAAGCACCGAGCTCACCCTGAAATGCGATCTTTAACATTATGTCTCCATTAAACTTTTTATCTTTGCTAAATCTATTGAAGTATCTACACTCAATGGATAGTTTTTAACGTAACCTACAGAAATATATAATTTATCTTCTAGTGCTCTCATTTGCTCCAAGTTTCTTTCGATTTCTAATTTAGATCTTTTTAAACTTACATACCTTAATAAAGCTTCATTAGTAAAGGCATAAATACCTATGTGATGATAAACATTATTTGAAGAAAGTTGCTCATTTATTCTAAAAAAATCG
Organism: uncultured Pelagibacteraceae bacterium; assembly: GCA_902563575.1. GTDB lineage: Bacteria > Pseudomonadota > Alphaproteobacteria > Pelagibacterales > Pelagibacteraceae > Pelagilacustribacter. Next base: position 126,480 of record CACEXV010000002.1, read on the forward strand.
TTAGCTTTAACGAAAAGTTCTTGATTTAATTTTTCCTTAGTTTCTACTTTTACAATATTTACGTCTTTAATTTCATTTGTTTTTATTTCACTTGCCAAAGTGCCTATCTTGGTTTTTGAATTTAACATGTGGTCTATTAGGTGATTAATGCTTTCAGGCTCTATATTGGGCATGTCCCCTTGTAAATTTATTATTATATTAGGTTTTTTTTTCAATCTTTTGTCGAAAACTTCGAATACTCTATCGGTTCCCGTCATATGGTTGGGCTTAGTCATGATTGCTTCTCCTCCATAATTGTTAACTAGATCAAATATTACCTTATCTGGAGTAGCCACTAATACTTTATCAGCTGCAGAACTCTTTGCTCTATCAAAAACATGTAATATCATTTCCTTATTGTTTATTAATTTTAACGGTTTATTAGGAAGTCTTTTGGCAGAAATTCTAGATGGAATGATTATAACTGTTTCGTTCATAATTATGCGTCCCAAAGACGCAAAAAAAGCCCTAATTTTTAGTTTTTTTTTTAATTCTAATGTTATACCTCTAGGATACTTATCAAAATTATGGATAGTTTTGAATTAAATAAAATCATTGCTGCAGTGCTGTTAACTGCCTTAATAATAATTGGGATTGGTAAATTTACAGACCTTCTTTTTTATGTGGAAAAGCCTGAACAATCAGCATACAAAGTTGAGGGACTTGATGTAGCCCAAATTTCTAAAGATGACAGCGAAAAATCAAAACAAGAAGTTCAAAAAGTCGATATTAAACAGTTATTAGCTTTGGGTAACGTTGCGCACGGTGAAAAAGTTTTTAAAAAATGTAGTGCCTGCCATATGATAGTTAGTGATGGTAAAAACATGATTGGACCAAATCTGTGGGGAGTGATAGGCAGACAGGCTGCGGTTATCAGTGACTATAATTATTCTAAGGCCATGAAGGATTATGGTAAAGAATGGAGTTTTGAAGAAATGAATGCTTATCTAATTAAGCCTCAAGCTTATATTAAGGGAACTAAGATGGCATTTGCAGGTTTACGAAAAGAGAAAGATAGAGCTTCAGTAATATTATATATGAATTCAAAAAGTGATGCCCCCAAGCCACTACCTTAGCCTAGACACCAAGTAATTACACTTTTTTGTGCATGGATTCTGTTTTCAGCCTGAGCCCAAACTACTGATTGTTTGCCATCAATTACGTCATCTGTCACTTCCTCTCCTCTTCCAACTGGTAAACAGTGCATAAAAATTGAGTCTTCTTTCGCGAGGCTCATAAGTTTTTTATTTACTTGATAATTCTTCAAATCTTTTTTTTTTAATTTTTTATTTACTTTATCATTCATTGAAACCCATTTGTCAGTCATAACACAATCAACTAAATTAACAGCTTCTTTTGGATCCTTAAAAATTTCAATTTTAGCTTTATTTTTTTTGGCCCAATTTAAAATTTTTTTATCAGGACTATATTTTTTTGGACAGCCAAATCTTAATTCAAAATTTAATATAGTAGCAGCTTCTATTAATGAATAAGCCATATTGTTATTACCATCGCCTATCCAGGCTATTTTTTTATCTTCAATACTTCCTTTTTTTTCTTCAATTGTAAAAATATCTGACATAACTTGGCAAGGATGGCTTAATTCTGATAGTCCATTTATCAATGGTATTTCAGAATGTTTAGCAAACTCTACTAAGTTAGAATGAGATTTGGTTCTAATCATAATAAGATCTCCATACTGAGATAAAACTTTTGCAGTATCTTTTAGTGTTTCGTCGCCCTTACCATAATGACTTCCATCAGGATTTAAAGTTATACTTGATCCACCTAATTGTTTCACAGCTATGTTAAATGATATTCTTGTTCTTGTTGATGGTTTTTCAAAAATCATAATTAAAGTTTTACCTTTCATCGGCTCGTCTTCGTCAATTGAAGATTTATTTAATCCTGATCTTTTATTTTTTCTAATTTTAGCATCATCTAAAATTTTCCTTAAATCTTTTGAACTAAAATCAGATATGTTTAAAAAATTTTTCATTTATAGGTTTTACAGACTTTTTCAATTATCTCCAGTGCTTTATTAATTTCATTTTTTTTAACGTTTAAAGGTGGTAGGAGTCTGACAACATTCTCAGCAGCTCTTACCGTTAATAGATTATTGTCTAAAAGCTTCTGAATAAAATTAGCTTGATTAACATGAAGGCAAAGTCCAATTAATAAGCCTTTACCTCTTACTTCTTTAATAATTCTAGGATATTTACTTTTAATTTTATTGAGTTGATAGATAAAATATTTTCCATTTTTACTTACATTTTTTAAAAATCCTTTTTTAAACATTACATCCATAACTGCGTTTCCAGCGCTCATCGCTAATGGATTACCGCCAAAAGTTGATCCGTGGGTTCCAGGCTTCATACCTGAAGCTACTTTTTTATTCACTAAAACAGCACCTATTGGGAAACCGCCGCCTATTCCTTTTGCTATTGGTACGATATCAGGTTTAATTTTTGCATCCTCGAACGCGAAAAATTTACCACTTCTTCCTACTCCACATTGCACTTCATCAAGAATAAGTAATATTTTTTTCTTATTGCATAATTTTCTTAAACCTTTAAGGCAAACATCTGGAATAACTTTAATCCCGCCTTCACCTAAAATTGTTTCAACCATAATTGCAGCTGTTCTTTTTGTTATAGCTTTTTCAAGACTTTTATGATCCCCAAAATTGAAATGATCAAAGCCATCGACTTTCGGTCCAAAACCTTCGGTTGCCTTTTTACTATTACTAGCAAATATTGCAGCAATAGTTCTTCCATGAAAACTATTATTTATGCAAAGTACTCTATTTTTTCTTGGTTGTCCTTTAGAGTAAAAATATCTTCTGGCAAATTTTATTGCTGCCTCAGTTGCTTCAGCTCCAGAGTTTTGAAAAGATACGTAGTCAGCAAAAGTTTTTTGAGTTAATCTTTTTGCTAATTTTTCTTGCTCTGGAATAGTAAAAACATTTGAAACATGCCACAATTTTTTAGATTGTTTGTTGATAGATCTAATTAAGTAATCATTAGCATGCCCTAGACTACAAACAGCTATGCCAGCACAAAAGTCTAAATATTTTTTTCCATTTGATGCGTATAGATAACTTCCTTTACCCTTAGTAAAAGAAATTTTCTTTCTATTGTAAGTATTTAAAATTTTACTCATGATTTAATTTTATAACCATTTTTGTACAAAATATAAGATACTAACCACAAAATTAAGCTCACGATTGTTAAATAAAAAACACCAAATATCAAAGAACCGTCGCTTTCTCCTATAAAACTGTATCTAAAACCATCTATCATATAAAAAAATGGATTAGCTTTACTTATAGTTTGTAAAAGACTCGGTAATTTATCTATTGTATAAAATGTGCCTGATAAGAAGGATAATGGTACAATTAAAAAATTAGTTACTGACGCCATATGATCAAATTTTTCCGCCCAAAGTCCAGCTATTATTCCTAATGCACCAAGAGAAAATGAAGCTAAAAAAGTGAATATAAATAAGTAAAAAAAACTCACAATTTTCAAATCGATAATGATCATGAAAGTGATAATTGAAATTATTGCTATCATAATACTTCTTGTTACAGATGCTAAAGTTACAGCTAAAGTAACTTCAGAGGCTGATAAAGGCGCATATAATAAGTCCACAATATTCCCCTGAATTTTACCGATCATGAAAGAGGAAGACGAATGCGAGAAAGACTGTTGAATGACTTGCATTGCAATTAAACCAGGAGCTAAAAAATTTATAAAGCTAACACCTAAAATATCACCCCTTTCTTCACCTATTGCTAAAGACAAAACCAGTAAAAACAAAAGGGATGTGACGAGCGGAGAAAAAATTGTCTGAATCCATACAATTAAAAATCTTAAAACTTCTTTTTTATATAATGTCCACGCACCAATCCAATTGATGTTGCCAAATCTTCTAGTTCCAATTTTATATTTTGCTTTAATTTCAACCATCGATAGTCTTATAATCCTTATTCATAAAAAATCTGTGTAAAACTTAAGTTACCCTCAGAACTTGATGTTTTTATGTTTGATTCACCTAAGTACAATACTACATAATGGAAATATTAATTTTAAATAACTAAATATAGTTAAGGTTGTATTATGAGTTGGACGCCTGAAAAAGTCGAAAAATTGAGAGAACTTTGGGGGAAAGGTTACACCGCTAGTCAGATTGCTGAAAAATTAGGTGATACAACAAGAAACGCCGTAATTGGTAAGGCTCATAGATTAAATTTAGAGGCAAGAGCACCATCAAAAAAATCCTCTTCGATTAGTTCTCCAACAAAATCAGTTAGAAGACCAATTCAACAAATGACACGTAAACAAAAATTTCAATCTATACTCTTGGATAAAAATTTTGAGGCGGAAAAACCAAAGTCTTTAGAGGAATTGACTGAAGATACATGCAAATGGCCCATTGGAGATCCAAATGAAAAAAATTTTTATTTTTGTGGAAGAAAGCCGGAGGAAGATTTTCCATATTGCAAGTTACATGTTCTGTATGCTTTCCAACCTAAAGGCCAAAAAGAGGATGTTCTTGAAAAAGATGATGAAGTACCAGAATTTATTGAGAAAAAAGTTAAAGTTTCTTCTGGTTAACAAAACTTTAACATTAAAATCATACAATTGGCTATGAAGTTTATTAAAAAATACCTTAAATGGTTAAGTACTTTTTTAGTTCTTACAGGTATTTTATTAACAAATTTGAATATGTATCCAGTAAATATAATGTTTCATGGAGCGGGAGTTGTTGGTTGGACTATTGCAGGTTTTATTTCTAAGGATAAAGCAATATTAACAAATTTTGGGTTACAGATTCCATTATTTATTATTGGTTTTTATCAAATTTTGGTTCCGTAAGTTCGGGACACTTCAATACATTTTTTATGAGGAAAATAAAAACAATATTGTTTGTTTGTACTGGAAACTCTGCGAGAAGCATAATAGCGGAAAGTATTGTAAACAATAATTTCCGAAATCAATTCATTGCATTTAGCGCTGGAAGTAATCCCTCAGGAAAAATCAATCCCTTCATTAAAGAGTATCTTGAAGGAAAAAAATTTAATTTAACCACGTATTATTCAAAAAATTTTGATGAATTTTTAAAAAATGATATTGATATTGATTACGTGATTACAGTTTGTAATAACGCCAATAAAGAAGTTTGCCCTGTATGGCCCAAAAAAAAGACCATTACGCACTGGGACATCGCGGACCCTGTTGAAAAAATTAAAAAAACTAAAAATAAAGATAAAATAAATTTAATAGCTGAAGAAACTTATAATATAATTAATGAAAAAATTAAACATTGGGTAAAAAATGAAAAGTAAAAAGATATTTATTGGTGAATTTATAGGAAGTTGTTTTTTAGTCATGATTATTGTTGGTTCAGGTATTATGGCTCAAAATCTAACTGATGATATCGCTGTAATGTTAATAGCGAATACTTTAGCTACAGGTGCAGGATTATTTGTTCTGATAACTTCCATCGGTGATATCTCCGGCGCACATTTCAATCCTGTCGTTACTTTAGCAATGTATTTTACCAACAAGATTAAAAAAAATTTAATTATCACTTATATCTCTGCTCAAATCTTAGGTTGTATGTTAGGAGTAATGTTAGCAAATTTTATGTTTGATCTTCCTTTGTTGCAGCTTTCACAGAAGATTAGACCTGGAATAAATATTTTTACAGCTGAGATGATTGCAACTTTTGGATTAATTTTTGTGATATTTGGATCTTTAAAGAGTGGCAAACTTGCGGTCGCTACATCAGTAGCAACTTTTATTACAGCGGGGTATTGGTTTACCTCTTCAACTTCATTTGCAAATCCAGCGGTAGCAATCGCAAGAACTTTTACAGACACATTTACTGGAATTAATTACTTAAATACTCCTGGCTATATCATTGCTGAGATGCTTGGTGGAATATTGGCTGTCTATTTAATCAGAAAAATTATTTTGTAATTGGAGGGTAGCCCAAGGAAATATTGATACCTTGGGCTAATTAATTAACAACACAGTTGGGAGACTGATAATCAGTTAATAATATATAAATGCTAAAAAAATATTTAAATTAAGTTAAAGATTTATTAATTTTCATGAATAAATGATATTGGAGTCGACATTCATCTCTCTTGCCAGGTTTTTAAGTCTTTTAGTTACTTGTTTTGAGACAATATCGCTATGATTGTTAGGTATTTTCAAAAAAATAGTCTTATTTCTTTTATAAATTTTAAATTCATCTAACAACAAAGAAGACATGCTAGTGAGTGACTCTGCTAATCTTAAAGCAGATCCCACTTGCTTTGAGGATAAAATTTCGTTGTTATTTAATAAGGATAAAAACTGATAATTCGGATTATATTTTAAGCCACAATGTCTCCAAAAACTTGCTGATGCAACTTTTACTCTATCTCTATGTTCTAGTTTTAGTAATGGAGTATTTAACACTTCCATAAAAACTAATTCTGCTTTTTGAAAAGCTCCTAGGCCCCAATCCATTTTACTTAAGATGCAAGCCAAGGTTAGTAATCTTCGATTAAAATATTCGTTGTCTTCAAATAATGGTGAAATAAAATTAAAATATTTCTCAAAACTCTTTCCATAGTCCCCTTTTTTAAAAGATATACCATCAGTTTTTAATTTGAAAATTTCATCCTCGCTCATTCCTTGGTTTATAATTGTATCCATATGCCCCTCTCTCAGTCCACTGATTGAGCAAATAACTTTTGAGGGGCTTGCTGCTTCAATTATTTCGTTAAGTATTATAGAGCTAAAAGGTAAATAGGGAGTTCTAGATTTAGTAATATATTCCATTGATTTCAAAGATGATTTATTAAATTTTGAAATTCTGTTTAAGTATTTAACTGCTACAACTTTTGAGAGTTTATATTGATGCAAAATATGTAATGGGTGTTTTTCTTTAAAGAGATGATATTTAAATAATGATCTCCAAGTCCCTCCTACCAAATAAATATTTTTAAATTTCTTTTTAGAAAGCCATTTTTCATCTCTTAAAAGTTTTCTAACATATTTTCCCAAATTTCTTTTTTTTATAATAGGATTATTTTCAAGTCTTAATACTCCAAGAGGTAAAGAGGTTGTTTCAAAAATTTGATTTTTAGAAACTCTGGCAAGTTCTAAACTTCCACCTCCTAAATCTGCAACTAATCCATCTACTTCATCAAATCCTACCATTACACCATTTGCTGATGTTCTTGCTTCTTCCTCGCCAGATAATACTAGTGGTTTTTTATTAAATATTTTTTCAATTTCTCTTAAAAATTCACTTGCATCAGTGGCCTCTCTAAAAGCTGCTGTTGCAATAATTTCTAAATCTTGAACGTCTGAAATATCTAAAATTTCTTTAAATCTATTTAGAACTTTTAAAGAACCTTTAATTCCATCGGGATTTAGTTTTTTAGATTTATCTAAATTTTTTCCAAGTTTGCAAACTGCTTTTTCATTAAAGACTGGGATTGGAGAAATTTTAAAATTATCGTATATGAGCATTCTTACTGAATTTGATCCAAGATCTATTATGGCTTGCTTAGACTTTTTATTAGACTGAAATTTAAAAAGATTTTTTAATTCTGGTTTCATTTTACTAATCTCAAATTTTGAGGTTTAGCTCTTAAAATTGACTTACCGCGACCTGATAAACTTGGATTCTTCATGAAATAGGAATGTGCGGAAAAGCCTTTTTCTTGTTCTTTATGATAGTTTCCTAAGCTATCTAAATACCATGTTTCCGATTTATCTTTAAAGTTGGCTAACATAATTTGATCTAAAATTTGCTCATGTACAGTATTGTTTTCTATCGGAATTATAATTTCAATTCTTCTATCTAAATTTCTAGGCATTAAATCTGCAGATGAAATATATACCTGATTCTCTCGAGAGGGCATAGAACTACCATTTGCAAAACAATAAATTCTTGAGTGTTCTAAAAATCTGCCAATAAGGCTTTTTACTTTTATATTTTCAGATTGACCTTTAATTCCAGGTCTTAAGCAACATACTCCTCTTACCGATAAATTTATTTTTACTCCTGCGTTTGAAGCTTCGTAAAATTTCTTAATAATTCCAGGGTCTACAAGAGAATTCATTTTTGCCCATATTTCTGCAGGTTTTCCTTTATTTGCATTTACTATTTCATTTTCAATTTTTTCTTCAAAAAAATTCCTACTATTTAATGGAGACATAAAAATTTTATTCAATTTTTTTGGTTTTGCATAACCAGTTACATAATTAAAAAATTTTTCGACATCTTTGGCCAAGTCTTGATTAGAGCTAAACAGTGATAAGTCAGTATAAATTTTTGCGTTAATAGGATGATAGTTTCCTGTACCTAAGTGAACATAGCTTCGCGTTTTAGCTCCTTCTTTTCTTAAAACTAAACTTGCCTTTGCATGCGTTTTGTATTTTGCGAATCCGTAAACAATTTGAACGCCAGCTTTCTCTAGTTTCCTAGATAATTCAATATTAGCTTCCTCATCAAATCGAGCTTTTATTTCTATTACGGCTGTAACAACTTTTCCGTTTTCTGCTGCTCTACTTAGTGCTTTTACGATAGGAGAGTCAGGTGTGGTTCGATACAAAGTTTGTTTGATACCGATAACTTTGGGATCTTTTGCTGCAGCTTCTAAAAATTGAATTACTACATCAAAAGTTTCAAAAGGGTGGTGTACAACAAAATCTTTACTTCTTATAGCTGAAAAAAATTTATCATCAAATTCCTTCAATCTTTCAACTTCTCTAGGATTAAACTTTTTAAATCTCAGCTTAGGATCTTTCTTTTTACAAATTTCATCTATATCTTGTATTCCAACCAATCCTTCAACCTCATAAATATGATCTTCATCCATTTTAAATTTTTTTGAAATAAAATTTAAAAGTTTTTTGTTTGAATTAGTGAGTACTTCGAGTTTAACTACGTTTCCCCTTCTTCTTTTCTTAATTGCTTTTTCAAAATATCTCACAAGATCAGCAGCTTCATCATCTATTTCAATTTCACTGTCTCTAATTATTTTAAACTGCAAACTTGCCTCGATATTATGGTCTGGAAATATTTCATTAGCAAATTTACAAATTACGTCATCAATTGTGACAAATTCATTTATTGTTTCAGAATTGTTTAGAGATACAAATTTTGGAAGTGCTCTTGGTATAACTATAATTGCATTTAGTTCTCTTTTTTTTTTTATTCTAGTCATTCTTAGTAAAATTGCTTGGCCTTTATTTGGTATAAAAGGAAAGGGATGTGATGGGTCAATGGCAGTAGGTGTTATTATAGGATAAATTGTTTCCTGAAAATATTCTCTTAGATACATAAGATCCCTCTTATTTAGTTCTGACATTTTTCGAATGAAAATTTTTTCTTTCGATAGCTCTTTTTTCAACTCTAGGAATGCTTCGTTTTGCTTCTTTAATAGATCTTTAGTTTTTAATACGACCCTATTCAATTGATCCTCTGCAGTTAATCCATCTGCGCTTAATTCGTCAAAACCATCTTTAATTTGATTAAAAAGTCCAGCGACTCTTACCATAAAAAATTCATCTAAATTTGTACCTGCGATTGATAAAAATTTTACTCTTTCAAATAGAGGATTTGTTTTATCTTTTGACTCTTCTAAAACACGATCATTAAACTGAAGCCAAGATAATTCTCTGTTTATGAGTTGATTGCTAATATTAGCGTTTTCTGAAAATGATGCTTTCGACATATTTAAATGTTAAATTAAAATTATGTTTAAATTATATGCGATGAGACATGCTAAATCTAGTTGGGATTTTCCAGATTTAGATGATTATGACAGGCCATTGAATAAAAGAGGGGTAAATTCAGCAAAATTAATTTGCGAATTTTTTATTAAAAAGAAATTAAAATTTGATTTAGTTTATTGCTCATCCTCTAAAAGGACAATACAAACATTAAATATATTGTCAGAAAAAATCAGTTTTAAGAAAATTATTAAAAAAAAAGCGCTTTATCATGCTAGTGAGGATGAAATTATTCATATCTTAAAACAAACAGTTGATAATTATAAAACTTTACTTTTAATCAATCATGAACCTTCAATTAGTGAACTCATAAATCGAATCTGTCTTAAAGAAAACTCCGAACAATTTGAAAATTTAAAAAGAAAATTTCCTACTACAGCCGTTGCTGAAGTAAGTTTTAATTTCAATGATTGGGAAAAGTTATCAAAAGTTAAAGGAAAATTAATATCATTTATAAAGCCAAAAGATCTTCAAACATCTAAGGAATAGCCAGCAGATCTTACTGTTCTGATAAGATCTTTCTTGCCATCAATATTTATTGCTTTTCTTAGTCTTCTTATATGAACATCTATAGTTCTGGACTCAACATAAATATCATCTCCCCATACAGAATTTAGAAGTTGCTCACGCGAATATACTCTTTTTGGATTCTTTATTAAAAAATCAATTAGTTTAAATTCGGTTGGGCCGACTATAACTTGTTTATCTGCTCTATAAACTCTTCGTTGAACTCTATCTACTTTAAGATCCTCAAATACTACAACATCAGCGGCAACACTTGGTTTAGATCTCTTTAATAAAGCGTTAACTCTTGCAATAAGTTCTTTTTGGCTGAATGGCTTAGTTACGTAGTCATCAGCTCCTGTTTCAAATCCTTTAAGTTTGTCTTCTTCCTCACCTTTGGCTGTTAACATAATGATTGGGATATTTTTGTGAAGATTGCTTCTTTTCAAATTTTTACAGACTTCAACACCTGAAATATCTGGCAACATCCAATCTAATAAAATTAAATCAGGATTTTTTTCCTTTATATTTCTAATAGCGTCTTCTCCATTGACTGCATAATCAACTTTGTGACCCTCTTTTTCTAAATTGTATTTAAGTAAAGTTACGATGGGCATTTCATCTTCAACAATGAATAAATATGCCCTCATTATCCTTTTGGTCGGTCTCCCTCTAAATAATCTCCTGTAATCAGAAAATAAACTTGCTCTGCAATATTGGTTGCATGATCTCCAATCCTCTCAATATTTTTAAGCATGAAAAGTAGTTGGGTTACTTTTTGTATATCGTTTTTATTTTTTTCTAAATGCTTTACTGCAGCTTCCATATTAGAATTAGTCATTTGATCTATTTCTTCATCAGAATTCCAAACATTTTCTGCTGTATCTTTAGCTCTATGTAAATACGAATTTAAAACTGCATTGACTTGTTTTGATGCTTTTAAACCAGCTATTTCGAAATTTTTAGTAATATCATTAGGTAAATCAGTTCCAATTTTAGTTAATCGTTTTGAGATGTTTTTTGCTAAATCACCAATTCTCTCTAAGTCTGAAGAAACTTTTAAGGCAACAACTGTTTCTCTTAAATCTATTGCCATAGGTTGCCTTAAGGCAATCAAATTTACAACTTGCTCTTCTATATTTATTTCATACTTATCAGTCAATTCGTCATCTTTGATAGATTTTTCTGCTAAACTAATGTCTTTTTTAACTAAAGATTGAATAGTGTTTTCAAGCTGTTTCTCAACTCCAGTTCCCATTTTCACTATTGTATCTTTTAATAACTGAAGTTGCTCTTCGTAAGATTTTACAATGTGCGGTTTTTCACTCATTAACCAAACCTTCCTGTAATATAATCCTGAGTTTGCTGATTATCAGGATTTTTAAATATTTTATCTGTTGGTCCAAATTCTATAAGTTTTCCCAAATGAAAGAAACCTGTTTTTTGAGATACCCTAGCTGCTTGTGACATTGAGTGGGTAACTATCACAATTGTGACCTCTTTTTTAAGATCATCTATAAGTTCTTCAATTTGAGCTGTTGCTATTGGGTCAAGCGCTGAACATGGTTCGTCCATAAGAATCACTTCTGGACTTACAGATATAGCTCTAGCAATACATAGTCGTTGCTGTTGACCTCCTGATAAACCAGTTCCGATTTCATCAAGTCTATCTTTAACTTCGTTCCACAAGGCAGCTTTTTTCAAACTTTTTTCAACTATTTGATCCATTTCTTCTTTGCTCTGTGCAATACCGTGAATAGTAGGACCATAAGCTACATTTTCATAAATTGTTTTAGGGAATGGATTGGGTTTTTGAAAAACCATACCAACGTTCTCCCTAAGTCTCACAACATCTAACTTTCTTGAATTCAGTTCTAGGTTGTCCATTTTAATACTGCCTTCAACTCTACAAATTTCTATGACGTCGTTCATCCTGTTCAAGCATCTTAAGAAAGTAGACTTTCCACACCCAGATGGTCCAATTAAAGCTGTAACTTCTTTTTCTGCTATATCTATAGAGACGTCAAATAATGCCTGTTTGGATCCGTAATAAACATTTAAATTTTCCGCTTTTATTTTACTCATTTAACTCCATTTCTTTTCAAATTTGTGTCTAACGATTTGAGCTGCCAAGTTCATTAAAATTAAAAAAGCTAGAAGCACCATAATACATGCAGATACTTTTTCAACGAAACCCCTCTCAGCACTTTCTGACCATATATATATCTGAACTGGTAAACTTGCAGCAGGATCAACTGGCGTACCAGGTATTGTATTCACAAAAGCAACCATTCCTATTAAAATTAAAGGGGCCGTTTCGCCTAAAGCTTGAGCCAAGCCAATTATCGTTCCAGATAAAGTTCCAGGCATTGATAGTGGCACAGTATGATGCATGGTTGTTTGCATATTACTTGCACCCATCGCTAAAGCAGCTTCTCTTATACTTGGGGGAACAGCTTTTAAAGAAGCTCTTGCAGCAATAATTATTGTTGGTAATGTCATAAGAGACAAAGTAATTCCTCCAACAAGTGGTGTCGATCTTGGTAAATTAAAAACTGCTAATAAAACACCAAGACCTAGCAAACCAAATACTATCGATGGAACAGCTGCTAAATTATTAATGTTTACTTCTATAAAATCTGTAAATTTATTTTTTGGTGCGAATTCCTCGAGATAAATTGCAGCTAACACTGCAATAGGAAATGAAAACGCTAAACATACTAGTATACTAAAAACTGTTCCCATAAACGAGCTAGCTATACCTGCTAGTTCTGCCTCTCTTGAGTCAGGGCTTGTAAAAAAACTAATGTTAAACTCTGATAAAATATCCCCTCTTTCATTAAGCATATCGTAAATCTGCAGCTGATAATCATTTACTCTTCTATTCTTTTCAGGGATATCTCTTGGATAATTTCCCTTATGAACTTGATCAACATCATCAGAAGCTGTTAATTTTATGGGAACTATTTTACCCAGAAAGTCTGGATTTTTTAAAAGTAGATCTTTAACTTCTGTCTCATATTTATATGAAACCATTTGAATCAATTGACGATCCTCTTCTTCAGGAAGTCCAGGATCTAATGAGGTCATAGCTTTGTAAGCAACATCATAATAGTCTGCATTTTCTAAATCATCTTTTGATGGACTTTCTGCATCGATTAAAAGTAATTCTTTATCATAATGAACTTCTGTTACTATCCAAGTTTTTTGGAAAGCTGAGTAACCTTTTGAAAATATCTGAAACATAAAAACTGCTAAAAAGCTTAAAGCTAATCCTATAGCTATTTTGCCATACCATTGAAATCTTCTTTCAGCGTTATATCTTTTTTTTAATAAATTTTTCTTAAAACTATTCATATTTTTCCCTATATTTTTTAACAACTGAAAGAGCGATTACATTTAAAAATAAAGTTACTATAAATAAAGATATTCCCAAGGCAAAAGCTGATTGAGTTTTTGGATCTCCAAATTGTTGGTCTCCAATTAAAATTACTACAATTTGTGCTGTAATGGTTGAAGTTGACTCAAGGGGGTTCATTGTAAGATTAGCCGCTAGTCCTGAGGCCATTACAACAATCATTGTTTCTCCCACCGCTCTTGATACTGCTAAAAGTATCGAACCTACGATACCAGGTAAGGCTGCTGGAAAAATTACTTTTTTTACAGTTTCAGATTTTGTTGCACCCATTGCGTAACTTCCATCTCTTAAATTTTGCGGTACTGCTGTTATAACGTCATCGCTTAGACTTGAAATAAAAGGAATTATCATTACTCCCATAACTGCTCCTGCAGCTAAAGCGCTCTCCGCTGAAACTTCTAAACCCATAGCATTACCTATTTCTTTAACAAAAGGACCGACGGTTAAAGCTGCAAAAAAACCATACACCACTGTTGGAATACCAGCTAAAATCTCAATAATAGGTTTCGCATATTTTCTTACGCCTCTTCCAGCATACTCAGATAGATATATCCCACTCAGCAAACCTATGGGGATGGCAACACACATTGCAATAAAAGCAATAAAAAAAGTTCCAGCAAATAAAGGCACAGCTCCGAAAGCATCCTTCATTAATTCAGGATCTGGTTGGCCATCTCTTACAAAAGTTTTAGCAGGATACCAATGAGTTCCGAATATAAAGTCAAAGATTTTTACTGCTTGAAAAAACCTAATCGCTTCGAATAAAAGTGAAAAAACTATTCCGATTGTAACTAAAACTGCGCCTAATGATGCAACAAATAACACCCATTTAAGAAAAATTTCTACTGGTTCTCTCATGCGATCATTTTTTTGAACAGATCTATATGCAAAACTCAGAGAGAAAATTAAAATTGCTAAAATAATTGCTACTTTAGCGCTGTTAGCTATTCCTTTTAATTGAATGTACTTATTAGCAGACTCATCTAGAAAATTAGTAATATTTCCCGTGTAAGTTCCTGCGGCTAATGCTTTAACCTTTGTGTAAATAAGCTGAAGCTCATTTTTAGTTAAGTTCTGATCAGTGTAATCTTGTAAAATAAATGTTTTAACTATTGATGGTTCAAAAACTGACCAAAGAGCAAAAATTATTAATGCTGGTGCAGCACACCAAGCAGCTAAATAATATCCATAAAATTTTGGTAATGCCGTAAGTCTTTGTGATGATTGAATAACTAGAGCTTTTTTTCTACCAAAATAATAACTTGTGAATGCTAAGAGAATAATAAAAGTTACAAGTATTAAATTCATATTGCGCTTCCAGAGATAAAAAGGGGGTAAAATACCCCCTTTTTGTTTAATTGATACTACTACTTCTTAGCAGGCATGTTAACTAACTTCGTAGCGTTAGTTCTAGATGTTTTGTATAACTTGCCATCTAGAGGTACTAGCCCGATATCAGTTAAATAACCTTTTTTACCCATAGCTTTTTTACTTGTGAACTCTTTTACGAATTCATGTAAGCCTGGTACAACGCCCACGTGAGCTTTTTTCACGTAGAAGAATAAAGGTCTTGCAACTGCGTAACTGTAATCTTGAATCGAAGATAGACTTGGTTGACCACCTTCAATGCTTGCAGCTTGCAATTTATCTTTTGCAGCTAAGAAATAACTGAAACCAAAGAAACCGAACATTTCTTTGTCCGCAGCTAATTTTTGAATAATAAGTGAGTCGTTCTCACCAACTTCAATTACCGCACCATCTTCTCTTAACGCTTTATATTTAGCGCCAGCTTTTTTAGAAGCATCATCGATACCTTTTTTCATTACTAATGAATTCCAAGCATCTCTTGTTCCTGATGTTCCTGGAGGCACCATAACTTTGATAGGGTAGTTTGGTAATGATGGGTCGATATCACTCCAATTTTTATATGGATTTGGTACTAACGCACCATCTTTAGCAACTTCTTTTGCTAATGCTGCCCATAATTGTTTTTTTGTAAAGTTTACTGGTTTAGCATCTTTAGAATAAGCTAACGTTATTCCATCGTTACCAACTGTAATCTCTACGATTTCTTCAACACCATTTTTTTGACATAGCGCATACTCTTTAGCCTTCATAGCTCTAGATGCATTTGTTATGTCTGGGTGCTCTGTACCAACTCCAGCACAGAATAATTTAGCTCCACCACCTGTTCCTGTTGACTCGATTACTGGTGTTTTAAATTTACCAGACGAACCAAATCTTTCAGCAACGATTGTTGCATACGGGAATACAGTTGAAGAACCTACGATTTTAATCTGATCTCTAGCTTGAGCAGAAGTTACAACTAACATTGCAACTAATGAAGCTAAAGCGATTGATAGTTTTCTCATTGTTTATCCTTTCATTTATTAATTAATTAACAAACATTGGACTCATAGAATTAAGAGGACTCTTAATTATTACAGATATGTTACAAATTTATTAAAATGATAACTTTTTAGTTGAACTTTCTAGTTATCTCGATTTGTTGATAATCAGAGGCTAAAGACCCTCCGCAACTAAAAGGTCTTACTTTATTTTTAATAGCGTAGGATTGCGTTGGCTTTAATGTAACTTCTAGTTGTACAAAGTTAACTAATTTTTGAGTAAAACCTTTATCATATCTCCACGCGTTCCATTGTGTAGGAGCGGTGAATACTTCACTTAAATAAGATGCAGCTTGTGAGTGAATCATATTGCTCTCGTTTTGTCCTTTTAAAAGATTATTTTTAACTTTTTCAAAAATTTTTCTACATTTGATTGAGTCCGCCATGTACGATTTAGCATTTAAATGAGTGCTCATCGGTGCTGACACAATTAATTGAATTCCATCGTATCTTCTTGAAAATAAAGCTTCAGTATAAATTGTAGATACATTTTTACTATCTACTTCAAGAACTAAATCGTTTTTAGCTTGCCTAAGATCGTTTTTAAGTCTTAAAAGTCCAAGATCAAAAACTGTGAGAGGTTGAGAACGTAAAGTTTTCTCAATTAAGTTTACATCTGCCTTAACAGTTGTAAAAGTTAAAGTTAATAAAACCAGAATTATATAATTTGTTATTCTAGTCATACTAGAATTTTAACTATTTTACTGTCTATCTCAAGACATAATTTAATAAATTTGTGATATTTGCTAAAATTTAGAAAAGTGAACCTTTATTTCGGTGCCACTTTGAGCCTCACTTTTTATTTCTAACTCACCTCTATGCTGATTAACAATGTGCTTCACGATCGCCATTCCAAGTCCAGTGCCACCAACTTTTTTACTTTTAGCTGCATCAACTCTAAAAAATCTTTCTGTAATTCTCGGAAGTTGTTCAGTTGGAATTCCAATACCATTATCTTTAATGGACACGGTGTAAGAGTCTCCTATTACTTTTCCGTTACCTTGTCCACAATTAACCTCGATCTTTTTATTTTTTTCTGAATATTTTATACTGTTATCAATAATATTTGAAAAAACTTCAATTAATTTTTCATGATCGCCTTTAATAAAGAAATCATCTTTTATATTATTTTTAAATTCAAAAGATTTTAAATTTTTTTGATGGATGTCTTCAACGTTACTTAAAATTTCTTTTAAATTTACTTTATCTTGAGGCTGTATATGTTCCTCTAACTCAATTTTACTTAGTGAAAGTAAATCTTTAATTAAGCTTTCCATCCTATCAGCTTGCTCAAGCATTATCGGTATGAATTTTTTTTGTGCTTCTAAATCATCTTTCGCATGTCCGCTTATAGTTTCTAGAAATCCTTTAATAGAAACTAAAGGCGTTTTAAGTTCATGGCTTACATTGGCTACAAAATCAGATTTGAACCTTTGCGCTTTTATAATATCAGTTAAATCTTTTAGAAATAAAACAACTGAGTCAGGATCATCGACATATGAGGTCGGTCCAGAGAATAGATGAACTTTAAAGAACTGAAATGAGGGAGAGGATAATTCTAAATCCATAGTGATTGTCTCTTTTTTTAAAAGCACTAAATCAATATTTTGGAGTAAATCAGGAACTCTTAATAAAGTAGCCACGTGCTTATTTAAATTATTTTCTCCAAATTTTTTTTTTGCACTATTATTAAAAAATTTGATATTTTTAAATTTATCTACAATTAAAATTAGATCATCGATTTGATTTATAATCTTTACTTGCTCATTAGTTTTTTCAATATTTTCATTGGTGATGTCTTCTATTCCCTCTTCATTATTACTTGGTTTGTTCTCTCTCTTAATATCGGATCTTGCCTCCATACCTGCTACAATTGATTTTCTGGATACTGCAATTACTACGATCACAATTATTCCAGCAAGAGAGTAAAATAATAATTCCATGATTTGATTATACTTTAAAGATATAGACTAAAGAAATATTTTTTAGCGGTTTGATACCGCACTATTTAAAAAGATTTTTGCGCAATTTTCCCAGGTATATTTTTTTGCATGCTCAATGCAAGCGCTTCTATCTGACTTAAGAGCTTCAAGTGCTGCTTTTTTAAGATCGTTGTTTAACGAGCCAATGTTTGTACCGTTAAAAATATCTTTTGGTCCTGCTACTGGGTAAGCAGCTACTGGCAATCCACATTTTAAAGCTTCTATAATTACAATTCCAAAAGTATCTGTTTTGCTCGGGAAAACAAAAACATCAGAAGAAGCAAAGTAACTTGCAAGCTCACCATTTGTTCTCTCTCCTTTAAATATTGCTTCAGGGTATTCTTTTTTAAGTTTATCTAAATCAGGTCCTTTACCAACAACTAGTTTCGTGCCTTCTAACTCTAAATCCAGAAATGCTCTGATGTTCTTCTCAATAGATACCCTACCCACATAAAGATAAATTGGTCTTTTATACTCTAAATTAATCTTTTTAGGCTTTTGAAATGCCCCGTGGTTTGCCCCTCTGGTCCAAACAACCATCTTATCCTTATCAAAACCAATTTCTTGAAGTTCATCTTTCATTGATTGAGTTGTTACTAAAATTTTTTCCGCCTTTGAATGAAATCCTTTAAGGAACTTTTGAGCAAGCTTAATTGGCAAATAAGGATAGTATAACTTCAAATATTTATCAAATTGAGTATGGTAAGACGTGGTAAACTTAAGCTTATTTTTTACACAATATCTTTTTGCAAATATTCCTATCGGGCCTTCTGTTGCTATGTGAATTATGTCAGCATCGGCTTTAGAAATTAATCTACCTACTCTAGGCCAAACATTAAGAGAAAGTTTTATTTCATTATATTTTGGCATTGGCACAGTAAAAAATTGATTAGGTTCAATATATTCAACCTGATGTCCAATTTTTTTTAATTCATCGCCAAGATTTTTTAAAGTTCTACAAACACCATTCACTTGCGGATACCAGGCATCAGTAACGATTAAAATTTTCATTTATTTATTTACTACTTTTAGATATGGCTTGTAATCGACAACATCACCTCTGATTTTGTCCCAGTCAATAACTTCCATGCGACCATCGAAATGTTCTACCAAGAAAGTTGCACCTTCTACCCAATCACCACAATTTAAATATCTCACACCATCTAAGACTTGATCGGCAGAATGATGAATATGACCACAAATTATACCATCAACATTTTTTTTTTTAGCATAAGTTGCTAAAGTTTTTTCATAATCGCCTATATATTTTACAGCGTTCTTTACTTTGTGTTTTAAATATTTTGCTAAAGACCAATTACCCTTTTTAAATAATCTTCTAAAAAAATTGATAACAACATTAAACTCAAGTAAAAAACTATAAGCAATAGCTCCTACTTTTGATAACCATGGAGCATATTTCATCACTCCATCCCAGGCATCACCATGAACAACAATATACTTTTTATTATCTGAGCTTACATGTATGGCTCTATTTACAACTTCAATATCACCAAAATGTAATGGTAAAAATTTTCTGAAGACATCATCATGATTTCCAACAATATATTTTACTTTTGTTCCATGTCTTGCTTTTCTTAATGTTTTTTGAATCACATCATTATGTTCTTGAGGCCAGTAAAATTTTGTTTTTAAAGCCCAAACATCAATGATATCACCAACAAGATATAAATTCTCTGACCTTGAATGTTTGTAAAATTCTAATAATTTGTTAGCTGCACTTTTTCTATGCCCAAGGTGCAAGTCGGAAATAAAGATGCTTTTGTAATTTAAAATCTTTCCCTTAGATTTAGTTTGAATTGTTTCCATATTTTTTATAAAACGAGTCTCTAGTACAAGTAGAATCATAAATATGTTACAGAATTGTTAAAATATGAATAAAAAATTGAATTTTGCGGTGATATTTAACGCAAATGCAGCAGGTGGTAGAAAACTTAAATTAATTAACAAGGTCATTAATCTTTTAGAAAAAAATCATATTGTAGATCTTTTTAAAACCGAAAGCGAAGATCATGCAAGGAATGTATTTAAAGAATTGTCTAATAAAAAATTTGATCGGTTAGTATTTGCTGGCGGTGACGGGAGCGTATGTTTTGGTATTAATGAAATGTTTAAAAGTGATAATCTAAAAGACAAATTAGTTGGATACATACCTGCTGGCACTGCAAATATTTTACAAATAGAAACTCAAATTAAGAAAAAAGCGGAGGAGATTTACAACGTCCTCGTATCAGATAATCATAAGAAAATTTCATTGGCAAAAATAAATGATAAGTACTTTTTCTTGATGGCTGGTGTAGGTTTTGACTCTCGAATTGTTGAGTCCATAAATACTAATATTAAAAAGTATCTTGGAAAAGTAATTTTCGCTTTAAAAGGCTTTCAGCATTTTTTATTTTTAAAAAATATTAAAATGGAGGTTGAGATAGATAATGAAAAAATTATGGCTGATTGGATTTTATGTACTAATTCAAAATACTATGCTGGTCCCCATTCTATAACTAATGATACCAATATATTTGAAAACAGGATAGTGGCTTACATATTTAAAGACCTGACCAGAATAAAATTACTTTATTATGTTTGGTTAATTTTAACCAAAGGCGACTTAACTCCTGCAAAAAGTGTGATTAAAAAAGAATTGAACAGATTAAAAATAAATGGTGTAAACAATAAAGTTCTATCACAGGTTGATGGTGAAAATTGTGGTTACGTAAACAGTCTTGAAATCCAAAAAACAGACAGATTTATAAATTTATTAGTTCCGTAGGATTTTCTAAATCTTTTCAACTTTTAGTTTAAAAGATTTTTCTTAATTTCATTTGAAAAATTTTTTAGATTATTTTAGATTTTTCTTTTTTGGAGGAAAAATATGAAAAAAAAGTTAAAAAAAAACGAAAAGAAAAAGAAAAAAATACTAATATCAATCGATAAGCTTAAAAATAAGATAAGCACTAAACAAAAAAAACTATCAAAGATTGATCTAAAGATAGCTAGTATCGAGAAAAAAATCGCTGAAAAAAGAGCTAACAAAAATAAAGAACCTATCACAGCATCTTTAAATAATTAGTTTATAAAGTAATTAAATGCCCCTGATTTAAAAACATCAGGGGTTTACTTTAATTTACCAAAAAGGTTTAACAGTATAACTCCTGAAACAATCAAAATTAATCCAACAATTCCATAAAGATTAGGAATTTGATTGTATTTAAATATTCCAAATAATGTAACTGCAGTTATCGTTAACGCTCCGTAAGTGGCATAAGTAAATCCAACAGGTATTATAGTCATTGCTCTAGATAAACAAAAAATACAAACAACAATACTTGTAATACAAAAAATTGTTGGTGTGAGCCTAGTAAAACTTTCTGTAGTTTTTAAAAAACCGTTAGAGACAATGCCTGTAATAATTGCTAAAATCAAATAAAAATACCCAGATAGTAAACTGATGTTCTTCATTTTGCTTTAGCGAATTGCCCTCCATCACGATAACGAACCAACCATTTCTTCATCGCTAGCTCAACATCTTGCGGTTTGATATTTAAGTCGCTTATGGTTAATTCTTTATTTGAAACAATGTTATCAGCTTCAGATAAAATTTCACATTGATCACGAGTTAATATTGGAGGAAAAGGTAAAAGATCCGTAATGGTACTTTGTATTTTTGCGATTTGCATTGGCATTTCAATTACAAATTTTTTTTTGTTAATTGTAGCCATTATAGATCTTACCATATCTCCGAATGAAATAATTTTGGGCCCACCAATTTCATAAATTTTTCCTTCATTATTTTTGATTTTTATTGCCTGCATAATTGAGTCCGCAACATCAGATACCAAAATCGGTTGGAATTTATAATTTAAGCCAACAATAGGTAATATTGGCAAAAAACTTAGTTTTGAAAATAAATTAGTAAAATTATCTTCTGCACCACACACAACACTTGGTCGTATGATAACGGTATTTTCAAAATTTGATAAAGCAGCTTGCTCACCTCCAAATTTACTTTTTTGATAAAGAGATTTTGACTGAGAGTTAGCGCCTATTGCACTTACATGAATATATTTCTTCACTTTGTGTTTTTTACATAGTTTTGAAATTAAATTCGGAATATCAACGTGTATTTTTTGAAATTTTTGTTTTCTATTCTCGAATAAGATTCCTACTAGATTTACCACAACATCCGTATTTTTAATCGCCTTTTCGAGCTCTGAAAAATTATCTGATTTGAAATGAATTAATTCAATAGCACCTGGCGTAGTTTGTGTTTTTAAATATCCCTTCAAATATGGACTTCTGGTTGGTATAAAACATCTATAATTCTCCTTGGACAAATTTCTGACAAGATAACGGCCTATAAATCCACCACCCCCAAGTATTGTTGCTATTGGGTTATTGTTCATGATAATTAAATAAATATATGAAAATACATAAAATTCAAGGTGACATAAGTAAAGAAATTTTAAACACTATTAAAAATACATGCAGTATTGATTGTGAGATGCAAGGACTTGTTCCTCGTAGAGATCAATTATCACTTATCCAGCTTACTAGTGATAATGACAATATATATATTGTACAACCCGATAGAAAATCTTATGAGGCACCAAATTTAGTCTCATTGCTAAATGATGAGAAAATTTTAAAAATTTTTCATTTTGCAAGAATGGATGTTCATTTTCTAGAATATTATCTTAAAACTGAAGTTAAAAATTACTATTGTACAAAATTAATGTCTAAGCTTGCTAGGAGCTACAGCTCAAATCATGGTCTTAAAGATCTTTGCCAAGAGTTATGTAATGTAAAGCTTGAGAAGAAATATGGAAGTTCAACAGATTGGAATAAGAGTTTAGATGATGTAAGTGAAAAAGAATTAAAATATTTGTGCAATGATGTTTTGTACCTCAAAGAAATAAAAGAAAAATTACAAAAAATGCTTCAAAGAGATAATAGATTTGATCTATTCTTGAGTTCTATGAATGGAGTGCGAAGCAGAATTAATTTAGACAAAGCAGGATTTAACGATCCAAATATATTCGAACATTAATATGGTTAAAAATTATATTAAAATAGCAAAAAAATCTGCTTTAGTTCAAATATCTGAATTAAGAAAAATTAAAAAGGTTTTCAATAAATCTTTTGAAAAAGCAGTTGAACAAATATCATCTTGTAAAGGGAAGGTTATCTGCGCAGGTATAGGAAAATCTGGTTTGATAGCAAGAAAGGTTAGCGCAACTTTATCAAGTGTTGGTATATCTAGTTTCTTTTGTGATCCTGCGCAAGCGCTTCACGGGGACATGGGTCAAATTGAGAGAAAAGATATATTAATTATATTTTCTTATTCTGGAAACACAATTGAATTAACTAATATGCTTAGATACGCAAATAGGTTTAATGTAAAAGTAATTGGTGTAGCTTCAAAATCAGACAGTATGTTATTAAAGGCAAGCGATGTTAAAATCTTATTACCAAAGGTAAAAGAATCAGATAGTGCAAAAATTGTTCCAACGACAAGTACGTCAATTACTCTTTTATTTGGGGACTCCCTAGCTACTGCATTAATGTATAAAAAAAAATTTTCTAAAGAAAAGTTTAAAGTATTTCATCCAGGTGGAAGTTTGGGGCAAAAGCTTTTATTGTCAAAGGATATAATGATTAGAGGTAACAAGTTGCCAGTTGTTAATATAGATAATAAAATTTCTCATGCGCTGAGCAAAATTAATCAAAAAAAACTTGGTCTTGTTGTAATTACTAAGAATAGTTTTATATGTGGTATAATTACTGATGGAGATTTAAGAAGAGCGATTAAAAATAAGAGAGAGAAAAGAAGACTTAGTGAAATAATGTCAAAAAATCCTTTAATGGTAAGTGAAGACTTTCTGGCTTCTAAAGCTTTGGCTTTAATGAATGAAAAAAAAATCACAAGCCTTTTAGTTGTTTCAAATAAAGATATTAGAAATAAGAAAAAAGCAAAGTTACTAGGAATAATTCATATACACTCTTTGCTAAAATATGGGCTTTCGTGAATATTAGAAAAAGAAAAATAATTTTTTTTCAATTCTTTCTCTTCGTTATTTCGACGTTAATCGTATATTTTTTTTATTTTAACAAAGATAAAGTTGAGAATATTGAGGTAGAAAATATAAAAACTGCCGAGGATGAAAGCTCAAATGTATTTAATGATATTGAGTACAGCGGTTTTGATTTAAATGGAAATAGATATTATCTTTTCTCGAGTGAGGCAATTTTTGACTCTGAAAAACCGGAGATCGTAAATATGAAAGATGTTTTAGCAAGGTTCACTTTTAAAGATGGCTCTATCTTAATAGTAAGATCAAAAACGGGGTTATTTAATAATAAAAGTCTGGACATGTTCTTTACCGAAAATGTCAATTCTGAATATAATAAACATAAATTATATTCCAATAATATAGATTATCTAAATACAAAAAGTTTGTTAAAAGTTTACGGTAATGTTAATGGAAGCGGTCCAAAAGGAAAAATAAATGCTGAAAATTTAAATTTTGATCTTAAAAACAAGACTTTAGATATTTCTGCGATTGAAAATAGTCAGGTAAATGTTAATTTAGTAAATTAATATGAAAAAAGGTTTTAGAATAATAAAATTTAAAAAAGATAAACCGGTTTTCCAAGTTAAAGATATAAGCAAATCTTTTGATGGAAGACCAATCCTTAAAAAAATCTCCATGCACGTTCACAAGTCTGAAATAGTAGGCGTTCTTGGACCGAATGGGTGTGGTAAGAGTACTTTATATGGAGTTTGTGTTGGTGAACACAAAACCGATAATGGCAAAATAATTTTAAATAATAAAGAACTTCAAGATTTACCCATACACTTGAGAGCAAAAATGGGACTCGGATATCTTCCACAACAGAGAAGTTTATTTGATATGAGTGTCTATGATAATATTTTTGGAATTTGTCAAATTTGTATAAAAGATACAGATAAACAAATTTCTACTACGGAGAAACTTTTAGATGAATTTAATTTACAGCATTTAAGAAGCCTTAATGCCTCAGTTTTGTCAGGTGGTGAAAGAGCAAGAGTAGCTTTGTCTAGAGTTATGATAAATAATCCTAAAGTTATATTGTTGGATGAAGTTTTAAGTAATTTGGACCCGATTGTCGTACAAGATATTCAAAAATATATACTGAAAATACAAAACTCTGGCGTTGCAATTTTGATAACAGATCACCAGGTTAGAAATTTATTTGAAATAGTAGATAGAGCTTATATTATTGGAGAACATCAAATTATAGGTGAAGGAACTCCTAATGAACTTATGAAAAATTCTAAAGCCGTAGAACAATACTTTGGAAATCAATTTAATTAATGCCATTAAAAAAATTTGCGGTTGAAAATTTTCATAAAATAAACAAATTTTCAAAAACAATTAAAGTTGATAGTGATAAATCCATTTCTATTAGGTCCTTTTTGATATCAGCAATTTCATTAGACATATCTCAAATTAACAATGCGCTCGAATCTGAGGATGTAATTTCTACAATAAAATGCTTAAAAAAATTGAATGTAAAAATTATGAAGAAAAACCCTGGAGAATATTTGGTTTATGGGAAAGGATTGGGATCTTTGAATTGTAAAAAAAAAACTGTTTTAAATTGTGAAAATAGTGGCACTCTATCTCGACTTCTTGTAGGGATTTTGTCAACCACACCAAATATAGATGTCATTATTAAAGGAGATCATTCTTTAAATAAAAGAAATATGAAAAAACTTATAAAGTTAATGAATTCATTTGGGGCCGAATTTAGTCCAATAAAAAAAGAAAATTTCCCTTTACGCTTAATTTCTTCAGAAATTCCCCTGGGTATAAATTACAAAGCAGGTGTCTCAGCGCAGTTGAAAAGCGCTGCTATTTTGGCTGGATTAAATTCTTATGGCCAAACCTTTATAGAGGAGAAAATAAAAAGCAGAGACCATACTGAAAATATGCTTAAAGCAAATAAAAAAAGTATTTCTGTGAAGAAAGGAGATGCAAATATAATAAAAATTAATGGAAAAAATCAACTTCAGAAAATTAACATAACAGTACCAGGAGATCCTTCTTCAGCAGCCTTTTTTTGCGCTTTGACAATTTTAAACACTAACTGCAAACTAAAAATTAAAAATGTCCAGCTTAACAGAACAAGAATTGGATTTTATGAAATTTTAAAAAAAAGCGGTGCTAAGATTAAATTTACTAACATAAAACTTAAAAACGGAGAGAGGATTGGAGATATATTGGTAAAAAGCAGTAAATTAAAACCTCTAAGAGCTTCTAAAGTATTTTATCCAAAAACTGCTGATGAGTATCCTATACTTTTTGTTATTGCCTCATTAATTAAAGGTGGTTCTGTGTTTGAGGGTATAGGTGATTTAGCTAATAAAGAAAGCAATAGAATTTTAGAAATGAAAAAGATACTCAATAAGATTGGTGTTAAATTTTTATATTCAAACGATAAAGTAAAAATCTATGGTGCAATGAAAAAGAATTATAAAAATTTAGAAATAATTGTGCCCAAACTTGGAGATCACAGAATTTGCATGAGCACACTAATATTGTCACTTTTAACTGGTGTTAAAGTTAAAATAAATAATTTTGAAACTGTAAATACTTCTGCACCGTCTTTTTTAAAGATAATAAAAAAAATTGGGGGAAAATTTGAAATTAAAAAGTAAATTCAATATACAAATTGCTGCTGACGGTTCTTCTGCAAGTGGCAAAACCACAGGTGCTAGGTTATTTTCAAAAAAATATGGTATAAAATTTTTATCTTCAGGATTATTGTATAGATATTCTAGTTATTTGATCATTAAAAATAAACCCAGTAGTGAACGTATTTTTCTAGAAAAAAAATTTAAGAAATTTAATTTATCACATTTAAAAAATAAAAATCTCCATACACCAGAAATAAGTGAGTTGAGTTCCAAAATAGCAAAAAAAAGAGAAATTAGAGGTATTCTTAAGCGCTTTCAGAAAAATTTTGTAAGGAGAAATAGAAAAGTTTGTATAGAAGGAAGAGATATTGGGACCGTTATAATGCCGAACGCTGATATAAAGTTTTTTTTCACGTGCAATCTTAACACTGCAGCCAAAAGAAGATTCAAGGATCTTAAGAAAAAAAATCCTAAAATAAAGTTTGCAGAAGTAAAAAAAGCTATGAGAATCAGAGATAATTTAGATAGATCAAGAAGAATTTCCCCTTTAATTAAACCCAAAAATGCTGTAATTGTGCCAACTGATAAATTAAAAAACATTAAAGGTATGATAAATAAAATGTCAAATGTTTTAGAAAGTGTAATTAAAAAGAAATATGGCAGTTGAAACTGGCGAAAAATCACAAGCAACCTCTCAAAAAGAGTTTGAAAGTCTATTAAATGCAGACTTTAAAAATAGAAAACTCAAGGAAAACGAAATCATAAAAGCTACTGTTACGGAAATTGGAAAAAATTATGTCGTGGTTGATGCCAAAGCTAAAGCAGAGGCAATGATACCTATTGAAGAATTTAAAAACGATAAAGAGCTAGAAAAGTTAAAAGTTGGTTCAATAATAGATGTTTATTTAGAGCGAATAGAAAATTTTAAGGGTGAAATAGTCATTTCTAGAGAAAAAGCTCGTAGAATGATGACATGGAAAAAAATGGAGAAAGTGTTTGAGACACAAGAGGAATTAACTGGCTACATCACCGGAAGAGTAAAAGGAGGTTTTATCTGTACAATAGATGGGCTTCCAACGTTCATGCCGGCTTCGCAAATTGATGTTAAGCCTCTAAAAAAATTTGATCACTTAATGAACACGCCTTTGAAAGTTATTGCAACTAGAATAGATAGAAGTCGTGGGAACGTATGTACTAGCAGAAGAGCTGTATTAGAAAAAAGTAAAAATGCTGAGATTTCAGAAGCTTTAAAAAATATAAATGAAGGTGACATAATTGAAGATGCTAAGGTTAAGGCTACCACTGATTGGGGAATCTTCTTGGATATTAATGGTATCGATGCTCTTTTACATGTCAGCGATTTATCGTATGGAAGAGTCAAGAAGCCGTCAGAGTTGGTGACTATAGGTCAAAAATTGAAAGTTAAAATCACAAAAATTGATAAAAAAACTAAAAGAGTTTCAGCTTCAATCAAAGCTTTAACTGAGGATCCATATCAAAATATTTCAAAAAAATATAAACTTGGAGAAATTTACGACGGAGTTTGCACAAAATTAATGGACTATGGTGTATTTGTAAAACTAGAAGAAGGGATTGAAGGATTAATTCATAATAGCGAATTATCTTGGGCAAATAAAAATATACAACCGTCAAAAGTTTTATCTGTTTCTCAAAAAATAAAAGTAAAAATTGTAAATATTGATATCGAAACAAAAAGAATATCTTTGTCATATAAAGCTACTCTTGAAAATCCTTGGGACATTCTTGAAAAAGAGGCAGGTAACGAAATAGAGGTTAAAGTCAAAAATATAACAGATAAAGCTATCTTTGCAGAATTGAAATCGGGATTAACTGGAATGTTGCACTATAAAGAATTATCTTACGATGAAAACATAGAAAATTTAAAAAAGTTCAATAAGAACGATAAGATAAAAGTTAAGGTAATAGAAATTAAAGACGAAAAAATTAGATTGTCTAAAAGAGCACTTGAAAAAGATCCGATGGACTGGTTCAAGGAAAATAAGAAAAAAGTCGGCGATGTTATAACAACCAGAATTCACGAAATATTAAAAAATGGAGTTAAGGTATCTATAGATAAAAATAAAAGTCTTATTGTGACTATTAAAAAAGTTGATTTAGCTAAAGAGGCTGCTGACCAGAGAGTTGATATATTTGCTCCTGGTAATGCTTTAGATGCTAAAATTACAGAGTTAGATACCTCAAATAGAAAAATTAAGTTGAGCGTTAAGGCAGCACAGATAGATGAAGAAAAAAGTTTAATAGCCAAATTTGGTCAAGGAGCAACAAAATCTGGCGCAACACTTAAGGGTATTTTCGAGAAAGCATTAGGTGGAAAATCTAAAAAGAAAAAAGATTAATACTTGTCAAAAAAAGATATTCTAAATAGATTAAAAAGAAAACATCCGCAAATCAACGTTGATCAAATTAGTAAAATATACGAAAAATTCATTGAATTAATTTCTCAGGCTTTATTAAGTAGAAAAAGAATCGAAATAAGATCTTTAGGTATATTTTATACTAAGGCCATAAAAGAAAAGAAAAATGCAAGAAACCCTAAGACTGGTGAAAAAATTTATGTACCTGAAAAGGTCAAACTAAGATTTAAGGCTAGCAAAGAGCTCCAAAAATTTATAAATACTGAATAATGCGTAAAATATTTATTGCCTGTGATAGTTCTAGTGTATCAGAAATAAGAAAAATAATTGCCAAAACAAAAACAAAAAAATTGAATATTGGATACAAATTTGGTCTTGAGTTCCTATATACTAAAAATGGAAGAAAATTTATTTCAAAACTTCAAAATAAAATTTTATTTGCAGATTACAAAATATCAGATATTCCCAATACAAGTGCGCAAGCAATCAAATCATTATCTGATTTAAAAAATTTAAATTATATAACAGTTCATGTTAGTAGTGGATTAGATTGCTTAAAAACTATTAAGAAAACTGCAAAAAAAATTAATAAAAAACTTAAAGTTTTAGGTGTTACAATTTTAACTAGTTTTTCAGATAAATCTTTAAAAAAAATAGGGTATAACACTTCCGTAAAAAATATTGTTATAAAGCAAGCTAAAATCGCAAAGCTAGCAAAATTAGACGGAATTATATGTTCTGGTCACGAAGCAAAATTTTTAAAAAAAATTTGTACCAATATGGAAATCATAACGCCAGGAATTAGATTAAAAGGAGACGATGTTGGTGATCAAAAAAGAGTGATGTCTCCGAAAGAAGCATTTGCAAATGGTGCAACATCCATCGTGATCGGTAGAAGCATAACAAAAGGAAATATTAATAAGAATATGAAAAAATTAATAAGCTCATTAATAGATGAAACTTAAGGTATGTGGTTTATCGAGAAAAAAAGAAATTATTACATGTATTAACCATGGGGTAGAATTTTGCGGCCTAATTTTAAATTATCCTAAAAGCCACAGACACGTTACCTTTTCTAGAGCAAGAGAATTAATAAAAATTAAAAGAAAAAAAACAAAATTTGTAGGAGTTTTGGTTAATCCAACTAATAAAGATCTTAAAAAATTTTCACATTTGAAATTAGACTATTTTCAACTCTATGGAAAATATGATAATTCTAAATTAAGATTAATAAAAAATAAATTTAAAAAAAAAATCATTTCTGTTATCGTCGTTAAAAAAAAGAAAGATGTACAAAATTATAAAAAAATTAAGGATAATTCAGATATTATTTTATGGGATAGCTCAGGTTATGAAAAAAGTCTTACATGGAATTATGATTGGATTAAACATATTAGAACAAGAGCAAAAAAAATGGTTGCAGGTAATATCACTATCAATAAATTAAAACATTTGAAAAATTATGCTGATATTGTTGATGTTTCAGGTGCTTTAGAAACTAGAAAAAAAAAAGATATAAAAAAAATAAAAGAATTCGTTAAACAGGTTAAAAAATTATAAAATGAAAATTAAAAAAGGCGTTTCCCTTATAGATCAACACGATAAGAATTTTATGTATGGTGGTAAATTTGGTGGAAACTTTATACCCGAAACTTTGAAAAAACCGATCGATGACCTCACAAAATTATTTTCAAAATTAAGAAGAGAGAAAAAATTTCTCAGTGAACGAGATTATCATTTCCAGACTTATGTTGGGGCTCCCACACCCTTTATTAAACTTGAAAATTTAACTGATCGTTTAGGAGGTGCGCAAATTTACGCAAAAGTAGTATCTGAGGCTAATGGTGGAGCACACAAAATTTATAATGCCACAGTTCATTGTTTAATAGCCAAAAGAGCAGGTAAAAAATTTATTGTCGGTGATACTGGAGCTGGTTATGCCGGGAAAATGCTCTCGATGGCAGCTAAAAAATTTGGCTTAAAATGTAAAATATTTATGGGGGCAAAAGATATAAAAAGACAAAGGCCTAATGTTGAAGCTATGAAAAAAAATGGTGCTGAAGTTGTTCCAGTTACTACAGGAAGTCAAACTTTAGTTGATGCTGTGAGTGAATGTATGAGATACTGGGTATCAAACTGCGATTTAGTTCACAATTGTATCGGGTCAACAGTTGGCCCGAATATATTTATAAAGATTTGTGCTTGGAGCACTGCTCAAATTTCAAGAGAATTAATGATACAAGTGAAAGACGAATTTGGAAAAATTCCAAAAAAACTAAAATTAATAAATTGTGTTGGCGGCGGTAGTTCTGCTGCAGGTTTTTGGAATGAATTCATGAATACTAATGCAGAATTTATAGGCGTTGAAGCTGGAGGACCAAAAAATAGTAAGCTTCATGCAGCACCACTCACTAATGGATCTAAAATTGGAATTCTTCATGGGGCCGCTCAATATGTAATACAAGACAAAGAAGGTCAAATAGGTTCAACGGAGTCCATATCAGCCGGTTTGGATTACCCGGGAATATCTCCTTTGCATTGCTTCTTAAAGGATGCAAAAAGAGCGAGATATACTTCAGCAAGTGATGAAGATGCACTTAAAGCATATGAGTTAGTGTCTAAACTTGAAAATATTTCACCATCTTTAGAGCCATCACACGCTTTCGCAGAGGCAATTCGACTTGCTCCTAAACTAAAGTCTTCGGAAGTGATAATTGTTAACTCATGTGGAGACAGCCTCAAAGATAAAGATATTATTAAACAAAGATTGGGCTCTTACATTCGATGAAATCAAAAATTGCTTTAGCATTTGATAGGTGTAAAAAGGAAAAAAGGCCTGCGCTAATCACATACACTGTGGCAGGAGATAACTCTAAGAGCAATTCACTTAAGATATTAAATAAGATTTCTCAACATGCTGATATTCTAGAACTTGGATTTCCACATAATACTCCTATAGCGGATGGGGGACAAATCCAGGGTAGTTCTTATAGAGCACTGAAAAAAGGAATTAAATTAAAAGATGTTTTTCAAATAGTAAAAAAATTCAAAAAAACTAATCCAAATAAACCAATAATTTTGATGGGTTATTTCAATTTAATTTACCAGTGTGGTGAAAATAATTTTTTGAAAAATTGTAAAGAATCAGGTGTCGATGGTTTAATCATTGTTGATCTTCCATATCCAGAAAATAAATTATTTGCCAGAAAATGTAAAAAAAAGTTTATTAGTTTTATACAACTTTTAGCTCCAACGACTACAAAAAACAGAATGAGGCAAATCATTAGGGACTCACATGATATGATTTATTATATATCTATGCTGTCAACTACTGGGGGGAAACTAAAAGTTTCCTCAAAAAAAATAATAAAAAATTATAATAATATAAAAAAAATTAATAATAAAATTAACCTTGTGATTGGTTTCGGTATAACAGACAAGAATATAAGATCCTTAAAGTCGGCAAACGGGCTGGTTGTGGGCAGTTTATTATGTAAAATAATAACTAATTCTGTTCAAAAAAGACAAAATCCTGTCACAAATTTGAATAAAATGATATACAAACTTAAAAAGGAAATATCTTGAATTGGATAACAAAATTTATAAAACCGAAAATAAAATCTTTATTTCAAAAAAGATCAGCTAAAGACTCTTCTGAAGCCTTATGGACAACTTGCGGATGCAAGAATCTAGTTTACAAAGAAGATTTAAAAACAAATTTTAATTGTTGTCCTAAGTGTGGATCCCACCACAAATTGACTTGTAACGAGAGATTTGAGTTATTTTTTGATGAGGGTATCTATGAAATTATAAAAACTCCATCTCCGCAGGACGATCCTTTAAATTTTGTAGATAACAAAAAATACATTGATCGACTAAACAGTGCTAGAAAAATTACTAAACAAGATGATGCGATTTTGATTGCAAAAGGTAAAATTCAAGGAATTTCAGTTGTTGCTGGCGCGCAAGACTTTAGGTTTATTGGTGGGTCAGTCGGTGCTGCATCGGGTGAAGCCTTTCTTGCTGGTGTTCAATTAGCTATAGAAACAAAATCCCCTTTTGTTTTTTTTAGTTGTAGTGGTGGTCAGAGAATGATGGAGTCTTCAATTGCTTTAATGCAAATGTCTAGAACCGCCTTAGCAGTAAATGAATTAAAAAAGAAAAATATTCCGTATTTTGTAGTTTTAACAAATCCAACCACTGGAGGTGTGACTGCTTCTTGGGCGACACTAGGTGATATTTTGATTGCGGAACCTAAAGCCACTATTGGCTTTGCTGGAAAAAGAGTCATTCAGGATACTGTCAGGGAAACTCTTCCAGAGGAATTCCAAACAGCTGAATACGTAAAAGATCATGGGGGTTTGGATCTAGTAATAGAGAGAAAATATCTTAATACGACTATTGGGACTTTACTTAATGTCTTGTTGAAAAAACAAGAAACACAAGTTAAAAACGAAAGTTCAGATGTCGTCACAATCAATAAAACTTTACAAACAGCTAGCTAAAAGCAAAATAGTAAAAAATATAATTGATTTTGATTTAACGAGAATCAAAATGGTTTTGTTTAAACTTGGTAATCCTGAGAAGAAACTAAGAAATGTAATTAACGTAATTGGTTCAGATGGCAAGTATTCACTTCTCACATCTCTTAAATATTTTCTTGAGGCAAATAATTATAGAGTATCATCTTACACTTCACCGAGTTTAAGAACAATTAGAGAAAGATTCTGGATGGGTAATAATTTTCTTTCGTACAAAAATATTTCTAAAACGCTAAAATTAATTGAGAAGCAAAATATTAAACTCACAGTTTTTGAAGTTTTGACTGTTATATTTATTATCAACGCCGCTGAAGAAAATAATGATTATAATTTAATAGAGGCTGGGGCTTTATTTGCGAAAGACTCAACAAATATTTTTAGTTTTCCGCTGATGCAAGTAATTGTAAATATTAACAAGCAGCATTTAAATTTTGTTAAAAAAAAAACTATTGATGAGATTATAAAACAAAAAGTCGCTTTCTTAAGTAATTTTTCGCGTATCTATATCGGTAAACAATCAAGTAAAAATCTCAAAACAATAAAATATTATTTAAGAGGCAATACGAGTGAAATCAATTATCCAAACAAGTGGAATGTGAAAATTAAGAGTAAACGATTGATATATTCTGATAAAATAAATAAAATTAATTTAGATAAAAGTAATATTAACACTTTTGGATTAAAAAATAATTTAGCGTTAGCAATTAAAATTGCTTTAGATTTAGGTATCAGTAAGGAAATAATTATTAAAACTATACCAAAAATTAAGTTACAAGCTAGAGCAGAATATATTACTCAAGGTAAATTAATAAAAAAAATACATAAAAATGAAAAAATTTTAATAGATGGGTGTCATTCATTTGTGAGTGGTAAAAATCTTGCCAATTTCTTAAGAGGAATAAATGTAAAAAAAATTGGCATATGGTCAATGTCAAAAAATAAAAATCCTGGGGAATTTATTAAAAATTTCAAAAATATATTTGATAAATTGTTTATAATTCCTCTAATAGATGGAAGTAATATAGCTACAAGTGAGCTCTATTACGCAGCTAAGAAATATAATTTTAAAGCAAAGGTTGTTAAAAATATAAACAGC
This sequence comes from uncultured Pelagibacteraceae bacterium, assembly GCA_902563575.1. Taxonomy (GTDB): domain Bacteria; phylum Pseudomonadota; class Alphaproteobacteria; order Pelagibacterales; family Pelagibacteraceae; genus Pelagilacustribacter. The sequence continues at coordinate 161,368 of CACEXV010000002.1, forward strand.
GCAGTTGAGCAATCTAGCAATAAAGAAAAAAAAATTATATGTGTTTTTGGCTCTTTATATCTTTGTGGTGATTTTTTAAAGATCAACTAAATATTCTCTTTTATCCAATCAATTATGTTGGATTTTGTTGTAGCTCCAACTTTTGTAGCTTTTAATTCTCCGCCTTTAAATAAAAGCATCGTTGGTATTCCTCGTATCCCATACTTTGTTGGTGTATTAGGTTCATTATCAATGTTGTGTTTAGCTATTGTTACCTTGTCTTTCATCTCATTCGAAATTTCCTCAAGAATAGGCCCAATTTGCTTGCATGGTCCGCACCACTCAGCCCAAAAGTCTACAACAGTAGGTAGTTTAGATTTTATAACATCTGACTCAAAACTTTGATCTGTAACTGCTTTTGTCGGCATAAATACTAATTAAGTTTTTTTTATTTTAAAGTCAACTAAACAGATGAGTAAAATTTTTCTAATTGTTCAACGTATGCGTTAATATCTTCAAGGAACAGCAGATTATCTTTGTTCCCCTGTTTTTCAAATTTAACTCTGAGTGTGTCTATTTCTGCATAAACTTTAGGTATAGTATTCCACTTTTCTGAATTTTTACTCAAAAGTTTTGAGGCAACATCCTTATGTATTTTATCATATAATTCCTTAGGCAATAGTTCAGGTTTTTCTCGATAAATTAATTTTTGACCAAAATATCTTAATCTTTCGTCTTGAAATTTATCTAATGCTCCATATTTTTTATCCCATTCGATTTTATGGAAATTGTTCATTAAATTATTATCTTCTGAAGGTGAAAATTTTTTATAAATACTCTCTTCAACTGGAATGTCTTCTTGTGACTGAGTTTGATGCTTCTCTTCAACCTCTTCTCTTAAAACCATTTGTACTTTTTCTGCAAATTCTTTGTTGTTCTTAACTTTATTTGCTCTTTCTCTTAGTTTTTCAGCTCCTAAAATCTTATAATCTGCCAGACTGTTAGCGTAGTTGGGGTTCATGATAACTGGGTGTTTGTTATGTCTTATTGTCCTAATAAACTTTGGTTTTTTACCCATCGCCTCTTTTAATTCTTGGGTGTTCATTTTTAAATAAATATCTGGATCGTGTTTTAAGTCAAAGCATTTAGCCCATTTGTAAACTGGATGTTCACAAATGAATGTTTCACAAAATGCCACTGACTTTCCATAGTAAAATTCATCAGTACAGAAATATAGTTCATTCTTAATCAATTCTAATGCTTTTGTTTTATCTGTTGTCATTAAGCTAGCTTTCCAAACATTTGGAGCTTTTTTAAGAATAATTTTTCCTATTTCTAATGTAGCGATACAATCACCTAGAGCCTGGTGTGCATCATGTTTAATTCCGTTTAAAGGTGCCATTTTGTCTAGTTTATAAACTGCGTTACCCTTTTCGTTTATCGAATTTTTTAAAGTATCAGGATAGTAAAAATTTGCTGCTCTTGCCAAGCTTAACAAGTCCCCTCTAGTATTGCCGTTGGTGCTGGTTAAATAGGGATACTCAAGAGTTTGAAATAAAGTATTTCTAAGAAACTCTTCATCAAAATCTATACTATTAAAACCAATGTAAGTTGCCTTGCCCCATTTTTTTAAAGTATCAACAAATTGTCTGATCATTTGATAATGAGATAAATTAGCACCCACAAGCATCTTTGGGGTTGTTTGATTAACTATTAGAGCCATCGCCTCAGGAATTATTCCTGGGTTTAATTTACACCTTGCCTCAAAACGATCTAACTCTTGCAAATTGTCATTTGTTAATACTGCGCCAATCTGAATAATCTGGCCCCAATATTTATTAGATGAGCTGGTCTCAAAATCGTAAAAGACAAAGTTGGACATATTATTTTTACTTAAGCACTTTTATCTTTTCTGGATTTTCTTTTAAAGAGTCTGTTACTTGTCCTGGGTCTTTAATATTTCCAAGTGTATTCATTATTGATCTAGCGTCTCTACCGAAGCCATCAGTAACAGTAATAGCTTGTTCCAATTTTTTTCTCAACTCTTTAATTCCTTCAAAATGTTTCTCAAATCTAGTACTTATGTTTCTTAAATCACTATAAATTTGTGTTGCATGTTGTTGAACTTTCAATGTTTGAAAGCCAAGTTGATAAGATTGTAACAAAGCAGATAAAGTATTTGGACCCGAAACAGTTACTTTATATTTTGTTCTTAATTCTTGAAGAAGTAATTCTTTCGTTTTTGGGTCTCTGTAACTTGAAAGCTCCGAAAACAATCCCTCAGTTGGAACATAAATAATCGCAAAATCTGTGCTTTTAGGTGGCATTATATATTTTGTGTTAACTATTTTAGCTTTTAATCTAAAAGCTGATGCTAAATCTTTTCTCGCCTCTATTTGTGCTTCTTTATTGTTTGCTTTATAAGCATCATCTATCGCTTTATACTTTTCAACAGGCCAGTGACTATCAATTGGCAAAAGAACATCTTGAAGTTTGATGGCAAATTCTACTGTTTCAGATGTATCATCTTTCATTTTCGCATTGGCAATGAATTGTGATGCCGGCAACAAGTCTTTAAGTAAAGCGCCTAATCCAAATTCTGCTAAAGTTCCATATGTCTTTACACCACTTAAAATTCGACTAAAATTATCCTGGCTCTTATTTAATTCACTGACTTGTTGATTAAAGACAGAAACTTTTTCATCAACTTTGGTTAGAGCGCCAGTCATATCTTTTGCAATTTCTTTGCTCATCAAACCGAATGATTGGCTAAATGAATTTTTTAAAGAATTGACCTCATTCCTCAAACTTTGGTCGTTATCTTGATTAGGAGTTTTACGTTTGAAAATAAAAATTACTAAAATTAAATTGATAATTAAAAGTATAAGAGCAGTGAAAATTAGTATCGAATCCATAAATTATTATATATCATTTATGGCTTAAATTCTAAATTGATGGGGAGGGATTATCCCTCCCCCACAAAAGTTAAATATTTTCAGACGTTTTTTTTAAATGCTTAAGAACTTTCCCAGCATTGGCACCCTCTTTTATTTTATATCCTGAGGTCCCATTAGCGTTTATCTCAATCGCTTTTCTGGATTTTTGCATTTTGTTAAGGAGTTCAGCCTGAGATTTACTTCGGCTGAATTCATTTAACAATTTAGTGTGTCTATTCATACACTCCTCCTTGTTTTATCCAACCTACTTTTAACTCATGTAGATGAGCCACTTTTTTACCATGTGAATGGTATTAAGAGTGTATTATACAAATTTAAAGTTTTCAATATAATAAGATTAATGAAAAATAGCACTTTAGGAATGCTTATTGTTATCGCGGGTGTTTTGACCATATTTGTTAAACACGAATATGCTTGGATCGTATCGGCAATACTAATTGGCGGTGGTACTGGATTGTTCTTCTGGAAAGATAAAGAATGAGAATAAGAAAATACTTTTTTATTGATGGAATTATAGGGAGCTGTATATTTTACTACTTTGTTCGAAAAATACAGATTTACTACGGAGTTAACATTGAGATTGATGGATACGGGTTAGCTGGAGCAGCATGGTACGGTGTTGGTTTAGGATTTGTTTTTGGAGTGAAATTTATAAGGGTTAATGAAATAATATCTTTTTTTAGAAAAAAATGAAAATATTTATAGCTTTCGGACATCATAATACAAAAAATTCTTTTAATGCTGCAATTAGAGATACATTTATTGATGAAGCCAAAAAAAATAATCATGAGATTGATTTGGTGAATTTATTTGATGAGGAAAATCAATTACCTTTTTATAATCAAAATGTAAACCCTCCTCCAAAATTAGTTTTAGATTATAGAAAAAGATTAGAGAAGTGTTCTGTTATGATGTTAATTGGCACATGTCATAATTTAAGATTAAATTCAATCCTAGAAAATTGGATTGACTGGGTTCTCCATCCAAAATGGTTTTTTTCTTATCGATCTTTAGTTCCTGGAAATAAATTTTTTAAAAATTATGGTTATCCAGTACCAGGTGCGATGAAGGGGAAGCTTGGAATAGTATCTATTACTTACGGCGGGCCGATGATGAGCTACTGGAATTTTTCATTTTTTGACAATATTCCATTTCGAAGAATAAAAAAATCTGTTTTTCAATTAGGAGGTTTAAAGACTAAATATATAAGGTTTTATTCTGTACTACCCGAAATGGATGAAAAAATATTCAATAATCACATGGAAAGAGTGAGAAAATTGGTTAGAAGTTTATAGTTTGAATGAAGTAAAAAAATAAATTAAAATATAATTATGCAAAAATTCAAAAATTGGTTACATGATACTGCTACAATTATGTTTCGTGAGGACAGAAATGATTTTCGTAGTTTACCTAAATCAACAAGGTTATCCATATTATTGCAATTAAGTTTCATTTGGAGTTGTGTATTTTCTATTTATGTTTTTCAATTTGAAACAATGGCTTTAGGGTTTGCATCAGTAATGTTGGCCCATATTCTTTTAATTTTTGCAGTTTATTGGACTTTCAAACAATTCGGTAGATCGAAAGTTAAGGATCCCTCTCTACAAGTAGAAGTAAAAGAAGAAAGCTACAGCATGCCTAAACTTATGATTTTTTGTTTGATTGTTTTTATTGTATTTATTTTTACTCGTGGCCTTATGGTGTTGGATCAAAATGAAAATTCTTACTCTATTCCGTACCAAGGCCCTGATACTACTACCATGGAGAGAATAGAACGATTTTTTCTTAGAAAATGAAGTTACTAAGAGTTGGTCCTCTGGGAAAAGAAAAAGTTTGTGCTCTTGATAATCAAAATAAAATTAGAGACCTTTCAAGCCATGTAAATGATCTTAATCCAAGCACTTTAACCTTGTCTAATTTAACTAGTTGGGCGAAAATAGACTTAGAAAAGCTTCCAGAAATTAATAATAATTTGAGAATTGGATCTTGCATTAATAAGCCAAGTAATATTTTGTGCATAGGTTTAAATTACTCACTACACGCAAAACAAACAGGGTCTAAACTACCAAAATATCCTATTGTATTTAATAAAAGCCCAGATTGCTTGCAAGGTCCCTATGACCCAATAAAAAAGAGAAAGACACAAGAAAAACTAGACTATGAGGTTGAGCTCGCTCTTGTAATTGGAAAAGAAGCGAAAAATGTGAGTGAAGCTAGCGCACTGGATTATGTATTTGGTTTCTTCATATTAAACGATATTTCAGACCGTCATGTACAAAAAGAAATAGGTAATGGCCATTGGACACTTGGAAAATCTTGGTGCGCCCCAGCTGGTGCAATTTTGGTTACTAAAGATCACATCAAAGAAGTGAATAATTTAAATTTATCTTTATCAGTAAATGGAAAAATTAGGCAAAAAGGTAATACAAAAAATATGATATTTAACGTAAATTACTTAATTCATCACATAAGCAAATATATGGTTTTAAAACCAGGAACTATAATTTCAACTGGCACACCTGCTGGTACTGGGATGGAACAGGAACCACCTAAATTTTTACAGGTGGGAGATAAGTTAGAATTAGCGATTGATAATTTGGGCAAACAAAATTACGAAATAATTGAGGATAAGTAATGTGCGGTAGATACGCAGTGAAAAAATCAACTTTAATAAATACAAATGCTCTTGTAAAAAAAAATATAAATGTTGATTTAGATCAAGATAATTTTAATTGCTTTCCAGGTGGCAGGTACCCAGTGTTAAAATCAGCAACAAACGGTAAATACATGGAAATGAATATTTGGGGATTAAAGTATTCTTGGATGTCAAAAGAATTTAGGAGTTTGCACAACGCTAGACTAGAGGGAATAGAAAAAAAGGTAAGTTTTAAAAAATTAGTTGTTAATTCTAGAGCTGTAATTCCATGTTCAGGATATTACGAGTGGAAAAAAATAGAAAACAAAAAAATTCCCTTTTTTTTCTCCAATATTAGTGAGCAAGATATTTTTTTTGCAGGGATCCATGATAATGGACAATTTTGTATTATCACACGTGATGCAACAAAGGAAAATTCAGAAATACATCACAGACAGCCTGTAATCCTTCCAAAATCACAAATAAATAATTATTTTAACCTTAACAACAATGCTGTAGAATTTTTAAGTAGTATAAAACCTCCGGAATTGAAATTTCATGAGGTATCGACAGAAGTTAATAATCCTGCTAAAAATGACGCTTTATTGATTAACCCGATAAATTAAATGAACAATATACATGTTTCACCAGGAAAAAATAACGTTGGGGCTTATCTAAATGAATTAAATTTAAATAAGTTGCATCAAACAGCGACTAAGAAAATTAGAGATATATTGGATACATATGGGGTTATTTTTATAAAAAATCAAAGTTTGAGCACCGAAAAATATCAAAACTTTGCAAAATCAATTGGAGAATTAGTTGAATATCCAAGATTAAAAGGTTTAAAAGACTATCCCTTCATAAATGTTCTGGAGCGTAAACCTACGGATAAAAATATTGCCTTTGGGGGTTCGTATTTGCATCAAGATACTTCTTACTTGGCGAAAAATCGTCCTAGATATACTATGTTAATGGGAATAGAAATTCCTAAAGGTCAGGGAAACACAATTTTTTCCTCTGGTTTTAACGCCTATAAAAAGCTTCCAGATAATATTAAAGAAAATATTAAGGATGCTATTGGTATTTTCTCATCTGCTGGACCAATATCAAAAACACGTAGAGAGTTAGAGGCGCGGTCAGGAGTGAAATCAGCTAAAGTGCTCGAGGCTGAACATCCAATTGTACATGTAGTTAATGGACAAAAATCTCTTTATATCTCACCTGGCCATCTAATGAAAATTATAATTAACGGAAAAGAAGATGAAGACTTAAAAAAATATTTAATAAATCATGTGAATAAAGAAGAGTTTATATTTTCTTATGAATGGGAAAAGGGTGATGTGGTAGTTTGGGATAATTTGACAGTTATGCACAAAGCTAGTGAAATTAAAAATTGTACAAGGATTATGCATCGTATAACAATTCGATGATTTAGTCTTTCAAAATTGTTAAGTGTCCCATTTTACGGCCAGGCTTAATTTCTTTTTTTAAATAATCGAAAAAAAATTCATTCTTTTTAAAACTTTTATTTCTGTATTCTTTTATTTCATCACCTAAAATATTAGTCATAGTTGCATTGGAAATTTTTTTATTTTCAACAAATCCTAGTCCACAAATAGCTCTGACATGGTTTGTAAACTGACAAATTTCATAACTATTAACGGTGTGCCACATTCCATTATGACATCTATTACACCATTCTAAAAAGTAAAGATCCTCTTTTTGATCTATCATAAATTCTATATTTAATGTTCCTACATAATTAAGTTTTTTTGCAAATTTGATTGCAATATCATGGGAGTTTTTGAATATTCTCTCATTTATATTTGCTGGTATTTTTGACTCTCGAAGTATACCTTTTTCGTGTTTATTTTCAGATGGCTCGAAAATTGAAATTTTACCATCTTTAAACCTTGTTATAGCTACGGAAATTTCTTGTTTAAATTCAAGAAATTTTTCTAAAACATACTCTTTGCTAAAATCCAATTTTTCATCGATATCATCTATCGATTTTAATCTGTATTGTTGTTTACCGTCATAACCTCCTGAAACAGACTTTAATATACAATTACCATACAATTTTATTCCATCTTTTAGTTCGTCTAATGATTTTATACTTTTCCATTCTGTTGTTTTTATACCAAGCTCGTTAGCAAATTTTTTCTCTAATATTCTGTTTTGAGCAATTTTAAGAGTATCTGGAGAAGGATGAACTTCTTTTGCATCAGCAATAGATTTTAAAGTTTCGTAATTTAAGTTTTCAAAAGCATAGGTACATAAGTCAATTTTTTTTACAAATTTTTCTATAACCCTTTTATCGTTTAAATCAGCACATATAAATTCATCTGCATAATGTTTTGCGGGACCATCTTTATCATTTGTAAGAACTATAGTTTTTATTCCACCAATTTTTTTTGCAGATTTTATAAGCTGAGTTTCCAGTTGACCGCTATATAAAATTCCAAGCTTAATTTCCTTGGGCATTATTTAGGTTTTTTCTTAATTGATTTTCTCACCCGCTCTCTGAGTTTTGTTAATTTTAGTGAGATTTTCTCGTCATTGATAGATAAGATAGAAGCAGCAAGATAGGCTGCGTTTTCAGAATTGTTTATTTGCACAGTTGCAACTGGAATTGGTTTAGGCATTGAAACAATACTTAATAATGAGTCTAGTCCTTTTAAACTTTTTGTTTCAACGGGTACCCCAATTACAGGCAAGGTGGTATTGCTAGCAATCATGCCAGGTAAATGAGCCGCGCCTCCTGCAGCGCAAATTATGACTTTAAATCCCTCTCTATGTGCAAATTTAGCTGTTTTTATCATCAGGTCACTTTGTCTGTGAGCTGAACATATTCTGCTTTCAAACCTTATATCAAGATTCTTCAAAACTTTTTCGCTTTTTTTGACTACTGGATAATCGGATTGACTACCCATTAAAATTAATACTTTGTTTTTCACAAATTAATGTAACAATTTTATAGATAAAAACAATATTGTGGTGAAAATAACATGTTAATTGCTAAAATTTAGCTCTAAATCCAGTATATTTCGGGGAGTTTTGTAATTCAAAAATTGAAATTTTTTTCGCGATTAGATTTTTGGGTTTAGATTTTATTTTTTTTTGCTTTTGTATTTTCATGATTCAATATTAATATATTATTTAGGTCTGTAAAATATTTAATTCTGCATATCTGCATTGTTAATTAGTAATCAAGACAAATCTATGGCAAAATTTTAATTTATTTTTGATAAAAGTTCTTTTGGTAGCTTTTGAATAGATCCATTTCCCTTTACAACCGCTAGTTCCACCTCCGATGTAAAAAGTAGTATATCTTTAATTTTAATATCCTGTTTCAAAGTTAGCCTCACTGCAGAACTCTTCAAAATATTTGTGATTACAGTGATACTATCCTCAAATTTGGCTGATTTTAAATATTTTGCGTTGATTGCCGTAACTACAAAAATTACATTAAATTTTTCCTTTAGTTCTTTGTGTTTTAAGCCCAAAACCTCATATATCATTTCTGACCTAGCTCGCTCGGTAAACTTTAAATAGTTAGCATAGTATACAACCCCACCCGCATCTGTATCCTCATAATATATTTTTACATCAAATTTATAAGATTTCTCCATAAAGTAAAATCTAACATGGATTTCAGAGTTTGAGCAAATATTTATTCTCATATTTTGAACACTATTATGACATTCAAAATACAAATATTAATATTACTTAGTTGTTATGAGTAATTTTTTAAAAAAATTAAAAAAACTTTATAATTTTGTATTTCCAAAGGAGGTTGGTTAATTATGAGAATACTTTCTATTATAATGTTAAGTTTGATGTTGGTTAATTGTGCTGGAGGAAACGTTGCTAAAATTAAGTTTGGAAAACGTTGCACAGCTGCAGACGCAAAAGGAAATTTTGAATCTTCCTACGTTTGGTTTGTTAGTAAAGAAAGCTTAAGTCAATTTGACAAACGTATAAATAAAAATAACTGTGATAGTTAATTTTAATTAGTAAAATTTCCAAATTATGATAATAAGGGATATGCCTTTATCCCTTATTATTCTTCAAAAAATCAAAGAAAATACTGGAAAAAATAAAAAGTAATGAGACTTTTATTTTATTTTGTAATACTTAATATATTACTTTCAATTAAAGTTATGGCGGAAAAACCTTATCATCACATATATGAAAATGGTAAATTTATAAAATTTAGAAATTATGAAGGTGCGCCAATAAGAGATAAAAATTTCAAATGGTCGTATAAAAAATTTAATGAGGCCAAGAAAAATATTAATGTAATTATTCCAAAAGATTTTGTTGTGCCAAGAGAAATTGTTCAAAAAAATCTTAAAAAATACAAAAATGAGGATTTTATTCTCTGGATCAATCATGCAAGTTTTATATTTAAGTTAGGTGATACAACTATTGTAAGTGATTTAATTACAGCGCCTAATGCGGGACCCCTTTTTTTAGGGCCTCGTCGTTATACTCCACCAGCTTTAGAATTAGATCAACTTCCTAAAATTGATTTGTGGATTAACTCCCATCTTCATTACGACCATTTGAGCGTAAGCGATATAAGGAACTTTCCTTATAAATCAGCTAAAGTATTAGTCCCTTTAAAAAATGGTTCCTATTTCAAAAAAAATAATTTTCAGGATGTAAATGAAATTGATTGGTTTGAAACTGTTAAAATTAATAAAGATTTATCTGTAACTTTAGCTCCGAGCCAACATTGGAATAAGCGAAGCATATTGCCATTTGGGCCAGGAGCAACTGATAAAGCTTTGTGGGGTAGTTTTTTAATAAATTATAAGGGGAAAAAAATTTTTTTTGCATGTGATACCGGTTATTCGAATATTTACAAAATGATGGGACAAAAGTTTGGAGGCGTGGATGTCATCTTAATTAATACCGGTGCTTACGATTTTGAGGTAATCACAGGGAAAAAAGATTTTTCAATTTTTCACACTAACCCTGAAGAGGCATTACAAGCAGCAAAAGATATAAAAGCCAAAAAAGTAATTCCGATGCACTATGGAAGTTTTCTTCTTGGATTAGAAGGCAGAAATTCTGAAGGTCCTATTAATGAACCAAGAAATCGTCTTTTAAGAAATGCAGAAAAATATGGTTATACCAAACAGGACATAAAAATTTTCAATATTGGTCAAATAACAAAATTGGGTGATCTTTTAAATTAATTTAATTTTTTTTGGTATTCCTTATCTATCATAGTTGTAAGTGAATCGACCATAGAGTCTGAAAACTTAAATATCTCATTCGATTTGTACTCTTGTGAAAAAATTTTTTCATGATTGGTTTTATCCTCAACTACAATGTTTGAGTCGGGATTATTGTCTTTTAAATAAACCAACATTATCCAGTTTTCATCACTTTCTTCATCTAGTTTAATGAAAATCTCAGAAGTTTCATATCTTTTATCAATCACTCTCATTAGTGACATTTTTTTTGGTAACCATCTCTTGTTAAGTTGAAATATACATGAAACCATGCTTCTATAAAAACTTTCCAAAGTATTTTCAATTTTTTCTCTTGCTAAATTAAACTCGTATTCTTTTTGCAGTAAGTCTTCACGAGTGTCCGTATCTGAAACTTCAATACCTAATTGCTCAATTCTCTCTTTTATTTTTTGATCTCTAATAGCTTGATATTTTTGTTTAATTTTATCAATTCTGTGCTGAACCTCTTGATAATTTTCTCTTTCCTGTTTTAAAACATATTTTTCTAAATTTTTAATCTCTAGAGCTTCTCTTTCCCTGAATTGTTCAATTTTTTTCTCAAGTCTAATCTTTTCATAGAATTTTCTTTGCCTATCTGCTTGTTCTTTTCTTAGTTGGGCTTGATCAAGTCTTATGAATCTTTTTATGTCAGCCCTACGCTCTTTCCCAAGTTTAATTTCTTC
>CACEXV010000003.1 GCA_902563575.1 uncultured Pelagibacteraceae bacterium
TTTGCTTCTAGACTCGCCATTTATAGGTTTGTTATTAAAAATATAATCTCTTTTCCAATCGTGAATTAATTCTCCTTTATCAAATACCATTAAACTAGAGATATCTCTGTAATATACATAATCATAAATTTCTTTTGGAAGAGGTTTTATATTTTTTTTAATTGGTCTGATTGTTTTTTTTGCTGGTTGTATTACAATTCTTTTTAACCCTCCATTATTTTTGTGATCTCTATTTTTCAAACTTGCTTTTCGATAATAGCCATGAGCCCAATAATCGTGTCTTTCAGTGCAAAACTTGCAATCATTAGGAGGGTATTCTGCTTTTGGAAAATCCTTCTTCCATCTTTCTAACGAAGGAGACCATTTATTTTTTGGTGGTGTTGCAATTAAGGTGGTGCTCCACAACAAACCCAGAACCATGATCGCTAAAAGTTTTTTCATTAATTCATACACTTTGGTTCAAATCCAAAGTTTCTATCTACAAAATAAACTGATTTTTTTGATTTCCACATTCTATCATTTGCAACTATAGTATGATCTCTGTCTGTGTACTTTTTAATTAGCCAGTCTAGAGATATAGCCATCTGGTGTGTGTGATAATTTGCGTGCGCTTGATCTTTTGTAAAGTTCTGTAACCCCGATGGATCTTTACGTTCTCTGTATTTTTTAAGATCAGTAAGTCCCAAGTTCAGTATATCGACAGTTCTATCTATTCTTTGCTTTAATTCTTTTGGAAACTCCTTATAGCCCCATAGTTCAGCTATTGCATAAAGTCCTAATAAATTATTTACACCCTGAGAATGATACCAGACATCTCTAACACCTCTGAAACTGTTATTATGAATATATCCATCTTGATACACAACTTTACCGGCTTTACTAATTCCTTTTTTAATCCATTCTGCTACGGAACCTGGTTCATCTTTCCAGGCCAAATACGATAGCACAGAGATAGTTCCATCAGCCATTTGTATAAAACCTCTTGCATGTTTCTTTGATGTAAGTTCTTTTTCAGCCCACGGCTTGATATATTTTTTGTACAAAGTATCAATATACTCATCAATAATTTTATATTGTTCTTTAGTAAATTGATCTCTCATTAAGTATGCTTGTTGAATATAGGTAGCTCCATATATTTGAGCTTCATGCGGTCTGTGAGAAATACAAGGTTTGTTACCTTTGGCTTTGGCTCCTCCATAACATAGTCTATCAACTTTACCTTCATCTTTTAGTTTACTAATTTCTTTAGAAGTTAAAGTATTTAACATCACACCTGCTTCTGCCCAGGCTAGCATAACTTCAGCAATAATCGGACCATGTTCCTTCATTTTGTTATCTACGATTGCTGTTACAATGGCTCCGTGCAGTAATGCCAACCTATTAGAATGTTTTTCGTGATTAACATATATGCTGTTTGATCTTTGTTCGTGATCTTTGTTCCAATCATACTTAGTAAGTTTCATTAAATGATCATAGTTGTTTCCTTGTAATTCAGGATTTTTTGATTTGCTAACATGTGTTATTGAAAGATCTAAGTCCCAGCCTGCTTTACCCCAACTGCCATAACCATGTACACCTTTTAGCGAACAATTTTTTTTTGTGAGTTCATTTGCAAAGAAGTATTTCGGAATAACAATATCATTTTTCTTTGCGTAAGTATTCCCACTGCACAACAAACCCAGAACTACGATCCCTAAAAATTTTTTCATTAGTTTATATATTCTTTAATGATAGATCCAATTGTTGCCATAGACCTTAATCCGTGACCTCCATCAATAATATGTAACTTAACTTGTAGTTTTTTCTTTTTAAGTAAATCATAATAATATTTTGAAACTCCTGGAGCTGTATTTTTATCATCTTTTCCAACAATTAATATGTTGAGAGATTTTAAATCTATATCTTTATAATTGAAACTTGGTGAGTTTTTTTTTAATTCTTTCAATTGAGATTTGGTTTCCCATTTTTTACCGTTGCTTAGTTTTTTTCTAGTTTCCCAGTCACACGGGCAAGAGATCAAAATATTTATATCAACTAATCCTGGTACTTTTCCATGAATAGTACCTCCCTGATAAGCTCCTCCAGAATGACCAATTAAAATTAGTTTTTTTGGTTTATAATATTTTTTAAGATTTTGTAATGCAGGTGCTAGTATTTGAAAATTTTTCCAATCATAATTTACCACTGTACTCTTTATAGCGTTACGAGGTCCTGATGAATATCTATCCTCTTCACTACTGCCTCTTTCTCTAATAAAGTAACCAGGTCTTGCAAAAAGAAAAATATTGTTATTATCGTTTATTAATTCTTTTGCAAATCTAATTTGACTTTTTTTGGGTATTCCTGGTCTTGGAGAATTAGGACTACCATCACCATGAAGAAATACTATTAAGTTTTTTTTACCCTTTTCAATCTTTCCTAAATTTAAAATTGCTATACATTTGTTTTTACCTGCTGATATATATTTTATGAAATCCTCTTTTTCACAAGCATTAGAGTTTCCACTCAACAGCAAACCTAGAACCACGATCCCTAAAAGTTTTTTCATAATTGTAATCTATAACATTATATCTTCATGTACGAGGCATGTACGAGAATATAATAATTAAATTAGTTTGATTTTCTAATCTTAATTGAAAGGTGAATTAAAGTTGTGTGATTTTATAGGATGTTTTAGACTTCCTTGGACTACCACGGACTGACTTTAACTTCTATCCCTCGTCTTTTAAGTCCTTTGTGTCTACCAATTTCACCACGAGGGCTTTTTAATTATATATCTTTTATATATTAACTTAAAAATCTCAAGCTTTTTTCTACAACATTTCCATTAGTTGTTTTTAATGAAACCTTAATATTCTTATCTAGTCTCATGTCTTTACCTTCTTTCCAAATACCAGCGGCTAAGTGGATTATACCTATTTCTTGATGTGGAATATAAGGTTCTCTAAAGATATCATTTTGTTGATCATATATTGGGAGTAAATGACTTGTTATCCAATTATGACTGATTGGTAAAAATTCCGTTTTAACATTATCTAAATAAACTGAAATATTTATTGCCAAACCTTCGGATCCGAAAACTCTTCCTTTTGATAATGTTTTTTTTAAATTATTTTGCCAACTTTCCCATATTGGTGATTTTCTTTTTAAAGAAAATACTCCAATGTTAAGATGAGGTGCGAAAGCTAATTTTCGAGCATCATTTTCAGATATGCCAGATGATTTTGCGTGTTTATAGTTTTGAGTTTTTATTGATGCAAATTTACCAAAAATCCAATTTACTCTCGCTAAAATCCTGTAGCCTGGTCCTATTGATTGTGTAATACCTAGTTTATTGTCATCACAGGCTTTGAAATAATTCTCAACACATCCCCACGAGTTAACCCAAGCATCGCAGTCTATCCATAAAAACTTTTCATATTCTGGAAAATATTTTGGAAGAAATGCTCGAGACACTTGACTTTTTAACCATTCTTTATTTTTTTTATAGAATGGTAAATCAATATCCCATTCGGCTTTCTTAATAACCGTAACCTTTTTTTTTAATATGTCTAGTTGATTATCCTTTAATCCAGCATCCAATATACAAATAGAAATATTCTTGCTTTGAGGAAATCTCTTTATTGAATTAATCAACTCAAGTAAAAGTTCAAAATAGTTACTGTCAGCTAAAGATACGATTGCTCTATTCATACTCTACTTATATTAAATTCTTTAATCTTTTTCTTCTTAAATATTTTATTTAAATTAATTAAGCATTTTTGAAGATAAGTTAGACTAGTTGATCTTATTACCACTGACACCCCTACTCTTCCAAGTCTAAAGAAAGGGTAACTACCTATTGAAACTTGTCTTTTATATTTTTTTTGGATTTGCGCTAATTCTTTAGAAATATTGCTTTCTACTGTTAAAACATTTAATGTTTTGCTATGAGTTTTCGATCCTTTAATTAAAAATTTTTTGGCATTTTCAATCATAGATTTTAATATTGACGGGACCCCAGGTAAACAGAATACATTTTTAATTTTAAATCCTGGCGCTGCACTAGACGGATTATAAATTAAAGAAGAAGAAATTGGCATCTTTGCCATTTTTTTTCTTCCATCATTAAATTTTTTTTTTCCATAATAGTTTTCAAGTATTCGATAAGCTTCTTTATGATAACCGTACTTTATCTTAAAGGCTTTTGATATCGATTTTGCTGTTATATCATCATGAGTGGGTCCTATACCACCAGTTGTAAAGACATAATGGAAATTTTTACTCAATTCCTTAACTGTTTTTATAATATTTTTTTCTATGTCTGAAATTACTCTAACCTCTCTAACGCTTATCCCACAACTTTCATTTAGCCAATTTGATAGAAATGAAACATTTAAATCCTGGGTTCTACCTGAGAGTATTTCATCCCCAATGATTAAAATGGCTGCATTTACTTTTTTGTTTTTTTTATTCATATTAATTAAAATGAATTTTGAAAGTAAACTAATATCAGGTAAATTTTTAAAAAGATATAAGCGTTTTTTTGTTGATATAAAAATGAAAGAAACAGTTATAACGGCTCACTGTCCAAATACTGGATCTATGATGGGTTTGTTAAAAGAGGGAAATAAAGTATGGGTTTCTAAATCTCAAAACCCCAATAGAAAGTTAAAGTATACTCTTGAAATCATTGAAGTTGAAAAAAATAAAGTTGGAATTAATACACATTCAACAAATAAGATATTTTTAAAAGCCTTGAAAGATAAAAAATTAAAAATTTTTAATAATTTTCAACTCATTAAAACCGAGGAAAAATATAATAAAAATACTAGATTTGATTTCCTTCTTAAAGATTATAAAAAAAAATTATTTATAGAAATTAAAAATGTAACACTTTTAAGAAAAAAAGGTATAGGAGAATTCCCAGACTCTATTACAGCAAGAGGTTCTAAACATATAAACGAATTAGTAAATGCAAGTAGAGATGGTTATGAGGTATACTTAATTTTCGTAATTCAACGGGAAGATTGCAAATCTTTTCGAATAGCTAAAGATATTGATGTGGATTATTACAATACTTTAAAAAAAGCTATAAAAAATAAATTAAAAGTGCTCTGCTACGATTGTAAATTTTCATCAAAAGGAATATCAATTAATAAAAGTATAGATTTTAAATTAGATGATTAATATATACGATAATCAAAGCTTTGAAAAAGTTCGAGAAGCAGGATCTGTTGCCTCCGGAGCTCTTGATGAAGTTTATAAAATTATAAAACCTGGGATAAGTACAAATAAAATAGATGAGATTTGTTATGAATTTTTAAACGACAATAATTCATATTCGGCACCTTTATATTATCGAGGTTATCCTAAGTCATGCTGCACTTCAATAAACCATACTGTATGTCATGGTGTACCAAGCGAAAAAACCCTAAAAGATGGAGACATTGTAAACGTTGATGTTACAGCATTTAAAAATGGTTGGCACGGAGATACTAGTAGAATGTTTTTAGTTGGAGATGTTTCGGTAAAAGCATTAAATTTAGTTAAAGCAACATATGACTCTATGATGAAAGCGATTGAAATTTTAAAAGATGGAATCGCGCTAGGAGACATCGGCGCAACAATACAAGAACATGTCGAGAAAGAGGGATTTTCAGTAGTAAGAGATTTTTGTGGTCACGGTGTAGGAAAAAAATTTCATGAAGAGCCAAATATTTTGCATTATGGGAAAAGAGGTGAAGGATTAAAAATTAAAGAGGGAATGATATTTACAATAGAACCAATGATTAACTACGGTAAATTTGAAACAAAAGTACTTCAGGATGGATGGACTGCTGTTACAAGAGATAAGTCTTTATCGGCACAATTTGAACATACTGTTGGAATAAAAAAGAATGGATATGAAATTTTTACACTTTCAAAAAAAGGTTTAGATTTCCCTCCAAATAAAAATGATTGAAAGATATTCTAGAAAAGAACTAAAAGAAATTTGGTCAGATTATAATCGTTACACTATCTGGCTTGAAATCGAAATCGCTGCCGCAGAAGCTATGGAAAAATTAAAGATCATTCCAAGGGGTGTGTCTAAGGCAGTAAAAAAAAAGGGCAAGATTAATGTTAAAAGAATTTTACAAATTGAAGAAAAAGTCAAACACGATATTATAGCTTTCTTAACCTCTATTACTGAGAGGGTTGGTCCATTGGGTAAATATCTTCATAAAGGTATGACATCATCTGATGTGTTAGATACTTGCTTTAATCTTCAGCTAAAGCAGTCTGGGGAAATTTTATTAAAAGATTTAAATGTGTTGATTTCAACTTTGAAAAAACAGGCGATAAAAAATAAATTTACAATTTGTGTTGGCAGAAGTCATGGAATTCACGCTGAACCGGTAACATTTGGTTTGAAAATGTTGTCTTTTTATCAGGAGTTTCTGAGAAATAAAAAAAGATTGGAGGCAGCTATAGATGAAATATCAACCTGTGCTATTTCAGGTGCAGTAGGAACTTTTGCTAATATAGATCCTCGAGTGGAAAAATATGTGGCCAAAAAATTAGGTCTTTCAGTTGAGCCGATTTCTACTCAAGTTATACCAAGAGATAGACATGCTTTTTATTTTTCTGCATTGGGCATAATAGCTAGTTCAATTGAACGACTTTCAACTGAAATTCGCCATCTTCAAAGAACAGAAGTATCAGAAGTAGAGGAGTTTTTTGGTAAATCTCAAAAAGGTTCATCAGCAATGCCGCACAAAAAAAACCCAATACTTAGTGAAAACTTGACTGGACTATCCAGATTAATAAGGTCAAGTGTTATACCGTCTTTGGAGAATGTAGCTTTGTGGCATGAGAGAGATATTTCTCACTCTGCCGTTGAAAGAAATATTGGTCCGGATGCTAACACCGCTTTAGAT
The DNA here is from genome assembly GCA_902563575.1 of uncultured Pelagibacteraceae bacterium. GTDB lineage: Bacteria > Pseudomonadota > Alphaproteobacteria > Pelagibacterales > Pelagibacteraceae > Pelagilacustribacter. The sequence continues at coordinate 6,900 of CACEXV010000003.1, forward strand.
TTTGCACTCGTGAGACTTAATAGTGTTGTAAAAAACTTAAACGTTTATCCAAAAAAAATGAGAAAGAATTTGGATATAACCAAAGGTTTATTTTTTTCTCAACGAGTGTTATTAGAGCTTACAAATAATGGTCTTAGTAGAGAGCAGGCCTATTCTATAGTTCAAAAAAATGCGATGAAAGCGTGGAATAACCAGGCCACTTTTCTAGAAGTTTTGTTAAAAGATAAGAGTGTATCAAAAAAAATACCTGTTAATAAACTAAAACAACTGTTTAATTTTAGTTATCATACAAAAAAAATTAATATAATTTTCAATAGAAGCTTAAGAAAATAGTCGATCATGAATAAAGGTAAAAAAATATACGAGGGCAAAGCAAAAATAATTTATGCCACTAACGATAAGCAACTGGTAATCCAACACTTCAAGGATGATGCAACGGCTTTTAATAACTTAAAAAAAGCAAAAATTGAGGGCAAGGGAGTTTTAAATAACAGAATTTCAGAGCATTTGCTATTAAGCTTAAGCCAATGTGGTATTAAAACACATCTTATAAAGAGACTCAATATGAGGGAGCAGTTAATAAAAAAAGCAGAGATAATTCCTGTAGAAATAATTGTCAGGAATCTTGCAACAGGCTCTCTAACAAAAAGATTGGGTATTACAGAGGGAACTATATTAAGTAAGCCTCTTATAGAGTATTGTTACAAAAGTGATGACCTCGGAGATCCATTGGTTTCAATAGATCACATATTTGAATTCAATTGGGCAGATAGAAAGGAAATTGAAACTATTAATGAGTTGTCTTTAAGAATAAATGATATTTTAACCGGTATGTTTAAAGCTATTAATATCAAATTAGTTGATTTTAAACTTGAATTCGGTAGAGCATGGAACAAAGATAAAGATAAAAATGAAATCATTTTAGCTGATGAAATTAGTCCAGATACTTGCAGACTTTGGGATGCTAAAACTGAAAAAAAACTTGATAAAGACAGATTTAGAAAAGACTTGGGCAATATAATACAAAGTTACCAGGAGGTAGCGAGAAGGCTTGGAATAATGCCAGAAGAAACTAATATAAAGGAAGTCAATTTCGGAAAACCGACCTCTGTAAAGTTTAAAAAGAAGTAAATTGAAAGTAGCAGTAACTATAACTTTAAAGAAAGACGTTCTTGATCCTCAAGGTAAGGTAGTTTTGCATACGCTTCAAAATATGGGTATGAAAACCCTCAGCAATATCAGGCAAGGTAAATATTTTGAGATTGAAATTGAAGAAACAAATCAAGAAATAGTAAAAAAAGATGTTGATAGTATGTGTAAAAAACTTTTAGCAAATTTAATAATTGAAGATTATAAGATTGACATTATCTGATGAGATCAACTGTAATTGTCTTTCCAGGTTCAAATTGCGACAGAGATATCGCTGTAGCTTTAAAGAAATTGCAATTTAAAAATGAGATGGTCTGGCACAAAGACAGCGAACTTCCAAAATCTGACTTAATAGTTATTCCCGGAGGTTTTTCTTATGGTGATTATTTAAGATCAGGAGCAATTGCTGCTAAATCCACAATTTTAAAGGAAGTAATTAAATCGGCTGAAAGAGGATGTTTAATACTAGGTGTTTGTAATGGTTTTCAAATTTTGATCGAAACTGGTTTATTAAAAGGTGCACTATTAAGAAATAAGAACTTAAAATTTATAAATGATGATGTATATTTAAAAGTAAATAATAAAAATAGATTTTGTAAAAAATATTCAAATAATCAAATCATAAAACTTAATATTGCTCATAACGAGGGAAATTATTTTACATCCTCTGATCATGTTAAAAACATGCAGGATCAAGAACTTATTGCTTTTCAATACTCAAATAATAAAGGAGATGTAAATGAAGATTATAATCCTAATGGTTCAATGGCGAATATCGCTGGGATATTAAATGAAAAGAAAAATATATTAGGTATGATGCCTCATCCTGAAAGAATGACAGATAAATTAATTGTAAATGAGGACGGTCTAGGACTTTTCTCTAGCATTTTAAACTAATGAAAATTTCAGACAACATAATTGAAAAACATGGATTAAAAAAAGATGAATTTCAAAAAATATCTAAACTTTTGAATAGAGAGCCAAATTTACTAGAATTGGGAGTTTTTTCTGCAATGTGGAATGAACATTGCTCATATAAATCCTCAAAACTTCATTTAAAAAAATTACCAACAAAAAATGAATACGTAATTCAAGGGCCAGGAGAAAATGCCGGGGTAATAGATATAGGAGATAACGATGCGATTGTTTTTAAGATTGAAAGTCACAATCACCCATCATTTATAGAACCATATCAAGGAGCTGCGACAGGAGTTGGTGGAATTTTAAGAGATGTTTTTACAATGGGTGCTAGACCCATTGCTCTTTTAAATTCATTGCATTTTGGAGATATAACTAACAAAAAAACAAAAAGTTTATTGAATGGTGTTGTATCTGGAATTGGTGGTTACGGAAACTGTATAGGAATACCTACAGTTGGTGGTGAAACAAAATTTCATAAAAGCTATAATGAGAATATATTAGTAAATGCGATGGCTGTTGGCCATGCAGATAAAAGAAAAATTTTTTATTCTAAAGCTAGAGGTGTAAACAAGTCAGTTGTATATGTTGGCTCAAAAACCGGCAGAGATGGTATTCATGGTGCATCTATGGCATCAGCAGAATTCGATGAAAAATCAGAAGAGAAAAAACCAACAGTTCAAGTCGGTGACCCATTTACTGAAAAATTGCTTTTGGAAGCATGCTTAGAATTAATGAAAGATGACTCGATTATTTCGATTCAAGACATGGGTGCGGCTGGCTTAACCTCCTCGAGTGTAGAAATGGCATTTAAGGGAGGGCTAGGTATGGAATTAGATTTAGAGAAGGTTCCGTGCAGGGAAAAAAACATGACGCCCTATGAAATGATGCTTTCAGAAAGTCAGGAGCGTATGCTTATTATTTTAAATGATGGAAAAGAGGCTAATGCAAAAAAAATTTTTGATAAATGGGATTTAGACTTTGTGGTAATAGGTAAAACAACTAATACTAATAAACTAACACTAAAATATAATGATAAAGTTGAAGCAGATATACCAATTGAAGCTTTATCTTCAAAGGCTCCTATTTACGATAGAAAATGGAAAAAAACAAAAAAACAAAATAAAAAAAGGGATTTGATTAAAACAATTAATCTCAGTTTTAGAGATGCAATATTCAAAATATTAAAATCTCCAAATCAGTCAAATAAAAGTTGGGTTACAAAACAATATGATCAATTAGTAATGAATGATACATTGTTAAGATCAGGCTCTGACTCAGCAATTGTCAGAATACATAACAAAGAAAAGGCGATTGCTTTGACTGTAGACTCTTCTGCGAATTACTGTAATTCATACCCTTTGACTGGAGGTAAACAAATTGTTTGTGAAAGCTGGAGAAACTTAATATCTGTTGGTGCAAAACCTATATCTATTACGAATTGTCTAAATTTTGGAAACCCAGAAAATCCTGAAATCATGGGGCAGCTTGTAGAAACAATAGACGGTATGAGGGAGGCGTGTGAATATTTAAATTTTCCGGTAGTGTCAGGAAATGTATCACTTTACAATGGGACCAACAAAAAAAATATTTTTCCTACTCCAGTAATTGGAGGCGTTGGTTTAATTGAGAATTTAAATAAAATTTCAGACCATAAATTTAAAAAGACTGGAAGTAAAATTTTAGTAATTGGTAAAACGTTTGGTCACCTTGACCAAACTGTATTTTCAAATGAAATTTTGTCGTTGAAAAACGGGCCACCACCAGAAATTAATCTCATTAACGAAAAAAATAATGGGGAAATTATATATGATTTTATAAAGAAAAATTTAGTAAACGCGGTTCACGATGTTTCGTCTGGGGGTATTATTTTGGCGCTTTTGGAGATGTCGATGCATTCTGGTATAGGCGCAAAAATTGCAAAACCTAAACACTCCCTAAATCAATTTGAGTATTTTTTTGGTGAAGACCAGGGAAGATATATAATTGAAATTGATGAGCAGAATCTCAATAAAGTAGAGGAACTCCTTGAAAAAAGTAGCATTCATTATGACAAAATTGGCCATACTCAAATAGATGAATTTCAGATAGAAAAAGATTTTAGAGAAAAAATTATTGATTTGAATAAACTGAACAATAAATGGTACAATAACTATTAATGCCTTTGCCTTTAAATGATATAAAAAAATTAATTACAGAATCAATACCTGATGCATCTATTGAAATAAAAGATTTGGCCGGCGACAACAACCACTATTCCGCGGTGATAAAGTCAAGTATATTTAAAGGAATGAGTAAAATTGACCAACATAAAGCTGTTTATAAAGCGCTCAAAGGAAAAATGGGGAATGAATTGCATGCTTTTTCAATACAAACTAAGGAGAAATAATATGTCAACAAATGATAAAATTAAAAATCTTATAAAAGAAAACAAGGTTTGTTTATTTATGAAAGGTACCCCAGATGCCCCTCAGTGTGGTTTTTCAATGACTGTTTCGAATGTATTAAAGCATTTAAAAGTTGATTTTAAAGGTATTAATGTTTTAGATGATGAAGACATACGACAAGGTATAAAAGACTATAGTGATTGGCCAACTATACCACAATTGTACATCAATGAAGAATTTATAGGTGGATGTGACATTGTGAAAGAACTATTTGACAGTGGCGAGCTTAAAAAAGTCTTAGAAAAGAAAAAAATAATTTAATTAACGAGAGTAATATTCGATAACCAAACTTGGCTCCATGATAACTGGATAAGGTACTTCAGAAAATTTAGGCTTTCTTATTAATTTTACCAATTTGTTTTTATTATCCAAATTTATGTAATCAGGAATGTCTCTTTCTTTACTTTGTAAAGATCCGTCAATTATATTAAGTTTTTTTGATTTTTCATTCACCTCAATTACATCAGACTCTCTTACAACATAGCTTGAGATATTTACTTTTTTCTTATTAACTTTGATATGCCCATGATTTATTAGTTGTCGAGCAGAAAATACGGTTGGTGCGAGCTTTGCTCTATAGACAATAGTATCCAATCTACTCTCAAGTAATGCGATCAAGTTTTCAGTTGTGTCGCCTTTTTTTGCTAAAGCTTTTTTATAAATATTTCTGAATTGCCTCTCATTAATATTTCCGTAATAAGCTTTAAGTCTTTGTTTTGCTTGAAGTTGTATTCCGTAATCAGTTGGTTTGCCTTTTTTGTTTTGACCATGTTGTCCTGGAGGATATGCTCTAACATTAAATGGGCTTTTGGGTCTACCCCATAAATTTGCTTTTAATCTTCTATCAACCTTATGTTTAGAGTTTAATCTTTTTGTCATATAATCAGGTCTGTTTACTAGATTTAATAGACATATGTCAATTATCCTTTTTTTTTTTATTTTTAGCTAAACTTGCAAAAATACTCGATAATATCCTTAATTCTTTATCACTAGGTAAAATTCGATAAAAAAAGTTATTGATGTTTTTGATCATTGAATTCTTTTTTTGCAGAGGCGAAAAAAAATTTTTATTGTCCAAATATTTAAAAAGCAAATCTAAAACCTTATTAATTTCTGCTTTTTTTGCTATATTGAATTTAGTTTTTTTTTCAGACTTTTTTTTTCTCAAAAGTTTATAAATTTCAAATGCTACGATAGCTATTGAATGAGATAGGTTTAAAGATCTAAAATTATCACTGCTAGGGATTGTGACAACATAATTTGAATACGATAAGTCGGCATTGGATAGTCCAGAGGCCTCAGGTCCAAACATTAAGCCAATATTTAAGTCTTTTTTTTTCTTCAAGATCCTAGTGAAATCCTCTAGTGATATAAATCTTTTATTTATATCTCTTTTCCGAGCGCTAAAAGCAAATACTATATTAAATTTTTTAAGAGCTGCTTTTGTGTTGTAAAAAATTTTTGCCTTATCTAAGACATCAGAAGCTCCAACCGAAGTTGCTTTTGCTTTCTCATTTGGCCAGCCGTCTCTAGGTTCTATAATTATAATTTTTGAAAATCCAAAATTTTTTATAGATCTTGCCGCTGCACCTATATTTTCTCCAATTTGTGGTTTAACCAAAACAAACTGAAAATTATTTTTCATTTAAATTTTCAGGTGCTTTTTCTTTAAACAATTTATATTCCAAACTATCAATTAAAGCCTTAAATGAGGCCTCTATTATGTTTTGTGAAACGCCAATTGTAAACCAGCTGATTCCAGATTTATCTGTACTTTCAATCATTACTCTAGTCGTTGCTCCGGTTCCTGTATTTAAAATTCTAACTTTGTAATCTAATAATTTTAAATCTGTTAAATATTTGTAATATTTATCAACTTTTTTGAAATTTGATCTTATGGCATTATCAAGTGCGTTTACCGGTCCATTTCCTGAACCTTGACACTTAACCTCTTTTTTATCAATTATAAATGTAACTTCTGCGGTTGTTTTTAAATCCGTGTCTTTTTTAACATTTACAATATAGTTTTTTACCTTCAGATACTCTGGTAGTTTACCTAAAAGTTTGTTTGCTAGGAGCTCAAATGATGCGTCTGCTCCATCGTATGAATAGCCGGAAAATTCTCTCTCTTTTACCTCTTCTAAAATTTTTAGTACTTTTGGGTCCTTAGAATTAATTTTAATTCCATAATTTTCTAGTCTGGATAAGATATTTGCTCTTCCAGCCTGGTTCGATATGATTATGTTTCTATGATTACCAACAAGTTTAGGATCTATATGCTCATAAGTTTTTGGATCTTTTTTTACAGCAGAAACATGTAAGCCACCTTTATGAGAGAATGCAGAACCACCAACATATGCCATATTTTTATTAGGTTTCTTGTTTAAGATTTCATCAAGATATCTTGAACATTCCGTCAAAGAGGAAAGCTTTTTTTTATTAATATTTAAATCGAATTTGTCTTTAAAGGTTTTTTTCAAAAAGAGGGTTGGAATTATAGATATTAGGTTAGCGTTACCGCATCTCTCACCAAGTCCATTTATTGTTCCTTGGATTTGTCTCGCTCCAGCAAGTACAGCTGTTAAAGAATTGCTCACTGCATTTTCAGTATCATTATGTGCATGTATACCTAAATTTTTACCTGGAATTTTTTTAGCAACTTCACTTACTATTTCCCCAATTTCGTTTGGAAGTGTGCCTCCATTAGTATCGCAAAGGACAACCCATCTAGCGCCCTCATCGTAAGCTTGCTTAAGACAAGCTAAAGCATAATTTGGATTGTTTTTATAACCGTCAAAAAAGTGCTCAGCATCAAATAAAAATTCTTTTTTATTTTTTACAAAATGTTTTGCAGTCTCTTTAATATTATTTAGATTTTCTTTATTATCGATTCCTAATGCAGTTTTTACATGGAAATCCCAAGTCTTTCCAACAACACACACTGTTTTACAATCAGCATTTATTAAAGGAGATAGACCCGGATCATTATCTGCACTAAAACCAGTTTTTTTAGTCATTCCAAATGCTGTAAATTTAGATTTACCAAGATCTAAAGACTTATCAAAAAATTTAGTATCCACAGGATTTGCTCCTGGCCAACCACCCTCTATATAATCGATCCCGATATTTGATAAAATTTTTGCTATTTTTGTCTTATCTTCTAAAGAAAAATCAACTCCCTCTGTTTGGGCGCCATCTCTCAAGGTTGTGTCAAAAATATATACTTTGTCTTTGCTCATTTATATTTCCACTCAGTTTTATCTTTTTTGTCCTCAATTACAATTCCCTCTTTATCCAATTCTCCTCTAATTTCATCAGCTAACTTATAATTACCAGTATTTTTTGCATTTTGTCTTTTATTTATCAAATCGAGAATTTCAGTTTTGGTAATTTTTACTTTAGTGCTTTTATATTTGTTCCTTGTCTCTAAATTTTCTTCAAATAAACCAATCAACCGGCATGCTTTATTAAATTCTTTTTTCTTATTGATATCGCCACTTTGACACTTCTTAAATAAATTATGTAATTTTGAAATATAAAGAGGAGTGTTAAGATCATCCAATAGATCTTGAAAACAATTTGGGATCTCAGAATTAATTTCAGAAGAATACATTGTGTACCATTTATCCAAAACTTTTGACTGCTCTAATAGAAGATCATCATTCCAATCCAAAGGTTGTTTGTATTGAGCGCTAAGTAAAGCCAGCCTAACAACTTGTCCTGAATATTTTTTTGAAGCTTCCTTAATAGTTGTTATGTTACCAACTGATTTTGACATTTTTTGTTTATTGTATGTGATAAATCCGTTATGTATCCAATAATTTGCTAACTTCTTTGAATTATTATTTGCACATGATTGTGCTATTTCATTTTCATGATGAGGAAAAATTAGATCCAATCCTCCTCCATGGATATCAAAATGTTTTCCTAAATATTTTTCACTCATTACAGAGCACTCTAAATGCCATCCTGGTCTACCTCTCCCCCATGGAGATTCCCAACCTGGTTCTTTATCTAAAGACGGTTTCCATAAAACAAAATCTAAAGGATCTTTTTTAAACTCTGAAACTTTTACTCGCGCACCAGACACAAGCTCATCTAAATTTTTATTAGAGAGTTTTCCGTAATTTTTAAATGATGATACCATAAAATATACATGTCCTTTATTTTCGTACGCAGCCCCCTTCTTTATTAAATCCTTAGTCATAGAAATCATCTCATCTACATGCTCTGTGGCTTTTGGTTCATTTGAAGGCTTAAGACAAAATAAGCTCTTACAATCAGAATGAAAATTATTGGTCACCTCTAAAGTTAATTCAGAAATTGATTTCTTTGTTTTGTTCGATGCTTCAATAATTTTGTCATCTATATCTGTAATATTTCTTACATAAGCAACTTTATCCTTACCGAATAACTCTATTAAAACCCTGTACAATAAATCAAAAACGACGAGTGCTCGACCATTACCAACATGAGGATCGTCATAGACAGTGGGTCCACAAACATATAGAGAGATTTTTTTAGGATTTATAGGAATAAAAATTTCTTTTTTATTTGATAAAGAATTTGTTATTTGAAGATTATTCATTGAATTTGCAAACTGGTATAGGATTCATTTTGTGTAAATTTTTTTCTCTAATCTTTAAATATTTTTGATAGTTAGGATCATTTTTGTTCGCCATTGCCTTCTCTAGGTCTTCATAGCTCATTCCTAACTGTTGTACATCATTTCTTCCATCATCCCATAATCCATCTGTTGGCTGAGATTTGATTATTTTGTCAGACACACCAAGGTGCCTCCCAAGTTCCCAGACTTGGGTTTTTGTACAATCAGCTATGGGTGATATATCAACCCCACCATCGCCATATTTAGTATAGAAACCAACGCCAAAATCCTCAACTTTGTTTCCGGTGCCTACTACTAGACCAGAATTGGCTGCGGCCACTTGATATAAAGTTGCCATTCTTAGTCTTGCTCTAGAATTAGCAAAACCGTGTTCATTTTCAAAATTGTTAAGCACGTTAGAGAATGAATTAAATATTTTATCCATTTCTATTAAATGATATTCAACATTATTGAAATTTTTTTTAAGCCACTCTGCATGCATTAAGCTCAAATCGTGTTGAGTTTTTATTTGCTTAATTGGCATTGTTAACACAATCGTTTTTCTACCAGTTTTTGCGCAAAGCGTACTAACTACCGATGAGTCAATTCCTCCGGATATTCCAACAACCAAAGATTTTGGATTAAATGATGTAGTATCACAATAATTATTGATCCAATCAGTGATTATTTTTTCTCTTTTTTTTACATCCATAATTAATACACTCCTCTTTATTAAGGTTATGTCTTAATAATTACAATAATTATTAAGACGCGGCTTGAATAATTTTTTTAGAATATTTTGAATTTTTCTTAATTTCCTCAGAAATTAAAAAGGCTAGCTCTAATGCTTGTGTGGCATTTAGTCTAGGATCGCAATGAGTTCTGTATCGATTCGATAAATCTCGTTCAGAAATTTTTTGTGCTCCTCCCGTGCACTCGGTCACATCTTGCCCAGTCATTTCTACGTGTAAACCACCTGCATAAGTTCCCTCTGCCTGATGTATGGAGAATACATTTTTAACCTCTTTCAGTACATTGTCAAAAGGTCTTGTTTTGAAACCAGTTGCAGCTTTAATTGTATTGCCGTGCATAGGGTCGCAAGACCAAATCACTTTCAAGCCCTCTTTTTTGATAAATCTTATTAATTTAGGTAGATATTTTTCAACATTGTCTGCTCCAAATCTAGATATCAATGTTAGCCTACCTGGTTCATTATCAGGATTTAAGATATTACATAATTTTATTAACTCTTCAGGTTTAAGAGTTGGTCCGCACTTTAAACCTATAGGATTTTTTATTCCCCTGCAAAATTCAACATGTGCCCCATCTGGTTGTCTTGTTCTGTCCCCAATCCAAACAAAGTGTGCTGAAGTATCATGGTACTCACCAGTAGTAGAGTCTACTCTTGTCATTGCTTCTTCAAATGGAAGTAAAAGTGCTTCATGTGAAGTGTAAAAATTTACAGTCCTCAGTTTTCTATTTGTGTCAGGATTTATTCCACAAGCTTCCATAAAAGAGAGAGCATCGCTAATTTTATCCTCTATCTCTTTATATTTGCCTTTAGTTTTTTCATTTATGAAACCCAGGTTCCATAAGTGAACCTGTCTTAAATCTGCAAAACCTCCTTGCGAAAAAGCTCTTAATAAATTTAATGTGGATGCCGATTGCGAGTATGATCTAAATAATCTTTTTGCATCTGGCTGTCTCGCTTTTTCTGTAAATTCCATTCCGTTAATGTTATCACCAAGGTAGCTTGGAAGTTCCTTCCCATTTTTTTTCTCTGTTGGGGCGCTTCTAGGTTTTGAAAATTGTCCAGCTATTCTTCCAACTTTAACTACAGGTAATGAAGCAGAGTAAGTTAAAACTAATGACATCTGAAGTATTGCTTTAAAAGTATCTCTTATGTTATCTGGCTGAAATTCAGCAAAACTTTCTGCACAATCACCTCCTTGCAATAAAAACGCTTTACCTTCAACAACTTGCGCAAGCGCTTTTTTTAACGATCTTGTCTCTCCTGCAAATACTAATGGCGGGTAAGATTTTATCTTACTTAGAACTAAATCGAGTTCTTTCTGGTCAGCGTAGTTTGGAAGATGCTTCGCAGGGTAATTTTTCCAGCTATTTAAAGTCCATTTTTTCATATTCAACTGTTGATATATATATAATGCTCTTTAATATTTTCCAAGATACATTTAAGAATTAATTTTACTTTATGAGAAAATACCCTGAAATTATCAAAAAAAGAACTGAAAATCAGTTGATCAAATCATTTATTGAGCAATTTGAAAAAGTCATTTCCGGGTCAAATTATAAGAATAAAAGATTTAGCTTTGTACTGACCGGTGGAAATAGTCCAAAAAAATTATACAAAAAGTTAAGTGTTAGTATCAAAAATTGGAAAAATATAGATTTTTTTTGGGGAGATGAAAGAATAGTTTCCAAGAACTCTATAAATTCGAATTACAATTTAGTAAACAAATTTCTATTCAACAATAATGAAATAAAAAAGAAACAAGTATTTTCAATCAAAACTAATTTGAAAGATATGAGTTTGATTGTTAGAAATTATGAAAATAGTATTAAAAACTATTTTAAAAAGAAATTAAAAAGTTTTGATTTAATAATTTTAGGTATGGGAAATGATGGCCATATTGCATCTATTTTTTTTGATGACAAAAAAATTAAAAACAAGTCTTTAGTTAGAGGTATAGTTCGAAATGATTTTTATCGAGTAACTTTAGGTATTGATTTAATTAATAAATCAAAAAGAATATGGTTATGGCTTCCGACAAGAAAAAAAACGAGATTATATCATTCTTTAAAAAACAAAAAAAATATCCCTGTAAGTTTATTGAACAAAAAAAAATTAAAAGTATTTTCTATTCAACAGTGACCGATTTGGCTAAATTTCTTGGTTTATCTATATCACATTTTTTTAAGCTAGCGACATGATATGCCAAAAGTTGCAATGGCACAGTAATTATAAAAGGTGTTAAAAGATAATTAATAAATGGTATTTCTAATTTAAATCTTAAGTTTTCGCTGATGACTTCGTCATGTTTATCTGTAATCAAAAGAATTTTTCCTCCTCTTGCTATGACTTCTTGCATGTTAGAAATTGTTTTTTCAAAATATTTATCATTTGGTGCTAATACAACAACAGGAAGTCCGTCTTCAATTAAAGCTAATGGTCCGTGTTTCATTTCACCAGCCGGATATCCTTCGGCATGTAAATAAGACAGCTCTTTTAGTTTCAAAGCACCCTCTAATGCAATTGGATATGATAATCCTCTTCCTAGATACATTGTGCCCTTAGCATTTACAAAGTCTTTTGCAATTACTTGGATTTTATCCTCAATTTTTAATACTTGATTTAATGCATCTGGAATTTTTTTTAAATCATCAATTTTTTTTATTATTTCTTTTTCAGAAACATCGCCTCTAATTTTAGATATCTTTAAAATTAGGATGTATAAAACTAATAGTTGACCTAAAAATGCCTTTGTTGATGCAACACCTATTTCTGGACCGGCGTGAATAGGTAATACCCAATCAGATAGTCTCGCTATGGAACTTTCTACTACGTTTACAATGGAGCAAGTTTTTGCATTATTTTGTTTACATAATTCCAAAGCTGCAGCAGTATCGGCAGTCTCTCCTGATTGCGATACAAAAATATATAGATTATTTTTTTTAAATTTAATGTTTCGATACCTGAATTCTGAAGCAATATCTACTTCTACATCTAAATCTGTAACTTCTTCAAACCAGTATTTTGCAACCAAGCAAGAATGATAGGCAGTGCCGCATGCTATTAAAGTAATTTTATCGATTTTATCTGGTTGAATTGGAAAATCGTAAAGATTAATTTGATTTCTAATTTTATCGATGTACTCATTCATACAATTCTTAATTGTTATTGGTTGCTCAAATATTTCTTTCGACATAAAGTTTTTGTAATCACCCTTACTTATTGACCTAGCATCATCTGACAAAACTAAGACTTTTTTATTTATCTTTGTTTTTTTTTGATTGTAAAATTCGATATGATCTTTGTTCAAAACGCAAACGTCTCCATCGTCTAAGTAAGAGATCTTATTTGTCATTGATTTAAGAGCATAAGAGTCTGATCCTAAGTAATTTTCGTTTTTTGCATACCCTACAGCTAAAGGGCTGCCCCTTCTTGCGCCTATTATAATATTATTGTGATTTTTGAATAATATTCCAAGAGCAAAACTGCCCTTGAGTTTTTCTAGGGTTAAAAATACTGAGTCAAGTGGATCAGAACTCTCTAGTGCCTTAGTGATTAAAAAGGTAATAACTTCTGTGTCAGTCTGTGATTTAAATTTAACACCCTCTTTCTCTAGTTTCTTCTTTAATTCATCCGAATTTTCAATTATTCCATTATGCACTACTGATACTATTTCACTAGAGTGTGGGTGTGCATTCACAGTATTTGGAATACCATGAGTTGCCCACCTTACATGGCCTATTCCTATATTTCCTTTTACTGGACTTTCAAAAATGATTTTTTCCAATTGCTCAACCCTTCCTGAGCATTTTTTCTCTATTATTAAATTATTATTTAAAGTGGCTAAACCTGCAGAGTCGTAACCTCTATATTCTAACCTTTTTAATGAATTAATAATATTAGATGAAACTGATTTATCGCTAGCTATACCAATAATCCCACACATTTATTTTTTCTTTCTTTTATAATTTGATATTTCCTTTTGACCTGCTCTGCTTAAAGCCAAAGAGTTTTTACTTACGTTTTTAGTTATTACAGACCCAGCGCCAATTACAGAATTTTTTTGAATTTTAATTGGGGCTACTAAAGACGAATTTGATCCAACAAAAACATTATCAGAAATTAAAGTTTTATTTTTTTTAATTCCATCATAATTACATGTTATAACTCCAGCTCCAATATTTGAATTCTTGCCTATCTTTGTGTCCCCAATATAAGATAGATGATTTATCTTTGACCCTGCATTTATGGTAGAATTTTTTGTCTCTACGAAATTTCCTATTTTCGCGCCTGGTGATATTTTTGTACCATTTCTTAATCTTGCATAAGGACCTATGGAAACATTTTTTTCTATTTTACAGCCTTCAAGGTGTGAAAAAGATTTTATTACAACATTGTCCCCAATTATAACCTTAGATCCAATATACACATAAGGCTCTATTGTAATATTTTTTCCAAATTTTGTGTCCTTAGAAAGATAAACTGTTTCTGGTAACAATAAATTTACACCTTTAATTATTGCTTTATTTCTTAAATTATCCTGATTTAATCTGTTCTTGTTAGATTTTATTAATTTTACATTTGTTTTCATAAAAAATTCTCTTTACATTAGAATTATATTAGAAATAACTCACAAATTATTTCTTTTTAAAACTAAATGAAATGAGTCAAAAACTTACTATTCTATTCGATTTAGACGGCACTATCATAGATACGGCACCAGACCTCATGGCTGCACATAATCATGTTATGAAAAAGTTTGGTCACCAACAAAAAAAATTGTCAGATATCAAGAAATTAGCAGGTCGGGGCGCTTGGATAATGATGCAGAGATCATTTAAAGAAGAAATTAAAGATGAAAAATTAAAAAATGATATGACCAAAGAGTTTTTAAATTTTTATAGTAAAAATATCGACAGTCATAGTAAACCAATTAATGGTATTGAAAAGTTTTTAAGTTGGGCAAAGAATAAAAATATCTCTATGGCAATTTGCACAAACAAACAAGAAAAGTTGGCCATAGACTTAATTAAAAAATTAAAACTTAACTCATTTTTTGAATATATTGCAGGTTCAGACACCTTCCCTTTCAATAAACCAGATCCAAGACATTTAACCAATGTAGTTGAAATTTTAGGCGGTAGTTTAAAAAAAACAATTATGGTTGGAGACAGTGAGGTAGACTCTCAATCTGCAATTAGTGCAGAAGTACCGTTCATTCTTGTAGAAAATGGTTACACAGAAAAAAATAAAAATGAAATTAAACATAATGATTCTATAAAAGATTTTATTAATTTTGAATTAATAATAAAAAAATACTTATGATTAATTTTGCTCTGCTATCTGCACTATCAGTTTTTTACTTTACAATGTTTATAACTCCAGGGCCTAATAATGCTATGCTTACGGCATCAGGGATGAAATTTGGTTTTAAAAAAACACTCCCACATTTGATTGGCATACCGTTAGGACATATTTTTCAAATAGGTTTGACTTGCTTGGGCTTAGGAACTATTTTTATTAAGTTTCCCGAAATACAATTTTATATGAAGTTTTTATGCTTTATTTATTTAATTTATCTGGGGTGGAAAATGATTGGCTCATTTAGTTTGGCTGAAAATGAGTCAGGAAGACCGCTAAGATTTTATGAAGCGTCGCTATTTCAATTCATTAATCCAAAAGCTTGGTCTATTGCTTTAACAGTCGCCTCTGGTTTTTTTCCAGCTGAAGAGAATCTTTTGGTTGGGGTCATGTTTGTGTCTTTTACAGCCGCAGTAATATGTTTTCCAACAATAGCTCTTTGGGCTTTATTTGGAAATTCTCTAAGAACTTTTATTAAAAATGAAAAAACAAAAAAAATAATTGAGTATATATTAGCTTTATTATTAGTTTTGACTGGAATATTTATTCTTGCAAAATAGTCTTTGATTTTTGATAAATGCTTTAATATAAAAATATTAATGCACTTTACAAAAAAAACTATACAAGAGAAAAGAAAAGATTTTCGAAATAAATTAAAATCAAATAAATTGTTAAGATTTCCCGGAGCATATAATCCTTTATGTGCAAAACTAATAAATGAGATTGGTTTTGATGGCGTTTATATTTCAGGAGCAGTAATGTCGAATGATCTTGGAATTCCAGATATAGGTCTTACTACCTTAGATCAAATAAGTTACAGAGCTGAACAAATAGCCAAAGTTACTGATTTACCAACAATAGTGGACGCAGACACAGGATTTAAAGATTGTGAACTCACAATTTCAACTTTAGAAAAAAAGGGTTTAGCTGGATGTCACATTGAAGATCAAATAGACGAAAAAAGATGTGGTCACTTGGATAACAAGGAACTTGTATCTAAAGATGAAATGGTAAAAAAAATTAAGATAGCAGTACGGTCAAGAATAGATAAAAATTTTTTGATAATTGTAAGAACCGATGCAAATTCTGTAGAAGGTTTGGAAAAGACTCTAGATAGAATAAAAGCTTACGAACAAGCTGGAGCAGATATGATATTTCCTGAAGCTATGAAAGATGAAAAAGAATTTGAAAAAGTTAGAAAAATAACAAAATGTTATTTATTGGCGAACATGACTGAATTTGGTAAATCAAAATTACTTAACAAGAATGAACTTCAAAATTTAGGTTACAATTTAGTAATTTATCCAGTAACAACGCAAAGATTGGCTATGAAGAGCGTTGAAGAAGGATTAAAAACCATATTTTCTGAGGGACATCAAAATAATATAATTGACAAAATGCAGACTAGAAAAAGGTTGTACGAGCTCGTAGAATATGAGAAATACAATACACCTGGAAAAAAAATAACAGATTTTTCTACAGAGGGACATGAGTAATGAGCGATGAGGTTAAAAAAGGATTGCTAGGTATAGTTGTTGATGAAACAACAATATCTCAGGTCATGCCAGAAATAAACTCGCTGACTTATAGGGGATACACCGTTCAAGAGCTTTGTGATAAATGTAGTTTTGAGGAAGTTGCTTACCTAGTTTTAAATGGTGAATTACCGAACAAGAAACAACTTAAAAAATTTGAGCGTGAGGAAAAGGCAAATAGAAAACTCTCGAAACAAATTTTAGATGATATTTCAAAAATGCCTAAAAAAGCTCATCCAATGGATGTTATTAGAACTGCTGTGAGTTTAATGGCACTAGAAGATAAAGAAACAAAAGATAACTCACCTAAAGCTAATATGAGAAAAGCAATGAGAATATTTTCTCAGGCTCCCACGGCTGTTGCTGCATTCTTTAGGGTTAGAAAAGGTAAAAAGATTATAAGACCTAACAATAAATTATCTTTTGCAGAAAATTTTTTAAATATGATGTTTGGAAAAGTTCCAAATAAAGAAATAGTCAGAGCTTTTGAAATTTCCTTAATCTTATATGCTGAACATAGTTTCAATGTGTCTACATTCACTGCAAGAACAATTACGAGTAGTCTATCTGATATCCATGGCGCAATTACTGGTGCAATAGCGAGTTTGAAAGGTCCATTACATGGAGGCGCTAACGAAGCTGTCATGCATATGATGAAAGAAATAAAAAAACCAGAAAGAGCAAAAGCTTGGCTTGATACAGCTCTAGCTGAAAAAAGAGTAATAATGGGATTTGGTCATAGAGTTTATAGAAGTGGTGACTCACGAGTGCCTACGATGAGACATTATTTATTTAAAGTAGCTAAATTATTAAAAAAAGAAAAGTATACTCAAATTTATGAAATATTAGAGAAAGAAATGATCGCGAGAAAAAATATTCACCCTAATGTAGATTTTCCATGTGGACCTACATATTACATGATGGGTATTGATATAGACTTTTACACTCCAATTTTTGTCATTTCAAGAATTACAGGTTGGTCAGCTCACATTATGGAGCAACATGCCTCTAATAAATTAATAAGACCACTATCTAAGTATAAAGGGAATGAACATAGAGAAGTCATGTTATTAAACCAAAGATAGTCATCTAAAATTAGTAAATTTTAATCTAAAAATTCCTTTCTTGTCTGCTGATAAATAAATTTCATCTTCTTTTTCGTAAAATAATTCATTTTTCGTGTCAGTAACAAAATGCCTTAAAACTAAGTTGCCTAAACGGATTTTCTCAATTGAATTTACTTTATTCATTTGCTCATTAAGTAAAAAAATTATTATAGAATGACCTTTTCTTAAATTATTTCCATACAATGATGTTGCCATTAAGCAAGGTTTGTCGTAGTAAGAAATCAATTTTTTTGGACAAGTATTTAAACTTGATATACCAACTGATGGAACGAAAGCAAAAAGAGGTTCGGTAAAATTTAATTTCTTATGGTTTACATTGTAAGATTTGCCATCCCCACCATTGTCTTTCATATAATTTGTACCGTATGAAGCGAGTGGCCATCCATAATTTGCTTCTCTTTTTATGGCATTAAGTTCATCTCCACCTTTTGGCCCATGCTCCACTGCAAAAATTTGATTTCTTAATTTGGTTAAACCTTGAGGCACTCTATGGCCCATGGAAAAAACTTTAACTTCAACTTTCTGATCTTTATTAAGTTGATTTTTATCTATTTCAAGAATTTTACCAAATTTTGAATTTTTATCCTGTGCCAGCAAGCTATTTTTACTTGCATGTTTTTCTGGAGTTCCTATGGAAAATAAAATTTTTCCATCAACATGTAAATTGCTACTTCCCAACCCATTAAAATCATTATTTTTTGCTTTCTCAGGTAAACATTCAGTTTTGAATAACTCCCTTTTATTTTTTATATTAGTTAATAAGGCGAAAAAGCAATCTTTTTCCTTAGCTGAAATTAAAGCGAATACTTCTTGCCCGTTGTAAATAATTGTTTTTATTCCTCCATTTCTTTGAAGTGTGAAAGAGTTTGGTAGGTCTATTTTTTTAGGAACAAGGTTTTTAATTACACTACCGCTTTGAGTGTATATCGTTAACTTTTTAGCATCAAAGTCCTCGTTTTTAGGGTGTGTGACAAAAGCAGTTTTGTCGTTAATGTCTAAAACTTTTTCTACTTCGATAGTAAATGAGTTTGCAGTAAACCTTTGAATATTTGAGCTGGCTTTTTTAACTTCAACAGTTTGTTTTTTTTTAAAATAACTTTTTATAAGTTCCACTTTTTCTGGATTTTCATATGACCATATGACCGAAAAGACAATCGATAATATCCAAACTAAGGCAAGTATTAATATTCTAATCATTTAGGTAGTTAATTCAGCAAATCTACCGTGAATAATTTCTAATTTCAAATGATAAGTTTTAGCAAATTCGTCTATTGCTTTTTTTAAGCCAGGGCATTCAGGATGATTATAATCGTCGCACAATATAATTCTTCTCTTGTCTTTAAGATTATTATAAAGATTATGTAAGTCATTTATAACTGTTTCATAACTGTGACCGCCGTCTAAAAAAACGTAATCTATCTCTTTAAAGTCATAGTCTTTTAAAACTTTATTTGTGTCACCTTTGATTAAAGTTACATTACCTTTATACTTTTCTAAAAATTTAGTAACACTCTCTATTGAATTTAAATTTTCCCTGATTATGTAATTATAATAAATTCTCTTTAAGGGATTATTGAAATATTGATTTTTTAAATATTTTGGAACTACCTCTCCTTTTGTAGATGGAATATCTCCAAATAAATCTACACCGGTATACTTAAATTCACTACCATGGAGTTTGTGGAGTAAATCACAAACATTTCTTGCTGTAACTCCGCAAAATACACCTATTTCTAAAAAGTTCTTTGGTCTATGTTTGACTAATTGCTGCATAAAAATATTGGCTATGGAACCTTTCATCCCAGTTTTTCGCCAATATCTTTTATATTTAACTTTCAAGCTTATGAGAAAGCTTCGGACCACGATCCTTTGGTTGATGCTTTAGAGTATTCTGTTGCTCTACCTTCAAAAAAGTTCATATGCTCTACAGCATTCAACATTGTGTCTAACCATGTTAAAGGATTTTTCTTTACGTCATAAATTGGTTTCAAACCAAGTTGCTCTAACCTTCTATTGCCAATATAACGAATGTATTGTTTAACTTCTTCAGCGGTTAGTCCTTTCATGGGTCCCATTTGAAACGCTAGATCAATAAATGCATCCTCATGTTTAACGATCGTTTTACATGCATCATAAATTTCTGTTCTCAATTTATCGTTCCATATTTCAGGTTTTTCTTTTATAAACTCTCTGAACAATCTTATCATTGAATTGCAGTGCAACGTTTCATCTCTTACCGACCATGTTACTATTTGGCCCATACCTTTCATTTTGTTAAATCTTGGAAAGTTTAATAAAATTGCAAAACTTGCGAATAACTGAAGGCCTTCAGTAAAAGCTGAAAAAACAGCCATTGTCATAGCTATGTTGTGATCAGATTTGACATCAAATCCTTGCATGTAATCATATTTGTCTTTCATTTCCTTATACTTCATGAATGCAGAGTATTCTGTTTCTGGCATACCTATAGTATCTAGTAAATGCGAGTAGGCTGCTATATGTACAGTCTCCATTGATGCAAATGCAGTCATCATCATTAAAACTTCAGTTGGTTTAAAAACAGTTGTGTAATGTCGTAAATAGCAATTATTTACTTCTACATCAGCCTGAGTAAAAAATCTAAATATGTGAGTTAGTAAGTTTTTTTCCTCAACTGATAAATTTTTTTGCCAATCCCTAACATCATCACCTAACGGTACCTCTTCAGGTAACCAGTGTATTCTCTGTTGTGTTAACCAGGAATCGTAACACCATGGATATCTGAATGGCTTATAAACTGGGTTTTCGACTAATAAACCCATTTTTTTGTTCGTATTGTTTGTATCTAATTTTTTTGCTACTGACATGATAAACACTCCTCATATTTGTTTTCTTCATTATTTGATTTATTTTTACTAGCGTACACATTTTTTGTCACATCTGTTGAAGAACCAGAATTAACATTTTCTGCTCTTTGGATGGATTTAGATCTACAATAATAAAGGCTTTTGAGACCTTTCTTCCATGCCTGGAAATGTATTTGATGCAAATCTTTTTTATGGATATCAGCTGGGACAAAAACGTTAACAGATTGAGCTTGAGAGATAAAAGGTGTTCTATCAGCTCCAAGCTCTATGATCCATCTCTGATCAATCTCAAAAGCTGTTTTAAAAGTATCCTTTTCCTCTGGGGTTAAAAAATCTAAATGAGAAACTGAACCTTGATTGGTCGTTATACTTGACCAGGTTTCATCATTATTTTTTTTATATTTATCTAAAACCTTTGCTAAATATTTATTCCTGACATTGAAAGATCCTGACAGTGTCTTATGTGTGTAGCTATTTGCTGCTATCGGTTCAATACCTGGGGAGGCGCCTCCACATATGACCGATATAGATGCTGTTGGAGCAATTGCTGTCTTGTTAGAGAATCTCTCTTTAATTCCGTACTCTTCTGCATCAGGACAAGGTCCTCTTTCCTCTGCAAGTTTAACTGAAGCCTCGTTTGCTTTTTCATGAATATGTTTAAAAATTTTCTGATTCCAAACTTTACTCATGACGGAACCAAAAGGTATGCCTTTTTGTTGAAAAAAAGAATGCAGACCCATAACTCCCAGACCAACACTTCTTTCCCTCATCGCAGAATACTTTGCGTCTTTGAAAGTATCTGGAGCTTTATTTATAAAGTCAGACATCACATTGTCTAAAAATCTCATTACATCCTCTATAAACTGTGGTTCATCTTTCCATTCATCATAAGTTTCTAAATTTAGTGAAGATAAGCAGCAAACTGCTGTTCTGTCATTTCCTTTATTGTCATTGCCTGTCGGTAGCGTAATCTCGCTGCATAAGTTAGATGTCTTTACTTTCAATCCTGCTAATTTATGATGTTGAGGAATTTGTCTATTAACTGTATCAATGTAAACTATATAAGGTTCTCCAGTTTCAACTCTTGCAGTTAACAATCTAATCCACAGATTTCTTGCAGATATTGTTTGTTGAACCGATCCATCTTTAGGACTTCTTAGTGGCCACTGATCGTCTGTTTCTACTGCTCTCATAAAGTCATCAGTCACCAAAACTCCATGGTGTAAATTTAGCGATCTTCGATTAACATCACCGCCAGTAGGTCTTCTCATTTCTATGAACTCTTCAATTTCAGGATGGTCTATTGGCAAATAACAAGCAGCCGAACCTCTTCTTAAAGATCCTTGACTAATTGCTAAAGTTAAAGAGTCCATTACTTTTATAAAAGGTATTATGCCAGATGTTTTTCCAACCTTTCCGATTTTCTCTCCTATAGATCTTAAGTTGCCCCAGTAACTACCTATTCCCCCACCACGCGCTGCTAACCAAACGTTTTCACTCCACAAATCAAGTATTCCCTCCAAGCTGTCTCCAGCCTCATTTAAAAAACACGAGATAGGTAAGCCCCTCTCAGTTCCTCCATTCGAGAGAACCGGGGTTGCGGGCATAAACCATAAATTACTAATATAATTATAAAGACGTTGCGCATGCAAATTATCGTCGGCATATACGCTTGCTACTCTCGCAAATAAATCTTGGTAGGACTCGTTTTGACCAAGATATCTGTCTGATAAAGTAGCTCTACCAAAATTTGTTAAATTTTGGTCTTTTGTGCGATCAATTTTTATAGTTATGCCTTTGTCGTTCTGAAATAGTTCTGTGTCTCCTGTTAAAGAAAAGAGATCAGGTTTTTTTGGAAAATTGCTGATTGTTTCATTATGGTTCTTTTCACCTAAAGAGCCCATAGCTTTTTTTATTGCCAAAGATACGTTTTTGTTCATAATTAGTTACTTTTAGTGTGTAAATGTTAGTAAACAACTATATGTTGTGTTACAGAAATCTTAATATACTACATAAACTACTAATTCAATAGAACATTATAAGAACATTTAAATTAATAATCAAGTGGAAAGTTTTGTTGATAAAAAAATACTGTTAAAAGCATATATTATGCTGATTAATCCCAATGGTTTTAGAGAATATGATGCCCGATGGATTTTTGAAAAAGATATTGATTTAGAGGGTATAGAGCAACTTGGTAAAGGTTTAGGCTCACAAATAATCAATCAAACGAGAATCACTAACCCAAGAATAATAATTGGTCATGATTACAGATCGTACAGTGAAAAAATAAAACAAGCGTTCAAAAAAGGATTAATTTCTACCGGTTGTAATGTTGAAGATATTGGATTGGCTCTTTCTCCAACTGTTTATTTTGCTCAGTTTAATTTGAATGCTGATGCCATTGCAATGATTACTGCAAGCCATAACGAGAATGGATGGACGGGAGTAAAGATGGGCATAAAAAAGGGCCTTACACATACTCCAGAAGAAATGAAAGAGTTAAAAGATATAACGCTTAATAAAAAATTTATTAATGGAAAAGGCTCAGAAAAGATAATAAAAAATTTTAAAGACATTTACATAAAAAATTTAATAAATAGTAATAAAATAAAAAAAAAAATTAAGGCAGTTGTTGCTTGTGGTAACGGAACCGCTAGTATATTTGCACCACAAATATTAAAAGGTATAGGTTGTGAAGTTATAGAATTAGACTGTAAATTAGACTGGTCTTTTCCTAAATATAATCCTAACCCTGAAGATCTCAAAATGCTTCATGCTATTTCCAAAGCTGTAAAAGATAATAAAGCAGATATAGGTTTTGGTTTTGATGGAGACGGGGATAGATGTGGCGTTATAGATAATAAAGGGAATGAAATATTTGCAGATAAGATAGGTTTGTTAATAGCTAGAAACCTTTCTGACTCACATAAAAATTCTAAATTTATTGTCGATGTGAAATCAACAGGTCTTTTTACAAATGATAAAATACTTAAAAATAATAAATGTAAAACTATATATTGGAAGACAGGGCATTCTCATATTAAAAAAAAGGTAAATATTGAAAATGCATTAGCTGGTTTCGAGAAAAGCGGACATTTCTTTTTTAATAAGCCATTGGGGTATGGTTATGATGACGGTATTAATTCTGCGATTCAAGTATGTCATCTTTTGGTCAATCGCGGTAGTAGCATGCAAAATATCATCAAAGAGCTGCCGGTTACTTATCAAACACCTACCATGGCACCATTTTGTAAAGACGAGGAAAAATATAAAGTCGTTGATAATATTGTTAAAGAAGTTGAAATAGCAAAAAAAAAAGATGTTAAAATAGATGGTCAGTTCATTACCGATATATTAACTGTGAACGGTGTGAGATTTTCTTTACAAGATGGATCATGGGGGTTGATAAGAGCTTCTTCTAACAAGCCATCATTAGTGGTTGTCACAGAAAGCACAACATCTGATAGTAGAAAGAAAAAAATATTTGAATTTATAGATAACTTGCTTCAAAAAACTGGAAAAATTGGTGAGTACGATCAAAAAATTTAAAGTCTAAAGTATTCAAATAAAAATCTAGTTCCAATTACTATTAGAAATAATCCAAAATATTTTGTCATTTTCATTTTATCAATTCTATGACTTGCCTTTGCCCCTAACCTTGCCATAAAAGCAGTAATTGGAAAAAATATTAGAAACGCTGGAATATTAATAAATCCGTAGCTCATAGGTAAATCGACGTTTAAATATGATCCAGAAATTAGAAAACCTGCTGCACCAAACAATGCAATTATAAATCCAATAGCTGCAGCGCTACCAATAGCTTTATTTATGGGATAACCAAAAAATTTTAATATTGGCACATTCATTACCGCTCCTCCAATTCCCATTGGTGCTGATATAAAGCCACTAATGATACCAGAGACAGCTTTAGATAATAATCCCATTTTTATTTCTATGCTTGTTTGTCTTTCTTTTAAAAATAGCAAATAAAAAGAGAGAATATAAACAACAATTGTAAAAAATAATATTAAAGGTTTTGTCTCTAAACTTGCTGCAAATACAGTTCCAAGAATTACTCCTGTTGCAACAAAAAATCCGAATCCTTTTACTATATTAAAATCAACAGCTTTGTGCTGATGATGAGTTAATACTGAAACAGTTGAGGTTGGTATTATAATTCCAAAGGATGTTCCAACTGCTAAATGCATAACGTAGGTTGGCTCTATTCCAGACGTATTGAATATATAGAATAAAATTGGAACGGTGACTAATCCTCCTCCAATACCAAAAAAACCCGCTGCGAACCCTGCAGGTATTGCTGTTGCTATCATTATCAATACTAAATAAATTGTCTGTGATTGAGAGAATATTTCCAAAATTATCTTTCTAAAGAAACTGGATTAGTTTTTCTTACTTGATCCATTATGTGATTAACTTTTTGAAGATCTGCATCTCTAATACACATATTTTTTGAAAGATACTGTTTCCACGTTTTTGAACCATTCTGTCCATGAAATAAACCAATCG
Source organism: uncultured Pelagibacteraceae bacterium (assembly GCA_902563575.1). Classification (GTDB taxonomy): domain Bacteria; phylum Pseudomonadota; class Alphaproteobacteria; order Pelagibacterales; family Pelagibacteraceae; genus Pelagilacustribacter. Next base: position 32,170 of record CACEXV010000003.1, read on the forward strand.
TATGTCTCATGATATGATTTAATTGAGTGCCTTTAGAGGTTTCTTCTTCTATATAAGGTATTAATTTTTCCATTACCTCAGTTCTTGTGGGAACATTATTATTATTAAATATTTCTTTTTCAATTTCTGCTAAAAAGTACGGCGAGTGGTATATTGCTCTGCCAATCATCACACCATCTACCATTGATAAATGTTTTTTCACCTCTTCAGTATTTTTTATTCCTCCATTAATAATAATTTCATCTTTTTTAAATTGCTCTTTAAGTTTATAAACAAAATCATACTTTAAAGGAGGTATGTTTAAATTTTCTTTAGGGGTTAATTTTTTTAGTAATGCTTTCCTAGCATGGATAACAAATTTTTTAGAACCGGCATCTTTTAATCTTTTTATAAATGATTTCAAAAAATCGAAGTCTTCTACATCATTGTATCCAATTCTTGTTTTAATAGTCACTGGAAGCTTAGTTGATTTTGTCATCGACTCTATACACTTCGCAACAAGATCTGGTTCCTGCATCAAACATGCGCCAAATTTATTTTTTTGAACTTTTTTACTAGGGCATCCAAGATTTAAATTTATTTCCTTATAACCATAATCTTCAGAAATTCTACATGCCTCTGCTAATTCGATGGGGTTTGATCCACCTATTTGGAGTGTAACTGGATTGTTAATTTTTTTAAATGATAATAATTTTTTCCTATCTCCTCTAATGATTGCATTTGCGACTATCATTTCAGTATACAAATGAACGTTTTTACTTATTAAACTTAGGAAATAAATCTCGTGTTTATCAGTGCAATCCATCATCGGCGCTACTGATACTGTTTTTTGCATTATTATTCTGATTTGGTTACTTCGTCTTCAAGTTTTAACGGTTCTTCTTCTTTATCTAAGTTCTCTTCTTTAATTTCAGGTTGTGAATCTTTCAATTCATTTAAGGCCTCTTTAGCTAACGAACTTTGTTGAGGATTTTGTTTAACTTCAGGAATTCTCCTTGCCCTTTTTGATGGTAAAATAGCAGCTCCACTCTTAGAAACTTGGCCTTTATAGAGATTTTCAAATTCGTCGTTTTCTTCAGTCTCGCTCTCCTCTTCTTCCTCTACGTGATCAGGTTCTTTTCTCAATCTTTTGATTGCACTTTTTTCAAGTTCATCAATTTGTATTTTTCCATCACCAATTTCTCTTAAGGATATAATGGTTCTTTTATCATTATCTTCTTCAACTAGCATTTGAGAGCCAGCATTTAATTGTACGGTTCTCTCTTTAGCTAATAACACCAAGTCGTATTGGTTATCTATTTTTTCTAAACAATCTTCTACAGTTATTCTTGCCATTGAAAATCTTATATTTCATTTAACTTAAATAAATCAAGTACTTTTTGTAATATTAATGGGCTCAATTGACCTTTTTACCATAATTAATAATGCTAAAGAAATCGTCGTATATATAATACAAGTCATTGAAATTTGCTCTATGGTGAAATTTATATCTATTAAAAAGCCAAAAATAGCAGTGCCAAAAGCAGTTGAAAGTACCATAAAAGCTGTGGTTAGAGCTTTTATACTTCCAATATATCTTACGCCATAAACCTCCGCCCATGTTGATGAGCCAAGAACATTGGCTAGGCCATTAGATACACCTAATAATCCAAAAAATAAAAATGATACATATTCATTACTGATTATATAAAGTAGACTTAAACCTATCAGCATCGGAATGTTCATAAATGGAATTAATTTTCTACTTGTGAACCTGTCGACTAAAAAACCAGAATAAACTAAGGTTAATATTGAAGTAATTGAGTATACCATAAACGATTTTGGTATCAGATAAATATCCCATGATTTAGACTCAGCAATAAATGATTGATATATAAAAACTCCAGTAGCTATCCAAGGCATAGCTAGCATATTTAACGATAGTATATAAAATTTGAAATCTCTGAGAACTTCACCTCTAGTCCAGTCTTTTATCTTAATTGAAGATTTTATTTCATTATTAGATAGTTGTTCTCTAGTTTCAAAAGTAATATTTTTAATTGTGAAATAAATTATTAAAGGTAAAGCCAAAATTATCAATAAAGATATAGATTGCCAAATTACTCTCCATGAAAATATGGTTAGTAAGAAAATCATCAAGGTCGGCAAAGTAAATTCAGCAGTTGATAGTCCAAACCATATTGCGCTCAAAGCTTTACCTCTACGTTTGTTAAAATATCTTGATATTGTTGTGGATGCGGTATGCGACATTAATCCTTGACCAGAAAATCTCATAAGAAAAATTGCAAAAAACAAATATATAAAGTTGTTAATTAAGGAAAAGTTAAAGCTCGCAACTGATAATAAGACAACAACAATTAAGGAATATTGAAAAATTTTAATTTCATCAATTTTTTTTCCAAACCAAACCAAAAGTAAACTTGAAAATATTGTTGCTATTGCATACACAGAGCCAAATTCTCCGTGAGATATGCCTAATTCGCTTCTGATACTTGGGTTAAATAGTCCTAAAAAAAAACTCTGTCCAAAACTTGAAAAAAATGTAAATATGAATCCAAAAAAAATTACTTTTTTATTTAAACTAACAAAGAGCATTTATGAGTTACAAAGTTTCTTTCATAGGTTTAGGTGTAATGGGTTACCCAATGGCTGGATATATATCAAAAGCTGGGCATAATGTAACTGTTTATAATCGTACAAAATCAAAAGCTGAAAAATGGATCAAGGATTACAAAGGACAACTGGCTGAGACCCCCAAAGATGCTGCTAAAGATGCTGATTTTGTTTTTACATGTGTTGGAAATGACAAAGATTTAGAGGAAGTTACAATAGGAAAAAATGGACTGTATAATTCCATAAAAAAAGGATCCGTTTACATCGACAATACGACAGCCTCAGCAAACATAGCAAGAAAACTTTATGCCTCTGCTAAAGCACATGGTTTTGGATTTTTAGATGCTCCGGTTTCAGGAGGCCAAGCTGGTGCGGAAAACGGAGCTCTCACTGTAATGGTAGGTGGCGATGAATCAGATTTTAAGAAAGCTGAACCGATCATTGATTGTTACAGTAAAAAAATTAAATTATTGGGTCCAGCTGGTAATGGTCAACTTTGTAAAATGGTTAATCAGATTTGTATTGCAGGATTAGTACAAGGATTATCTGAGGCAATTAATTTTGGATTAAATGCAAAGCTGAATATGTACGATGTAATAGAGGTTATTTCAAAAGGTGCTGCTCAATCTTGGCAAATGGAGAATAGACATAAAACTATGATAGAAGATAAGTTTGATTACGGATTCGCTGTTGATTGGATGAGAAAAGATTTAAAAATTGCGATGGAAGAAGCCAAAAAAAATAATTCACCATTACCTATCACAAAACTTATAGATGAGTATTACGGTGAAGTTCAAAAATTAGGTGGTAGTCGATGGGATACATCTAGTTTGATAAAAAGATTTAGAAAATAGTGTCTATAGAAAATTTAAGCTATTACGAAGATTTTGCTGAAATAGAAAAAAAAATTTGGAGTTTATTGGTTAGAGCCGTTAATGACAGAAACTCTGAATTCAGAACACCAGTTTTTATTTGTGGTAATAACAACGACCTTGATGGAAGAGTAATAGTTTTAAGAAAAGCTGATCAAAAAAACAATATTATTCAATATCATAGTGACATTAGATCATCAAAAATAGATAAGATAAAAAAAAATCCCAAATGCTCAATTCTCTTTTATGGAAAAAAAGAAAAGATCCAATTACGAGTTAAAGCCGATTGTGAAATTAATTACAATAATGACATCACTAAAGAGTCTTGGGAAAAAACCGGACACATAAGTAGAAAATGCTATTTGGTCACAAATAGTCCAGGAACAAAATCTGAAAAGCCAACTTCTGGATTAGACAATAAATTTGATAATTTTGATTTTACAAAAGAGGAAAGTGAGAATGGATATAAAAACTTCTGTGTAATAAAATGTAAGATAAATAGTATTGAGTGGCTTTATTTAGCTGCAAAAGGCCATAGAAGAGCATTAATTGACTTTGATGGATCTAAAAAATTTACTTGGTTAGTTCCTTAAATTTTTTGTTACTTTATTTTTAGAGGTTCCTAGATTTACTTCATCAAAATAAACAATCATATTTGGATATGGTTTATCACCGTTTTTTCTTTTCCAACCACTGACAAAAGTTTGATATATCCCGAAATCTAATCCTACTCCTCTTTTAGTATATGGAGTTAAATTCTTGATATTTTCCGAATTTAGAATCAATTTATTATTAACCCAAACTTTCATGAAGCCGTCATCTTCTCTGGAGAATCGACAATTAATTAATACATCTGTCCATTTGCCTTTCATATCATTTATTTTTAAGGCTTTTTTCATCTCAACATACTCCCCACTCCACATCCTTCCAACTTCTAACCAATCCCCGGTTCTATCTGTTACCATAAGAATAGGTTTCCAGCCTCTCTCATAAAGTTGAGCGAAAGTAGTTCTAACTGGGGCTACTGATTGATAACCTTTTGGTAAATAAATTGATGCTGAATACCAATATTCTTTTTTATCCTTTTGATGTTTTTTAAATTGAAGCTCAGTTCTTTGTCTGTCTTTTTTACAATCGTCATGTCCGCTGTCTTTCCCGCAATCACCAAATCTTACTTCGAATCTGTAAGATTTTTTCCCAGATCTTACAGGATGCCCATCTTTACTATTAACTAAATTCAGAGAGTATTTTTTTTTGTGAGATATGGTTTTTTTTTTTACCTCAGTATTAGATACATCTTTGCTGTTCTTCGCATCTAAAGTAGGAAAGCTTAAAATCAAAAAAATTAAAACAAAAAAACTATTTCTTATACTTTTTATAGTTGTCCACATAGTGTTGAGCATTTTCTTTTATATGTTTAATTTCTTCGTTAGTTACTTGTCTAACAATTTTTCCAGGGCTACCCAGAACTAGAGATCTCTCCGGGATTACTTTATTTTCTGTGACAAGCGCGTTAGCGCCAATAATAGAATTTTTTCCTATTTTAGCTTTGTTTAGTATCGTGCTCCCTATACCGATAAGACAATCATCCTCAATTATGCAGCCATGGAGCATAACTAAGTGACCAACTGTTACATTTCTTCCAACAGTGGTTGGGCAACCGGGATCTGTGTGCACAACGCTTCCATCTTGTATATTTGAACCTTCGCCTATAGTTATTGGCTCCACATCTCCTCTAAGAGTTGCATTAAACCAAATGTTAGCATCTTTTTTAAGCGTAACATTGCCGATTAGAACTGAATTTGGAGCACACCAGCTATCTTTGTCTAACTTTGGACTAATATTGTTGAAATTATAAATCATTATTATAATTATTATATTATGGTTCTAACAAAAACTCCAATATGCAATTTTGGTGAAAAGCCACATTCTTTTAGTCTTAAAGGTGTGGACGACAAGATTTATAAACTTGAGGATTGTTTGGGAGATAAAGGAACAGTGATAATGTTTATTTGTAATCATTGCCCTTATGTAAAAGCAATAATTAAAAATATAGTAGATGACTCAAATAATCTTAGAAATTTAGGTGTTAATTCTATTGCAATTATGTCCAATGATACCAAAAATTATCCAGATGATTCATTTGATAAAATGAAGGATTTTGCAAAAGATAACAAGTTTAATTTTCCCTATGTTATTGACGAAACACAGGAAATAGCAAAAAAATTTGGTGCAGTTTGTACACCAGATTTCTTTGGCTATAATAGCAATAATGAGCTTCAATATAGAGGACGAATGAGAGAGCTTAAAGAATTAAAACCTGTTAGCGACGATGAGAGCGACTTATTTAAGGCAATGAAATTAATTGCCCAGACAGGAAAAGGACCAAAAAATCAAATTCCAAGTATGGGTTGCAATATAAAGTGGTTTAATTAATGTTTGTAGTTTCTACAAGAAATTTTCCTCCAGATGTCGGTGGTATACAGAACTTAATGGAAGGTCTATGTTGCTCTTTACTAGAACATGGACCAGTAAAAGTATTTGCCGATAAAGTTGAGAATTCAGAAGAGTATGACAGTAAATCAAAACTAAACATTCAAAGAGTTTCAGGGTTTAAAATCTTCAGAAAATATAGAAAAGCTAATTTAGTCAGCGAATTTGTAAACAAAAATCAAATAAGAGCAATTTTTTTTGATCATTGGAAGAGTTTGGAGAATATAAATGAGACATCTATAAAAAATATTACTTCGATTTGTTTGATACATTCTAAAGAAATTAATCACGCTGTTGGCACATCGCTAAATAAACGAATGAACAAAGCATTTACAAAATGTAAAATAATTGTTGCAAACTCAAAATTTACAAAAAAAATGGCTAGCAATTTGGGGGTGGATATTTCAAAAATTTATGTAATTAATCCCGGATGTAACTATCCACTAGAAATTTCTGAAGATGCTAAAAATCAAGCTAAAGAAGTTTATGGAAATTCACACCCCAAAATAATAACAGTTGCAAGACTTGATCCTAGAAAGAGCCACCAAAATGTTTTAATGACAATAAAAAATCTTAAAGTTAAATTTCCAAAAATTAAGTATATCTCAATCGGTGATGGAGAAGAAAAGGAAAAATTGATTGAACTTAGAGATGAATTAGGATTACAGGATTGTGCATTATTTGTTCATAAATCTGACGAACAACTTAAATTGGCTTTATTAAATGAAGCAGATTTATTTTTAATGCCTTCAATCATTCATAAAAAATCTGTGGAGGGATTTGGTATTTCTTTCATTGAAGCTGCGAGCTACGGAAAAGGGTCTATTGGAGGACTTGCTGGTGGAGAGGCTGATGCTATAATTGAAGGTAAAACGGGCTACTTGTGCGATGGAAACGATTTGAATTCAATACATTCAACAATAATTAAATTTTTTGAGAATGATAAATATAAAGAATTTGGGAAGAATGCTTTGGTATTTTCAAAAAATTTCGCCTGGAAGAATATAATTAAAAAGTATATTTCGTTAGTCTAATTTCTCTCTTACTTGTTTCATGACTTCATCAACTGATAGTTCTCCCAAATTTTCAGATTTTAAAGCTTTAAAATTATTATTCATAATACTTACTTTTTCAGGGGATGTGTGACTGCCAAATAATACAAGACCATTTTTATTTAAATGCGAACATATGTGTGCAGGGCCAGTGTCATTAGATATAACAAATTTAGCTTTATAAATTAAACTTATTAAAATGTTAATATTTACTGGTTTATCATCGATCAATACAACTTTACTATTGATGTCTTTTGCTTCTTTTATTTCGCCAGGTCCCGGTGCAGCCAAGACAACATATCTGTTTTTATAATACTGTTTAATTTTGTTTATGAGTTCTTTAAAGTATGGCCATTTCTTATTTTGATGCTTTTTTGAGCAAAAAGGAAAAATCATTACAAATTCATTATTAGTATATTTCTTAATAAGTTTAGAAACATCCTCAAGTGCCCAGGTAAGATCTACCTTATCAATATAGTTTAATTTGACTCCAGCTTTTTTTAATTGAACCCCCATTCTTATTAAGACACCATCCTTGTCAAAATCGGTTTTTTTTTGCCCTGGCTCTAAAGCATCTAATGTAGAGCTCCATTCAGGTTTGTTTAAAATAAATTTTCTATAAAAAAGGGTCCTGTGTGAATTTTGTAGATCATAAACTTTTGAAAAATTATACCCTTGTAATAATTTTTTTAACTTTAATAGATAAAATAAATTCCATCTAGGTAATCTTTTGTCAATTAATACTCCATCGATATAAGGGCAGGCTGACATGAAATTAACGTAAGCGACACCTGTTAATAGTAAAACTTTTGATTGTGAGTGAGCGTTCTTGATATCCTTAATTGCGCCATTTGCTTGGATTAAATCACCCAAAGAACCATGCTTTATAATCAAAATATTTGACATTATATCAACTGCATATATTAAATGTTATTGTTAGGTCAAAATCAATATGAATTTAAAATTAAACAAGTTATTAGCTGAAATTTCTGCAGGAGAATTAGTAGACAAAATAACGATTTTGGAAATAAAGAAAAAGAAGATTAAAGACCAAGAGAAACTTGCTGAGGTTGATAAAGAACTAATTTCTTTAAACAACACTTTTCAAAAAAATATAAGTCAAAATGCTGATCTAAAAAATATGATTAAAGACCTAAAAGAAATTAATTTAAAACTTTGGGATATTGAAGATGGAAAAAGAGAGGCGGAAAAAAATAAAAAATTTGACAATAAATTTATAGAATTGGCAAGAAATGTTTATAAACTGAATGATGAACGAGCAAAAATTAAACTGAAGATTAACCAATTTTTAGGTTCAAATATTAAAGAGGTAAAATCTTACAATTAGTCATTCCTTAAACTTGGAATTCTTAATCGAAGTTTTTTTGATAAATTTGGATCTATCGCAGTAGTTATCACACCCTCTTTTTTTTTTAATTCTTTTAAAATTTTTCCATCTGGGGAAATGATAAGAGAATGACCATACGTTTTTCTTCCGTTATAATGAGTGCCGCCTTGTGCTGGAGCAAATATATAGCAAAAATTTTCTATTGCTCTTGCTTTGAGCAGAGTATGCCAATGTTTTCTTCCGGTTGTTTCGGTAAATGCTGAAGGCACAGATATAAAAATAGATCCTTTTTTTGATAGCCTTCTAAACAAATTTGGAAATCTTAAATCGTAGCAAATAGTCATTCCAAGTTTACCCCAAGGTAATTTATATAATTTATCTTTAAATCCTGATGTGAATATTTTTGACTCAAAATACTTCTCTTTTTTACTAAGAATTACATCATACATATGAATTTTGTCATAATATGCTTTGATTAAACCTTTTGGGTTAATCAATATTGATCTATTAGCTAATTTTGCTTTAGAAATTTTAACAACCGAAGATCCAATTAAAATCCATTTTTTGTAAAGTTTAGCCATCATTCTTATTCCATTAACGTAAGTATCGTCTTTCATGTAAGAACAATTTTTTCTTAATTGTTTTTTATTTAATGAAAATAACGATGAAACTTCGGGAGTAATTATAAAATCAGATTTTTGTTTTACTGCTTTTTTTATTAGTTCAGAAGTTCTTTTTAAATTAAAATCAATGTTGTCATTAGATTTTAATTGAATACAGGATACACGAAACATTACTTCATTATAGATGAAGCAAAATTCCAATTACAGTCAAAACTTGGCACATATGCGCCGGAAAGTTTCACATTTCCGAAACTTTTATCTAAAACTTTACACCAATTTTCAACTTGTTTCGGTTTTTTGTCACTGCTTCCGACTTGAGCGGTAATTACACCACCTTTTTTTAAAATTCTTTTAAGCCCTTTCATATTTTTTTTTGCCAAGTCTATACAATATTGATCATCATTTAGGTCAACAAATATCTTATCATATTTTGAGTCCTCAATTTCCTTTATACTCTTAAATGCATCTCCCCAAAAAGTTTTTATCTTATTGCTTTTTTTTACCTTTGCGCAAATTTTAGGCAAGTGCCTATAACAGACATCAACTATTTCAGGGTCAAGTTCAAACCAATCAATATAATTTGAATTGTTGTCTAGACATGCTCTGGCGACACCTCCATCTCCGCCGCCTATGATAGCAACATTATTATTTTTTTTGCTAAGATCAAAACTTGATTTAAAAAAATTTGAGCTATAAATTTTTTCATCTTTTTCTGCTACTTGAATTTCATGATCTATAAATAACGCATGACCGAATTCCTCAAGATTCAGTATTTCAACGAATTGTCCCACTTTGGATGTGAATTTTTCTAGTACATCTTTCACAACATAATATTTTTTTTGACCGGGTGAACTATATATATCGTCATATAAACCAATACTGCTCCTATCGAATGCATTAGTGACTACTCTTTTATGATCTATCTCTTTTCTTAAAATTTTAAGTGCTACTTTTGGATTTACTTTCCCGCAAGTAAAAAAGTCAAAACTTATCACTCCTCTTTCAGGAAAAGTATGAAAACTAAAATGACTTTCGGATAATAAAGCAACTAGAGTAAAGCCTTGAGGTTCAAATTTATGGGAGGCAACGTTTAATATTTCCACCTTTGCAGCTTTTGCTATCTTATAAATAACTTTTTCGTAAAATTCAGGAGAATAATCTTTTTTGACGCCAAGAAAATCAATGGTTATGTGCTCACCAACTTTAATCATAAAAAACTATCCTTTTTTATAATTTTTAAATTTTTCTAAGACTATTTTCATTTCTTTTTTTGAAAGAATCTTAGGTATTCCGATTCTTATGGCATTTATATATTGATGGCAAATATTTTCGATCTCTTGAGCAAGTTCAAAAGTTTTTTCTAAATTTTCTCCGAAAGCAACCTGACCGTGATTAGCAATCAAACATGCAGTTCTATTTTTTAAAGCTCTAATAATATTTCTTGAAAGATTTTTTGTTCCAAAAGTTGCATATTTACTACATTTAATGTCCTCGCCTCCTGCAACTGCAACCATATAGTGAAATGCTGGTATACTTTTTTGATGAGTAGAAACTGCTGTAGCACAAGTAGAATGAGCATGGACTATAGCTTTTGCCTCTTTTTTATTCACATAAATATCTTGATGAAATCTCCATTCTGAGGATGGTTTAACCTTTTTTTTATCATACACACCTTTAAGTGATACAAAGACAATATCTTTTGGTTTTAAGGAAGAATACTTTCTGCCAGAAGGAGTAATATAAAAACCATCCACTCCTTTTTCTTTCGCTCTTGCAGAGATATTTCCTGATCTTAAAGCAGATAAATCAGTTATATTTAATTTTTTGGAATATTTTATAATTTCTGACTTTAGCTTACTCATTAAATTCTGGAAGATATATAATCTAAGATTTTTGGATTATAATATTGAAAACAAGTAGCATGATCCATTCTGTGACCGTCTTTAACAGGCTCTTTTTCATTGGCGTGTTCCTTAAAGCATTTTTGACCGTTGATTGTATAGTCTTCTGAAATAATAATTCTTTCTAAACCAGGTATCTCATCAAGCCAGTCAGATAATAATCCTTCGTAACTATCTTTTGGATGTGTAAATGCAAGTAAAGGTAAATTTTTGGAACTTTTTATTTCATCAATTTGTGACTGTCTAACAACTGAGGGTCCTGGTTTTTTTTTTTTAAAACTTTCTAAAGCCGCTTTAGGGCCAACTTTTGCAGCTTTATATTTTTTTGAAAGTTTTCCAAAACAGGCTTGATTGAAAGAAATACCTCCGCCTGCTGCATTAGGATGTTTAGCAAAAAGCATTAGTGTCATAAGCCCGCCACAGGAATGTCCGGTGACTATTATTTGTTTTTTTGGAACACCCATACTAACTAATTGCTCTATAAGCTTGATGTTTGCATCAACTCTTTTTTCTAGTTTATGTTTTCCTATATAGGGTCCTACGTATTTTTTGTGCCATAAATGGTATTTTTCTAACATTTGATCACCTTCTAAATGATTAGTACAAAAATTGTACACCATTATTTCTTTACCTTTTACTTTTTCCCCAATGAGTGATGCCATATTTCTTACATTACCAATCCAAGTACATTTATTCGTTTTTTTACTATCGTTAGAAGACTGCCCATGATTAAAAATAATAATTATTTTATTTTTAGGTTCAGTAATTTCCAATTTATCTACTTTAGTACTTATTGGTTTTTTTAAGAAACCGCTTTTTTTAATATCATCGCTTCCAGCAAATGCTAAAGAAGGGAAGATTATTAAAATAAAAAGAAATTTTTTCACTTAAATAATCCTTTCAATCCATTTTCTGATGCCTTGCAAACACCTTTTTCTGTAATTAATCCAGTTACCAGTTTAGCAGGTGTAACATCAAAGGCTAGATTTAAAGACTTGCTTTTTTGTGGGTAAATTCTAACCTTCTTAATTTCATTATTTTCATCAATTCCCACAACATGAGATAGCTCCTCTGAATTTCTTTCTTCGATAGGAATTTGTTTATGATCTTTAATACTCCAATCTATTGTTGAGCTTGGTAAGGCAACATAAAAAGGGATATTATTATCTTTAGCAGATAAAGCTTTTAAGTAAGTACCGATTTTATTACATACATCACCATTAGATAAAGTTCTGTCAGTTCCTACAATGCAAATATCAACCTGTCCTCTTTGCATTAATATACCGCCAGCATTATCAGTGATTACAGTATTTGGTATTCCCTCTTCATTCAATTCATATGACGTTAAGTTGGCTCCTTGGTTTCTTGGTCTGGTTTCATCAACCCAAACATGAATCTTTATTCCTTTTTGATGAGCATGATAAATTGGTGAAGTAGCTGTTCCCCAATCTATAGTCGCTAACCATCCAGCATTACAATGAGTTAAAATATTAACTGTATTTTTCTTTTTATTATAAATTTCCTCAATGATTTTTAAACCATTAAGTCCTATGTTTTTACAGAAGCTAATATCCTCTTCCACAATAGCTTTTGCTTCATCTAGTGCTATTTTAAGAATATCTTTTTCATTAACACCAGATAATTTTTTCATCATTCTATCTACTGCCCATTTAAGATTAATCGCTGTTGGCCGTGAAGATATTAAATCTTCGCTAGATTTTTTTAAAAAAGACAAATCATTTTTTTCGATTATTGACAAAACTAAACCATATGCAGCAGTGGCACCGATAAGAGGAGCTCCCCTCACTTCCATTGTTTTGATTGCATTAATTGAGTCCTCTACAGTTTTTAAATCTTTGATGATAAATTGATGTGGAAGTTTTGTTTGATCAATAATTTTAACAACGTTATTATCGAACCAGATAGTGCGATATTCTTTTCCTTTTATTTTCATTTTTTGTTTAAAACTCTTCCGGCAATATGTTTTAGTTTTTGTATTGTTTTTTTTGACTGATACCTTGGTTGAGTAATTATCGCAGTATCTAAACAATCGTTTGCCGGATCATCTTTTGGGCTGAAAGAATGAAATGTTTTTATAATTTCAATTATCATACTCTGTGCGTTAGACGCATTTTGTTTTAAAGTTTTGATTACTGTTGGGACATCCACCTCATCATGATCAGGATGCCAACAATCAAAGTCTGTAACCATGGCCACAGTGCAATACCTTATCTCTGCCTCTCTAGCTAGCTTTGCCTCTGGCATATTTGTCATCCCTATAACATCTGCTTTCCAGGTTCTATACATTTTTGACTCTGCCAAACTTGAAAACTGAGGTCCCTCCATTACTAAATATGTACCTCCAACTTGATGAGGGATTTTACATTTTACTAAAGCTGACTCACAACACTTCATTAATGCTGGACTTGTTGGCTTTGCCATTGATACATGTGCAACTATATCTTTATCAAAAAAAGTTTTAATTCTTTCAAAAGTTCTATCAATAAATTGATCTACGATAACGAATGAGCCTGGTCTGAGATATTCTTGAAGCGAACCTACAGCAGAAACTGAAACGATATCTGTGACACCCATTTTTTTCAATGCTTCTATATTGGCTCTAAAGTTTATGTTGGAAGGACTAACTTTATGTCCTCTTCCATGTCTTGGTAAAAAGTAAATTTCCTGTCTATTTAAAGTTGCAGATAATATCCTATCAGATGGTTCTCCCCAATTAGTATTAATTTTTTTCCATTTTATATTCTCTAAACCATCAATATTATATAAACCACTGCCCCCAATTATCCCGAGAATTCTTTTTTTCATTATTTAATATTAAACCTTTTTTTGTTAGAAAATTAAAGAATTTAATGGATCTAAAAAAACATATAAGATCAATACCTGACTATCCTAAAAAGGGCATCCTTTTTAGAGACATAACAACTTTAATTAAAAATCCAGATGCCTTCAATTATGCCATAGATGAGATAGTAAAAGTATCCAAAAAATTAGACTTTAATAAAGTGTCTGCTATAGAGTCTAGAGGATTTATTTTTGCTTCAACTGTTTCTTACATATTGAAAAAACCTTTGGTTTTGTTAAGAAAAAAAAATAAATTACCGGCAGAGAGACATTCGGTTGATTTCCAATTGGAATACGGAGAAGCAACTATTGAAGTGCACAAAGATTCTATTGAAAAAGATGACAGAGTTCTAATTCTAGACGATTTAATCGCAACAGGCGGAACTGCTGAGGCTGCTGCCAAATTAATTGAAATGTCTGGAGGAAAAGTAGCGGGTTTTATATTCATAATAAACTTATTTGATCTGCCTGGAGATAATCTCTTAAGAAAAAAGTCTTATTTTACTCATAGCTTAATAAAGTTTCCTGGGCACTAATTCTTTGTTATAAAATCATTTATATAATCTTTTAATCTAATTTTTCCAAAAAACTTGTGGACTTTATTATTCAAGCTTATTTTAGTAAGTGCGGATGCATATCTTTCTCCTGGTCTTTTAGGAACAAATTTAATTTTAGTTTTGAACATTTTGGCCACTTGATAAATAGAATAAGAATTTTTATTAGAAATACTATAATGTTTACATTTAGATCTCTTCCAAGCGAGGTAACAGGCATCTATTGTGTCATCGATATGCGTGAATCTTCTAGTTTGATTTCCTGGTCTTACTACGGTTAACGGTTTATTTTTTTTATACTGATTTTCAAAAATTCCGATTACAGTTGCCATGGACCCTGTCGAAATCTGATTAGGGCCATAAACATTATAAAAATAAATTACTTCAAATTTAAATTTAAACCATTTCTTTAAATTCTGTAATAACTCTAAGTTTTTTGCTTTTGTAAAGGCATAGGGTGATAAATCTTTATCACTACCGCTGTTTCCTAGTGATGCAGAAGTAGCAGAGTAAACTAATTTTATATTATTTTCCAAACAATAATTAAATACAGCATTGGTTCCTATCGAGTTAGAGTCTAGACATTCATTCATTTTTAGAAAACTTTGATAAATTCTCGCAAATTCTCCAAAATGAAATATGGTTTTAATTTTTTTCGGATTTAATCTTAACTTAGATATATTTTTTGTATCACTCTTTAAATATTTTACCCTTTTATCTTTTATATGATTTTTTATAGTCCCGGAAGAATAATTATCTATACTTAAAATTTTATATTTTGTTTTTTTAATAAAAAAGTTAATTAAATTGGATCCAACAAACCCGGCTCCTCCTGTAATAACTATTATATTTTTCATAATTTATATTTTAAACTTATTATCTCAAACATCATTGTGATATTTGTGGCCGATACCAAGCCTTTCTTCCAATCATAGAGTTATAAATACCATTCATTCTACAAAAATAAATCTTTTTTAAATTTTTTTTATTTAAAACTGAAAATAGTACGAATTTTATTACCGAAGATATAAAATTTGGGAAAATTTTAAAAATTGACAATAGAATTCCAAAATGTTTCTTGTAAAAATAATATTTTGACCACATATAGTGCCAGTTTCTTGATAGCTCCATTTGAAAATCAAATGTCTTGTCGTGAGATTTTCCCCCATAGTGCAATACTAGAGCTGATGGCACAACATAAATTTTTTTTTTATTTTTAATTACGCGTCTACATAAGTCGATTTCCTCGAAATATAGAAAAAAATTTTCGTCAAATAGTCCTATTTTTGTTACAACTGCTTTGTTCATCATAACGGCAAAACCTTTAACTTCTTTAACTTCATAAGGGCTATTATTAGTATTTTGATTATCGTCACCCTTATTTATCTGATTATAAATCATTGGGGCGATTATTGCATAATCAGGGTTTTTGCTTGAAAATTTTTCCAGCTCTTCAATGGTGTTTTTTTTCAGCTCTGTATCAGGATTTAAAATTAACACATTTTTAGTTCTGGCCTTTTCGATTCCTAAGTTATTTGCTTTACCGTATCCAAGATTTTCATCCGTCATAAAACATTTAACATTAGTGTATTTTTTTTCTAAATTTAATTTTAAAGTTTGATCTTGTGAATTTTCCACAACTATTACTGGATATTTAGCGTCTATAGAACTTAGACATCTATCCAATATTTTGCCACTTTTGAAAGATACTATGATAATAGTTAAATCCATCATTATGTTATTTAATATATTGTGAGTAATTTTTAAATATAATAGTTTAGAATTTTAGATGTCAAAAAAAGTACTTATTACAGGCGGAGCAGGTTTCATAGCGCATCATGCAATTCTTCATATTTTAAAGAATACAGATTGGGAGATAGTTTCGCTTGATAGACTTGATTACTCTGGAAACCTCAATCGAATTGCGGATATTATGAGTGATTTAGACTCTAAAACAAAAAAAAGATTAAGAGTTGTTTATCATGACTTAAGGGCAGAGATTAATGAGATGTTAAGGGCAGACTTAGGTGAGTTTGATTTCATTCTGCATATGGCAGCATCAAGTCATGTAGATAGATCAATACAAGATCCAATGACATTTGTATTAGATAATGTTGTTGCAACTTGTAATATTTTAAATTTTGCAAGAAAAAATAAAAAGTTAGAATTATTTATCTATTTCAGCACTGATGAAGTTTTTGGACCTGCGCCACACAATATTAAATATAAAGAAAGAGATAGATATAATTCTACTAATCCTTATAGTGCGACAAAGGCCGGTGGAGAAGAATTAGCTGTAGCTTTTCAAAATTCATACAAACTCCCCGTTTTTATCACTCATACAATGAATGTCTTTGGAGAACGTCAACACCCTGAAAAATTTATACCAAAATGCATAATAAGCGCTAGGGATGGAAAAAAGATTGAAATTCACAGTGATATAGATAAGAAAAAAGCTGGAAGCCGACATTACATTCATGCAAATGATGTGGCAGACGGATGTCTTTTTTTAATTAATAATAGAGAAAAATTAAAAAAAATAGAGAAAGACTACGGTGGAGCAAAATGCCCAAAATTTAATTTAGTCGGTCCCGTTGAACTAGATAACTTAGAACTTGGACAGTTAATCGCTAAATCGGTTGGCAAAAAACTTAATTATCAAATGGTGGACTTCCACAGCAGTAGACCAGGTCATGATTTGAGGTACGCATTAAGTGGAGATTTTATGGAAAAACTTGGGTGGGTACCAAAGGTTTCAATAGAAAAAAGAATTGATCAAGTTGTTAAGTGGACTCTTGAAAATGATAGATGGTTGAAAGTTTAATGTATCATTTTAATAGTGTTGAATGATTTCAAAAAATAAAATTAAAGCAGCTTTTCTTGATAGAGATGGGGTCATAAATTTTGACAAAGGATATTTATCTAAATTTTCTGATATTAAATTTAGGGTTGGAGTTTTTAAAGGACTAAGATTACTAAATAAAAAAAAATTTAAGATTTTTATTATAACTAATCAGGCTGGCGTTGCCAAAGGAATTATTAGAATTGAAGACTTAAAGATTCTAAATCAAAAATTAATAAAATTTCTAAAAAAGAAAAATATAATTATATCTAAAATTGAATATTGCCCCCATCATAAAAATGGAGTTATAAAAAGATTTACTAAAATTTGTAAATGTAGAAAACCGAATAACTTAATGATAAGAAAAGTATTGAAAAAATGGAAAGTTAAAAAAGATAAAAGTTTTATGATTGGTGATCGTTTAACTGACAAATTGTGCGCAAAAAAAAGCAAGCTATATTTTGAATACGCTAAACCAAATTTTTTTTTTCAAATTAAATCTATATTAAAAAATATTTAAGATTTGGTAGCGAGGGGCGGAGTCGAACCGCCGACCCCAGGCTTATGAGTCCTGTGCTCTAACCAACTGAGCTACCTCGCCATGATTTAAGTTTATAATATAATTATATCTCTAAATCACTAATTTAAAATATTGGCAATTATTAAGAAAAGCTTAATTTATTGTTTATAGTGTAAGAATTATACCAAAAACTGCTACCGCAGATACTGCCGCTGCTGAAAGGATAAGATTATTTTTTTTCTCTTTTTTTTCCTCTTTTTTCATTCTGTCGACTAAGTCTCTTAAATTTACTTTTTTCGCAGAGTCAATTTTCTCAGAATAGTAATCTTCTTCTTTATATTTAGGTTGTGCGCTCATACTTCGTCACTATTAAATCATACTTATAAAAATAGAAAAGACTTAATTTGCTCAAATTGGGACTTTTGATATTGGTGTAAGTTAAATTTGCTGTTTATTTTGGGTTAATTAAAACTATTCTAAAATTTAGAATTTATATGATCAGAAATACCTTTTCTCATTTTCTCTATTATTTCATCAATGTCTCTTTTTTCACAAATAAAAGGAGGTGCTATAATTAGTGCGTCTCCAGTTGGTTTTATATTTACACCTGCATCATAGCATCTTTTATAAACATTAAATCCGGCTCTGCCCGGTTTTTCTCTCATCGAAATGTCGATACCTCCTAATAGCCCATAGTTTCTGATGCTATCAACGCATTTTAGATCTTTGAGAGAGTGTAAACCCTCTTCAAAATAACTAGACATATTTTTAACTCTGTCAAAAATATCTTCTTTTTCAAAAATTTTTTGAACAGCAATAGCTGCTGATACGGCAACTGGAATTCCTGAGTAAGTGTAACCGTGAAATAATTCTACCGCGCCATCCGGCGATGCATCCATGACAGATTGATAAATTTTTTCACGAACAGCAACTACTCCCATAGGTACAATCCCATTTGTAGTCGCTTTTGCCATTGTAATTATATCAGGAGTAACACCAAATTCTTGTGCAGCAAAAGCTGAGCCAGTCCTACCCCAACCTGTTACAACTTCATCAAAAATTAAAAGTATTCCATATTTATCACAAATATTTCTCAATTTTTGTAAATAATTTTTTGGGGGAATTAATGTACCGGTCGATCCAGCAATAGGCTCTACTATACAAGCAGCAATATTTTCTCCACCCAATTTTTTTGCAATCGTTTCTAAGTCTTCAGCAAGTTCAGATCCGGTTTCTGGTTGACCTTTAACAAACTTATGGTCTGGCAAGAAAGTATGTCTCATGTGTTCAACGCCTGGCATTAAAATATTTTTAAATTCCTTAGAGTTGTTTGGTATTCCACCAACTGTCAATGCTCCTATATTCATGCCGTGGTAACCTCTTTCTCTACCAACAAATTTAAATCTATTAGTTTGTCCAATTGACCTAAAGTATGCTACCGAAATTTTTATTGCAGTTTCAACCGCAGTAGAACCACAAATAGTATAAAAGATTCTATTTAAATCCTCCGGAGTTTTTTGTGCGATCATAGCTGCCAATTCAAAAGATCCCCCATAACCCTGTTGGAAAGGCATAGTATAATCTAATTGTTCGAGTTGACTTTTAATTGCATTTATAATTTCCTTTCTTCCGTGACCAAGGGGATTACAATATAATCCTGAGCTAGCGTCTATTAAGGTTTTTCCCTCGTGCGTTTTAAGATAAATGCCCTCTGCTCCTACAATAATTCTAGGATTTTTTTTAAAGTCTTTATTAGATGAAAAAGGCATCCAATGTTCATTTAAAGAATTAGGTATTTTAGACTGAAATGATGTGCTCACAATTAAATTATAGCAAAGTAATATTTTGAATGCTATCTAAATATTATGAAAAAATTAAAAAACTGGGACAACCAAACTTGGTTATCCTCAAAAAATTATATCAATCAGTTCAATAAATTTTTAAATAAAAGGGTAAAATTTAATAAAAATACAAAAATACTAGATATCGGCTGTGGTAGAGCAAATATAATAAGTAACTTAGAAAAAAAGTATAAATTCAAAGAAAAACCAATTGGTCTAGACATCATAGAAAATAAGGGGATAAAGAAAAATATAATTTTTAAAAAAATAGATGGGTACAATTATTTAAAAAGAAAAAATGAAAAATATGACTTAATTTTATTGAAACAGACTATTCATTTTTTCTCGCCTTCAACGTTGAAGGCGCTATTAGATATTGCAAAAAAAAGATTGAAAATAGAGGGAAAAATATTAATTTTTTCTCTTAAAACCACAAATAATAAAATTCCTTGCTTTAAAAAGATGAAGCAAAAACTCGATAGTAGCCTAAAGAGAGACGAAAAATTATTTAAGATAATTAAAAAAAAATTAAAAAGAACTAATGAGTCTTATTTCCATTTTGATGTGAGGATCTCAAAGCAAAAATATTTAAAAATGGTAAAATCAAGGTACATATCTTGCTTACTTGATCTAAAAAATAATGAAATTTTAGCAGGAATCAGTGAACTTAAATCTAAATATAAATATCAAATTAAATTCACTGATACTTTAAAATGTATAAGCTATAGAAAATAATTATTTTCCAGGTTCTTTGTATGATGAAGCCATTTTCTGAGCAGTTTTAGCTATCTCATTTAGATTTACATCTTCTAAAATTGTAAAATCTGAAACAGCACCACTAGAAACAGCAACCATTGCAGCTGCAGCAGCTTGTTCAAAAGTTCCTTCAATCACTGCCATAAAATCGTACTTTCCTCTTAGGCCTGAGTATTGAGTTACTTTAGCTCCCACAGAAGCAGCAAGTGCAGATGTAGCAGCTTTTCTGTCTGTAGATGGATTGCTTACAAATCCTCCAAGACCTTTAGCTGTGTAACATCCAAGTGTATAAAATTTTGCCATTGTTACCTCCTTTTTTTTATTGACCCGGAGCCTTATAAGACATCTTTGAAGCTTTTGTTGTAGCTTTTGCAAAATCTATAGCTTCAAGTGCTGACAAGTTTTTCACAGCTCCAGTCGACTCTACTACTAACTTAACTGCAGCAAAATCATCAAAACTAGGAAGATCTGCAACTACACAAAAATCGTATGATCCTCTTACGATATCCATAGTATGCAATTTTCCACCCACACCTTGAACAAGTTTTTCAACTACTGCTTTTCTGTCACTATTTGGATCTTTTAAAAAACCTTGAAAAGCTTTCTCGGTATAGTTTCCCATTATGTACATCTTTGTCATATTATTTCTCCTTTCTTATTTCTCGATCACAACTGTTCCAGAGTGAGGATCTGTTACTCCCAAATCTGATGACAGCTCTTCTAAAGTGTGCCGAAGTGTGTCCAAAAATGCAATCATTTTTGGTCTTGCTTTAGCGATATCATCTTCAGAATTCCATTCACCTATCATAAAAAATTCGTTAGGTTTCGTTTCAATGTACTTTGCTGAAATCTGCCCATCGAACTTTGGCATCTCGTCTATTTTTTTTAAATATTCTTCTCTGCTAGATGATTTCACTTTACATCTAACAATATTCATAAACTTTGCCATGTATCTCCTTAAACGTAAATTTTATCTGCTAAACCGTAACAAAGAATAGCACTGATAATAACAAGAACGAGTGGAGCATATATTCCATCGTTTCTAGTTTTTTTAGTTAAACCTGTTTTATCAATCTTTAATGTATAAAAATTTACAACTAATATCGAAACATTCATTATAAAAACTAAGTTAAAGAAAGCCCAAGTAGCCTCTACACCACCTGGTCTTATAAAAGCGATATATATTGCCATTATAACAGTAGCAATCATGAATGAACCTGCGAATCTTGTAATTAAAGTTGCAGTTTTATCTACCCCTCTGCCTTTTAGAAATTTTTTAGTATCAAAAACTAACTGATAAGCGTAACTTCCAACTATAATAAAATGTGCTAAGTAAATTATTAAATAAAATGCGTTTCCAAATTTGTCTATCATAAATATCCTATGCGTTATAGTCCATGACTTGATCTGTGCACTCAACAAACTTATGAGGAGTAAAAAAATCATTCATTTGACCTAGTTGATTAATAATTGCTTGTTCATCTTTTCCTTTCCACCAACAATACATTTCCATTGTATCACCTGGCGTGTTCCAAGTCATTTGACAAGCAGCATTGTCACTTTTCATGCTCTTAACAATATCTTCCATCTTCATAGAAGCCACTGTATCAGTAAATTTTTTTTTCATTTCAGCAGACTTAAAAGTATGCGTTACCATATAGTTTTTCATTTTTCCTCCTTTATAGATTTATTTTTGATAGCTCATATAACTGAGCACTATCTACACATTCTGCATAAATCGCTTTAGCTGTAGGATTGTTCCCAGTTACAAACTCTTTCATCCCAGCTTCGTTATGAACATTAACTTTAAATAACATTCCACTTTTATCAGGAATCATAGCCCCGACGGTTTTTTCTGGGTAAGCAACACTCTTTCTAACGCCCATACCTTCATCTGATTGCATCCAGCTAGTAAAAGTTTCTAATTTGCCCTCTTTAAATTTAAGATGTACTAACATTTCTTTTTCCATTTTTTTTCCTTTTATTTAAATTCCTTTAATTATTATTCCATTAGCAACTGAATTTGCTAATCGAATTGGTTTTACCGGTTTATATTCCTCAGAGTCATACCACTCTAAAGCTTTTTCATAAGTTGGAAATTTAATTACTACTGTTCTAGGGTATTTCCACTCACCATCTATAACTTTGTACTCGCCGGCACGTACAAGGTATTCACCTCCGAATTTTTGAACAGTCGGTAACACCTTACCAACGTATTCCTTATAAGCTTCAGGATTTTTAACGTCTATATTAGCTATCACGTATCCACTCATGTCTATCCTGCATAAATTGTTCTGGATAGTTTCTCAATTTTTTCCTCTGAACCTTTAATTTGCTTATATATAAATTTATTACACTCAGTATTTTTAGATTTATTAAAAGGCTTGCCGTAAACTTTATCTACATAAATATTCATACCTTTATTCATTTCATCATCTTTTACGCCTTCAGATGCAAGATACTCCCTTATAACTTTTACTGAAGCTAAAGCTAATTCCATATTTTTAACTTCAATAGTTTCTGCGGGCAACACGGCTGTAGCACTATAGTGTCCTAAGCACTCTATTGTTTTTTCTTTTTGAGCTTTTGATATATGTCCTGCAGCTAGCGCTGAGCCCATAAATAATAGAGTTGCAATTAAAATAAATTTAAATTTCATAAGTAAATTTTAATTAATCTAATTTAATTTAGCTATGTTAAGATATTATTACAGGTATGCAAATTGTCTACAACTTGAAGATGATTTATTTCCAATTAGGCTTAGTTTTATTAAGAAAACTTTTTATCCCAATTTTTTTATTATCGCTATCAAGCAATTTATAAAATTCCTGTCTCTCTTTTTTAAGTGATTTTTTTAAATTTTCTTCTGAGTTAACTAAATTTTTAATTATTTTTAGTGACTTTTTTGGCTTTGATGAAATTTTATCTAAAAAGTTTAAAGTAAATTCTTTAAAATTTTCTTTGGGTACAATTTGTGAAACTATTCCATACTTCATTGCAGTTTCAGCATCAATAATTTCTCCTGACATTGCTAAATATTTTACATTTTGATTTGAAGTAAATTTTTTTGTTTTTTGTGTACCGCCAATACCAGGAATCAATCCTAAATTAATTTCAGGTAATCCAAATTTTGCATCTGAACTTGCAATAATTACATCACTAGAGAGAGCCAGCTCAAAACCACCTCCTAAAGCATAACCTTCGACAAATGAAATTATTGGTATATTAATTTTTTGCAAATCATCTACTTTAGAAAAAAGTTTTTGTTGTTTTGCTTTTTTTGAGTCAAGTTTCTCAAGTTCCTTAATGTCTGCGCCCGGGGAAAAAAACTTTGATCCTCCAACAAAACCAATACATTTTATTTCTTTAATTTTATTTAAATATTGGGTTGCATTACCGATTTCATTTAGGGTTTTTTGATCTAAACTATTATTTTTATTGTTAGCAATTTCTATAATTGCGTAATTTTCTCGCTTTTCTACCTTAATATTTTTATAGTTCATTAAATAATAGAATATAAAGTTCATTATGACAGAGCAACTAATTATATTGGTAGAAATCATCCTAATAGACTTAGTCTTAGCAGGCGATAATGCAATTATTATAGGAATGGTTGCTTCCCAATTCGAAGATCAAAACAGGAAAAAAATAATTATTTGGGGTATAGGAGGAGCAGTTGTTTTAAGAGTTCTTTTCACTTTCATAGCTGTTTATTTATTGCAAATAACGGGGCTTAGATTAATAGGTGGTATTTTATTATTATACATATGTTACAAATTGTACAAAGATGTAATCAAAGGGGAAATTGAAAAAAAAAATATTCAAGTTGATAAAAGTAATTTTAAAAAAGCAATAATAACCGTCATATTGGCAGATGTTACAATGAGCTTAGATAATGTCTTAGGTGTAGCTGGAGCGGCTAAAGATCATTACTTACTCTTAGCCTTTGGTCTTGGCTTATCAATATTGCTTATGGCTTTTGCTGCCAATTATACTGCAAGATTAATTAAGAAATATTCATGGATAAGTTGGGTTGGATTGTTTGCTATATTTATTATTGCCATTGAACTTATTTATACCGATCTTAAAGTTATATTATGATAAAATATTTTTTATTATTCTTCTTTATTTGTAGCAATGTTAACACTGTTGAATTTCTAGGAAGTTTTACACAAGGATCATTCATACTAGGAAAAACAGAACCTAAAGCTAAAGTTTTAATTGATAACAAAAAGGTAAGAGTCTCTAAAGATGGTTATTTTGCATTTGGTTTAGGTAGAGATAGAAAAAATAATATTTTGATAACTGTTAAAAAAAATAATAAGAAAGAATTAATAGAAAAAAAAGTCCTTAAAAGAAAATACAATATTCAAAGGATAGATGGTCTACCACCAAAACATGTCACTCCTCCACCTGAAGTTTTAGATAGAATTAGGCAGGATAACAAAAAAATCGGTAAAGCCAGATCAATAAACAGCCCTTTAGATTTTTTTAATAAGGAATTTATTTTTCCAATTGATAAATATATAATCACTGGAGTTTACGGTAGCCAAAGAATATTGAATGGTAAACCTAGACGCCCGCATTACGGTATAGATTTTCATGCGCCTGCTGGAACTCCGGTTAAGGCTATGATGGATGGTAAAGTTACTCTTGTGGAGAAAGATATGTATTTCACTGGTGGAACAATTATTTTTGATCACGGTCACGGAGTAAGTACACTTTACATGCACATGAAAGACATTGATGTGAAATTAGGAGATAATGTTAAAAAAGGACAAATTGTTGGAACATTAGGTCAAAGCGGAAGAGCTACTGGTCCTCATTTAGATATACGTCTTAATTGGTTTGATGTAAAATTGGATCCAATGACTATATTGAAGTGATATGGAATATTTGCAAATTATTGAATTAGATTTAGTAGAATTTATTTTTCTTGCAAGTGTAATTTTACTTGCATCATTTGTAAGAGGTTTCAGTGGTTTTGGTTTTTCTGCATCTAGTGTGTCCTTGTTGTCATTCATAATTCCACCAAAAGAAATTGTTCCCATTATTTTGCTACTTGAAATAGTGGCTAGTTTTTTTATGATTCCCAGTATTTGGAACAAAATTAATTGGAAATTTGTTACATATTTAATGGTTGGAGTGGTTTTTGGCACTCCTTTAGGTGTTAGTTTATTAGCTAACTTAGAACCTAAAATCATGCATTTAGTTATTTCCTTAACAGTTTTAATTTTCGCTTATTTACTTTTGAAGGGATATAAAAATGAGAAACTAAATCACAATGTATCAAAATTTTTTGTTGGAGGAGTTGCAGGAACAGTCAATGGATTTGGTACTTTAGCTGGTCTACCAATAGCTTTATATCTATTAATTATTGCTGCCGAACCAGCTGTTATAAGAGCATCACTAGCCGCGTTATTTTTTTTTACTGATGGTTATGCGCTTTTTTTGGGATACTTTAATGAAATAATAAACCTTAAGGTAATTTACAGATCATTGCCGCTATTTTTTGTAATACCAATTGGTATTTTTCTTGGAACAAAGTTTTTTAAAGAAAGTTCTAAAACTAATTATAAAAAATATGTTTTGTATTTTTTAATTGTTATTTCAATTTTAGGGCTTGGTAAAAGTATAATAGGTTAAAGGTATTATTTTTCTAAAAATTTCAATAAATCTTTATAAATAATATTAGCCACAACTTTAGACCCTTTTGGTGTTGTGTGTATACCATCCCACCAATAATCTTTTTTTCCTATGAGCTTTTTAGAGACATCTATACATTTTAAATTTTGCCTTTTACAAAATCTTATTAGTGAGGTGTTCAATGCAACTAGGACTTCATTATTGTATCCTTTTGCATCTAACTGATTAATAAAAATAGGTACACCACCACTAGTTTTTGTAAATTCAGATAATTTTTTTACTCTATTTAGATAGCTTTTAATTAATTCATTATTTTTGCTTAAGATTTTTTCAATGTCTTTTTTCCCTTTAAAATCTTTATATGATAAAAAATCTACATCATCATTTTTTTTTATTGAATTATCAAAATCATATTCAATTTTTTTTTCTTTACTGTAATATTTATGTTTAATTTTTCTAATATAGTCATAAAAAATACTCCTTGATTTAATGTTGTCTAAAAAAATGTTATCGCCTAAAACCATTCCATCTTTAAAGTCCTCATCATCAGAAACTAAAAATTGATCGTTAATTCCGATATAATAAATATAATATTTTGGTTTGAAATTTGGAATTTTTGGAAACCAGTGTAATAAATTATATAAATGACCTCTTGTCGTTTGACCTTCAATCCCAGCATTAACAATAATTAAATCAATACCATCACTTTTTAATTTATCGTTTAAAATAGACGTAATGGTGAATTCCTCGGGCTTATACCTCTCATCTGTAGTGCTACCGCCAATCATTACAGCATTAATTAAATTTAAGTCTTTTTTTTTACCTCTTAACCCATGATAATCTCTCTCATAAATAAAATTGTATTTATTATTTTGGTATTTAATTTCATAGTTCGTTTTTCTTAGTCTATGCTCCCGCATATACGGTCCATAATTATCTTTATCAAACCAGTATCCAAAAAAAATTTCTATGACAACTACCGAGAATAAAAAAATAAACGTATTTATAAATATAATCTTAAAAGCTTTAAACATTGAATTAGTCCAACTCAAATTCCGACTGATAATTTTTAATTATACTTTTGTCCTGGTCTTCTTTTAAAAGTAAAATATTTTCACAAACAAGAACATCTAAATTTGTACCCATAAAACATTTAAATGCGTCTTTTATTGTGCATACAATTGGCTCACCTCTAATATTAAATGATGTGTTGACTAGAATAGGACATCCGCTCAATTCAAAAAATTTATTTATTAAATTATAATATTTTTCATTTGTTTCTTTATGAACTGTCTGTATCCTAGCGGTATAATCGACATGCGTTATTGCTGGTACTGTTGATCTCTTTATATTTAATTTTTCTATACCAAATAAATTCTCCTGTTCTAAGGTCATGGGAATTCTTAAATTTTTTTTTATTTTTGATACCAGCAACATATATGGACTCTCTTTGTTTAACTCAAACCATTTACCAACTTGATCACTTAAAACCGAGGGTGCGAAAGGCCGAAAACTCTCTCTAAATTTGATTTTTATATTAAGCTCTTTTTGCATTTTTTCTGACTTAGGATCTGCTAATATGGATCTACTTCCAAGAGCTCTTGGGCCAAATTCCATTCTTCCCTGAAACCAGCCAACAGTTTTTTGATCTGCTAATTTTTCTGCAACCGTACTAATCAATTTGCTATCATCTAATTTTTTATATTTTGCTTTTAATTCGATTAATTCTTTTTCAATTGTTTCGTTTTCATATTTAGGACCAAGATAGGCTCCTTTCATGCTGTCATTTTTTACAACTTCCCTTTTATTTCCTTGATCATGGTACCAATAACCTAGTGCAGCACCTAAAGATCCGCCTGCGTCACCCGCGGCTGGTTGTATCCAAATATTTTCAAAAAAGTTTTTTTGAAGAATTTTACCGTTGGCAACGCAATTAAGTGCAACGCCGCCCGCCAAACATAAATTTTTTATCTTATATTCCTCTGAAATACTCTTTGTAAGTTTTAAAACAATGTCCTCAGTCACTGCTTGAATAGAAGAAGCTATATCCATATGAAATTGAGTCAAAAGATCTTTGTCTGGTTTTCTTTCAGGTTGACCAAAAAGTCGAGCAAATTTTTTATTAGTCATTGTTAAACCAGTCGCATAGTTAAAATAATCCATGTTTAATCTAAATGAACCATCCTTTTTAATATCAATTAAATGTTTGGTTATCTTTTCTTTGTAAATTGGTTTGCCGTAAGGGGCTAGACCCATAACTTTATATTCACCACTATTAACTTTAAAACCTGTGTAGTAAGTAAAGGCTGAATAAAGCAAACCTAAAGAGTGAGGAAAGTGAATTTCTTTTATCATTTCTATTTTATTATTTTTACCCAGCGCTAGAGTTGTTGTCGCCCACTCACCAACTCCGTCCAAAGTTAAAATGACCGCCTCATCGAAAGGAGAAGGATAGAAAGCAGAAGCAGCGTGACTAAAATGATGCTCAGAAAACTTGATCTTTTCAATATCTTTAAAATTTTTATCAATTTTGTTTAACAAATCGAATAAATATTTTTTTTGAAATAATTTTTCTCTTAACCAGATTGGCATTGCTAAAGAAAAGGATTTTAACCCTCTAGGAGCAAAAGCCATGTAAGTTTCTAATAGTCTCTCAAATTTTAAAAAAGGTTTCTCAAAGAATACTACTTTTTCAACATCATTTAATCTTACTTTGGCCTCCGATAAGACATAGTTAATTGCATTAACGGGGAATCTTTCGTCATGTTTTTTTCTTGAAAACCTCTCTTCTTGAGCAGCTGCAATTATTTCTCCATCTTTAATAATTGACGCCGCGCTATCATGAAAAAAGGCTGATATACCTAGTATTGTTGACATTTAAAATATAGTGTAAATGAATGGAGCTACAGCAGAGCCTTGGCTCAATACTATCAATGCTCCAAATAATGCTAAAACAATTAATATTGGTAGTAACCAATATTTTTTTCTAATCTTTAAAAATTCCCAAAATTCTTTTAAAAAACTTATCATTAAAATTGTTTATCCATAGTACCGATATTTTTATCTCGTTTTTTCCAATAACTATTATGTTTATTTAATTTTAAATTAAGTAGATCTTTTCCAATAACTCGTAAAAACAAACTTATAGGAGTTAGAATTATGAAATAAATAATTGCCATTACGAACGGTGCGATTATTTTACCTAAAAGCTCCCCAAATTTTACCCATATTTTATTTAGAGGTGTCAAAATTTTCGAGTTTAACAAACCCAAAATTAAAAAAATAACGGAAATGATCAAAAACAATTGTCTAGGATCACCCCCATTTTTTAAAGGCCATAAGCCAACTATCAAAAAAACTATAAAGAATAATATCCCGAAACTTCTATTAGAGCTCATAATAGCTTAGTTACCAGTTTTTTTAGGTAAAACAAATTTATTTTTATATTTGCTTAAAAATTGTCTTATAGCAGCTCCAAGACAGCCCATTGAAATTGCTAAAATAATAGCAAAAGATCCATAAAGCAAAGGTGCTTCATCTGCGAATTTTAAAATAAATCTTGAAAATGCGTTTAGTAAATCAACATTAACTATTTCATTTTCTAATGCACGTTTAGGTACGTCACTAAAAAAGGTATCGTAGGCTATTGCGATTGCTACGACACAAAGTAACATAGCAAATAGTGTTTTTAAATGTGAACTGTCTAAATATTGGCCAACTTTTTGTCCTACCTGTACACCAAATATTGAGCCCACAATAAGAGTTATAACTAAAATTAAATCAATAGATCCATAATTAAATGCATGAAGAACTGTAACAATAGCACTGATAAATATTGTTACGAATAATGAGGTGCCAGGAATAAGTTTGACCGGCATTCCTATTAAATAAATCATAGCTGGCACTAATAAAAAAGCTCCCCCTACTCCCATCAAGGCAGCAACGAAACCAACTATTATTCCTAAAATTATTGGTGTGAAAGCACTCTCATAAAGTCTTGATTTAGGAAATCTTAATTTTAAAGGTAGTCCATGAATCCAATAATGGGTATGTAATTTTTTTTTTAAAACAATTTTTTTTCTGGCTCTATCTATTTCACTGGCACCTTCTAACAACATTAGAGTTCCTATAATCGCCAACAAATACATATAAGATAAAGATATTATTAAGCTTAGCTTTCCAGTTTCTTTGAAAAAAGAGAATGTTAATATTCCAAGAATTGTACCTACAATGCCACCGATAATAATCATGAAGCCCATCTTATAATCTAAAGTATTCTTGAACCAATGGGTTAAAGATCCTGAAACTGACGTAGCCAAAATATTATTAACTTCATTTGGTACTGCATAAATAGGGGGTATCCCCAAAAATATTAAAAAAGGAGTCATTAAGAATCCTCCCCCAACACCAAATAAACCAGATAAAACTCCAACTGCGAAACTTAAAAATAATATAAAGAGGATATCAATTTTAACTTGAATTATTGGAAGATAGATTTCCATACGGTTTAAGCATAGGTAATCCTCTTCAAGGTATTTGTCAATCTTGAGTTTAAGATTTAAGCTGCTATGGAGTTAAGCTTGTGCTTAGTTGTCATGCCACTCAAGAAATTCCATAAATATCTTGCGGTAAGGATAGAGGCATTTTCTGCTTTCTCTTGCTCATCCTTAGACAACCCATCAAGTAATTTCTCGCATTCTGCTCTGTGAATTACGTCAGCAGATTTATGAGCTTCAAAAAATTCAAGACCCTCTTTCGAACTTACTCCGTAAAACTTTTTTAAGCCTTGAATTTTAGTTTCAGCTATTTCGGGAATTTGTCTTTCGTAAGTATACAAAGATGCTAGACCTTCAGCGTAAGATTTTCTTGCTTGAGCGAAAAAATTCTCGATCATATCTTTAGTAAACCAATCAAGTTTTACATCTTCAATTTCTTTTTCATCTGCTCCTAAAGATTTTGCAAAATTTTTCCATAACTTTGGATGATCACCATCTTTGTTTTCTTCGTCTTGTAAGTTTTCCAAAAGTATTCTTCTTTTTTCTATATCTTCACAAATTGAATGGGTCGCGCTTATGTATCTTGGAAAAGCTTTAACGTGCTGATAATACTGCTCTGCATAGTCTTTGATTATTTCTCTAGTTAATTTTCCCTCATTCCAATAAACTTGATAGAAAGGGTGTTTCAGTAGATGAAACTTGTCTAATTTTTTTCCAAGATTTTTTGAAAACATTTTGCTCCTTTGTTATCTCACCGTATTAAAAAAAAAGAAAAATTAAAACAAAAAATTATCCACAATTTTTAGTTGAAACAACTTAGATGTTCTTGTTTTGATTCACTTTTGATTCCAATTCAGACTCAAAATACAACCTAAGGTGTTACTGTTGCCTTTTGTATAGGCTTTTCATCAATAGGTAGGTGTATGGCCGCAGCAATAAAAGATAATATAATTGCAAGATACCAAGCATAATCAAAACTACCAAAATTATCATAAAAATATCCTCCTAGGTAAGCACCTAAAAATGAACCAAATTGATGATTTAAGAAAACAATACCAAAAAGTAGTGTAAGGTTTTTTGTGCCAAAGATTTGTGCGACAATTCCATTGGTTGCTGGAACAGTCGCTAGCCAAAGTAGCCCGAATGAAGTTCCAAAGAGAACAGCTGATAAATTTGATGCAGGAAGAAATATAAATAAAATTAATGTAATACCTCTTAAAAAATACAGTCCGCTTAAAAGAATTTTTTTGCTATATTTGTCACCTAGGTAACCCATGATTAAAGTTCCAATAATATTAAAAAAACCTATTAAAGCTAAAATAGCCATGCCGGTCCAATCAGCTAATCCTTTATCTTGCACATATCGAGGCACGTGAGTTGCGATTAAAGTAATTTGAAATCCACAAACAAAAAATCCTAATATTAATAATCGGAAGCCCTTGTGTGCAAAAGATTCTTTTAAAACTTCATTTAAATTTCTATTATCAATATTTGAATTCACTGTAATTGTCTGTTCTTTAGGTAGTTTGACAAAAAAACCTGGAATACACATAATAAATAATATTGCAGAAAATATAATGAAGGTGATTTGCCAAGTAGAAATATTTTCAAATATGTTGGACATTATAGGAAAAATAAACATACCTAACCCTCCACTGGCTGTAACAATACCAGCCGCTTTACTTCTATTTTCATTAGGAAAATGTTTTGAAATCATTGGTGTCAATATTGTTCCAGCCGCACCCGCTAAACCAAGGCCAACGAATAGACCAAGATTTATTTGCAACCACATTCCAGAAATATAATTATTTCCCATTAACAACATTGCAATTGAGTAAAAAATTAAAGCAGGTACAATTACAACATAACCTCCTAATTTGTCAGAAATCCTTCCAAATATTGGGGTAAAAATTCCCCAAAAAATAGCATGCATTGCGATTGCAAGACCGAATTCAGTATTTGAAGTGCCACCTGATACTTCAAATTCACTTGAGTAAAGTCCAAACGTTTGTCTTACTCCCATTGTGGTGCACACAACAAAACAAGCGGCTACTAAGGCATATAAAGCAGTTTTATTTGGAAAAAAATTATTCATTATTTAATTTTTTTTAAACCTTTTCTTAAGTCATTAATTAAATCTTTTGGATCTTCTAAACCTATATGCAGTCTAACGATATATTCATCTTTATCAAATCTATTAAATTGACGTCCTTTTAAATATTCGTCTTTTTTAGAACTTTTTATTTCTTGTAAAATAGCTAGACTTTCAAATCCGCCCCAACTGTAACCTATTCCAAATAGTTCAAGAGAGTTCACAAACTTAATAACTGAAGATTTTTTTTTACTTTTGATAACAACTGAAAGTAAGCCCGTCGCACCAGAATAATATTTCTTCCAAAGTTTATAATTTTTACTAGAGGGATTATGAGGGTAAAGAATTTCTTTAATTTTTTTTTGTTTCTTAAGAAAATTAACTACTATTCTTGTATTTTCGCTATGTTGTTTTAATCTAGTATCTAAAGTTCTTAAACCTCTTATAATTAAATAGGCCTCATCAGCTGACATTCTATAACCAGATAATTTATAAAAAAACATTATCTTGTTATAAACCTTTTTATTAACAGCTAAAGAACCTCCCATTGCGTCAGAGTGTCCTGAAAAATACTTAGTAGCGGAGCAGAAAGACATGTCAAAACCTATTTTTAAGGGTTTAAGATACAAGGGTGTTCCCCAAGTATTATCTAATAAAGTATATATCTTTTTTCTTTTTGCCAGTGAAGTTATTTTAGATAAGTCTTGAAATTCAAAAGTATTGCTACCTGGGTTTTCAACTAAAATCATTTTAGTTTTTTTTGAGACTTTTTGTTTTAAATCTTGAAATGACTCTGGGTTGTAAAATTTTGCATTAACATCAAATTCTCGCATCAATTCCTGAGAAATTTCTTTGGTAGGACCATAAACATTGTCTGAAACCAAAATTTCATCGCCTGGTCTACATAAAGACATGAGCGCTAAAGCTATGCCGCCGAATCCAGTTCCAGTTAAAAAAACATGATAAGCTTGCTCTAACTCCTTTAACATATTTTCAAGTTCTATTGTGGTCGTGCTTCCGTATCTACCATAAGTGAAATGGCTAACTTTTTTGTGTTTTTTTACTTTTATTTCATGTTTGTACATTTCTTGCATTGAATTGAACAAAATAGTTGAGGCTCGAGTAACTGGGGGGTTAGCAGATCTATTAGTATTATCTTTTGTAGGGTGTTTTAAAAATGTATTAATAGATTTTTTCATAATATTTAATTGAACTTTATATAACTTTGAGTAGATTGGATACCTAAAAGGAGGCAAAAGTATGGGTTATCCAAAAAAACACAGAGGCCGTAGAAAAATCGGCTCTAAAAAAAGAAGAGCTAGAAAAAGAAATAAGAGAAAATAATCCGAAAATTATTTATGAAAGATATAACTCAAATAAGAAAATTGAGTTTATGGATATTTATTGTTCCTTTTATAGGGGTAAACCTTTGTTTATTAATTTCAGTAAATTATTCGATATTTGAAAATACAATTTTTATTGTAGATCAAATAGGAAGATCTAAATTCACCATTCCTTACATCGATGGAAGTTTATCAATTAGTAGAGCATCTAGAACTTACCCTCAGTATTTGATTTTTAAGCCAGCAATGTTTGTTACTAGTGTTCTTTTAATTTTTTATTGGTACAAAACCAATAGTTTAATTCAAAGATTTCAGCAAACAGAAAAGAACTTTGTGTTTAAGTATTTTGGTGTTGCCTCAGCAATTTTATTATTAATACACGCAATTTTTTTAGGCATTGAGTTTGATAGTAAAATAATTAAGTTTCTTAGAAGAGTAGTTTTGCTAGGCTTTATAATATCCGAAATAACAGCTCAAGCATCATTAATTTTTAATTTTTATAAAATTAAGAGGAATATTATAGATTATTATAATCATAGGATATTAATTTTAAAAACCATCTTAGTTTCTATTTTAATTTTGGTTGCAATTCTCTCAATTCCAATCTTGAATGAAGAAAGCAATGTACACTTCAAGCACGGATTAGAATGGAATTATTTTATTGGAGTAATTCTATTTTATCTATTGACTAATTTTTTTTGGAAGAAGGAATAACTCAAAGATTTGGGAGCGCTGGGCTCCACAAATCTTAAGTTTTGGTTCGTCGTTTTAGGCGCTACCGCCGAACCCCCCGATCAACTATTTTAGCGCTACTCAGTTGACCTTTCTGCCCTCTAAGCTTGGACCTCTCGGTTTTTCCTTAGTTGGCCAGTTAAGAGTTGCCTCTTAATTAAGATCATTAAATCATATTGATAAAAAATATACTATCACCTAATAGGTGAC
Source organism: uncultured Pelagibacteraceae bacterium (assembly GCA_902563575.1). GTDB lineage: Bacteria > Pseudomonadota > Alphaproteobacteria > Pelagibacterales > Pelagibacteraceae > Pelagilacustribacter. The sequence continues at coordinate 66,966 of CACEXV010000003.1, forward strand.
ACGTTTAAAGTGTGTGAGTTAAGTGGATAAATTTTTATTGTATGTCTTATCTATCCAGCCACCACCTAAAAGTTTATCCCCAAATGTATCCGAATTATAAAAAACACATGCCTGTCCTGGTGAAATACCCGTTTCTTCATCCATCAAAGATACCTGAGCCTTTGAATTTTGAATTGTAACTTTGGCTTTAATTAGTTTTCCTGTAGATCTAACTTTAACTTTTATTGGTTTGTTAAATTCTTGATGATCGCCAAGAATATTTACATCTCTCAAATCAATTTTATCTATGACTAAATTTTTTTTTGTTCCAACTGTGATTGAGTTGTTTTTTGTATTAATTTTCACAACATATAAAGGTTCATTATTAGCCACTTTTATTCCTCTTCTCTGACCAATAGTAAAATTTATAATTCCTTCGTGTTCTCCGATTTTTTTACCAGCAATATCCAATATATCACCTTTTTCAAAAGATTGAGGTCTAAATCTTTTTATTACTGAACTGTAGTCTCCATTAGGTACAAAGCAAATATCTTGGCTATCTGGTTTATCTGCTACGTTCAATCCAAGTTTAATAGCTAATGCTCTTGTCTCATTTTTTTCAATTTCACCTAAAGGAAATCTTAAAAAATCTAATTGGCTCTGCGTTGTATTAAACAAAAAATAACTTTGATCTCGGTTGTAATCTTTGGCTCGGTACATATTTGACTTATTTGCATTTTGTATCCTCGATACATAATGTCCAGTTATTAGAGCGTCAGCTTTCAAAGCTTTTGCATACTGAAACAAATCCCTAAATTTAACTGTTTGATTACATTGTACGCAAGGTATAGGGGTTTCTCCTGATGCGTAGCTATCGATAAAAGAATCAATAACTTCTGATTTAAATTTTTTTTGATAGTATAAAATTTCATGTTTGATGCCTAATTTTTCGCTTACTCTTTTTGCATCCAAAATATCTTGACCTGCACAACATTGTCTACCACTTTTTGATTTTTTTGCGTCATCATATAATTTTAAGGTTATTCCGGTTACGTCATAGCCTTGATTTTTCATTAAACCAGCGACTACCGAAGAGTCTACTCCTCCTGACATTGCGACAATTACTTTAGTACTTTTTGGTCTTTTATTAATACCTAGAGAATTTTTCATTAACTGTATATATTATAAATTATTTGAATTTTCTAGGATGCAATTTGATTTGGAACCAGGCGATTATGTTATAAATCCTCAAAATAAAGATTGGGGAATTGGTCAAATTCAATCAATAGTTAAGAACAAAATTACTGTAAACTTTGAGAATTCAGGTAAACAAGTGCTCAATAGTAACATTGTTGAATTAAAGAAGGTAAATGATAGATAAGTTAAATTTGAAAGAAATAATTTTTCAATTAATTCCGGTATTTAAAGAGGCCGGTTCAATTGCATCTGAGCTACAAAAAAAAGGGCTTGAGATTAAAACAAAGGAAGATTTATCTCCAGTTACAAATGGAGATTTAAAAGTAAACGAATTAATTACTGCAGCAATTTTAAAATTAACTCCTGGGACAAAAATAATTTCTGAGGAGACGGTAGATTTAAAGGAAAAGAATTTTGAGAAAAATTTTTGGTTAATAGATCCTATTGATGGCACTAAAGAGTATATAGCTGGAAAAGATGAATATACATTAAATGCTGCTTTAATTCTAAACAAAAAACCTGTGGCCTCGCTGGTAGGAGTTCCAAATAAAAATAGGTTGTTTTACACCTTTGGAATGAATGAGAGCTATCTAATAGAAAACGATGTTACTATTAAACTTTCGTGTTCAAAAAAAAACAAAAATAATCAAATTAAAGCTGTTTCAAGTGTTCACGTACCATCTGCTATGATACTAAACAAACTCAAGTCTTTCGGAGTTAATTCGATTGTAAAAATGTCAAGCTCATACAAATTTTGCGTCGTGGCTACTGGAGAATTCGATATCTATGCAGCCAGAGAAAGAGCAAATGAATGGGATTACGCTGCTGGACATGCTATAGCTCAAAATGCAGGAGCAATAATCACAACATTAAATGGTGAACCAATAGTTTACGGTAAAGAAGATTATAAAAATCAGAGTTTATTATTGCTTAGATCAAAACAATTAGATGCTTAAAACAATTTTAATAATTATAGTATCAGTTTCTATTTTTGGATTATTATTATTTGTAATAGTCAGAAATCTAATGAAAAGAAAAATAGACCAATTAGTTGAAGATGAAAAAAAGAAAAATACTAAATAAATTTTAATAATTTATTGAATTCTTTCTTTTCCAAGTTTAAAACTCTTTTTGAAAGATCAAAACTAAACCCTGCTCTGGCTAATATCCCCATATCTTTTTTATAATAAATCTCCCTGTTAGCATCAGGTCTTATTGGGCCAATCCTCCTCCTTTTACAAAGTTTTAAAGCAGAGTTAAAATCTGGCTCTATTTTATCATCTTTAATTTTTTCAATACTTTCTTTAATTAAATTTCTTTCAATTCCTTTGTTAGCCAATGATTGATTAATTTTGTTAATTGAATATCCTCTTCTAAGTAATACTCTAGCTTTAGAGTCTGAATACAATGCATCATTTAAAAATTTTTTTGATTCTAAACTTTCAACTATCTCATCAATAATTTTGCTGACATCTTTTTTGGTCTGTGATCCTCTAAATTTTGTAAGGTATTTTTTCAAAAGATATATTTTGAGCTGCTGTTTTGATGGACTATATTTTTCAATATAGCTATAAGCTAAATCCTTAAGATTAGTGCTCAAATCTTCAAAATCTTTTTTATTATATATGGGATTCATTGGTTATATATACTATATTATTTTTTATGCTTGATAACATGGAATTTTATTTAGATGTTGAAAATATTTATTTGATTGCTAATTGGGGTGTTGTGCCTTTTTGGCTTTTACTTATATTTGCTCCAGACAGTAAATTAACAAAATTCTTTGTCTACTCAGTTGTCACGCCATTATTGTTATCAACGGCATATATATTCATAGGATATAAGATTTATCTTGAGGGTGAAATTTTTGGAGCTTTCGGCCTTTATAACGGTTTAGAAGACCTTTATGCTGTTTTCTCTAATGAAAATTTTTTACTGATTTTTTGGCTACATTTTTTATCAATCAGCCTATTTGTAGGATCCTGGATCGCAAGAGACTCGTTAAGATATTCCGTCCCTAAGATAATTTTAGTAATATCTTTAACAATCACTTATTTTTCTGGTCCAGTTGGAATACTAATATATTGGTTTTTTAGGATTTTCTTTGCTAAAAAAATAAGTCTTAATGAATAAACATTTAGAATTTTATTTCGATTTTGTAAGCCCCTATTCATATATAGCTCATAAAGAAATACTTAAACTTGTTAAAAATAATTCTTTAAAAGTAGATTATAAACCGATTTTATTAGGCGGCCTTCATAACATGCATGGAATAAAAGCTCCCGCTTTTATACCTTCAAAAGCTAGATTTATGATACGAGACTGTAAAATGATTTCTGAAAAGTACAATCAAACATTTAAATTTAATTCTTATTTTCCAATTCAAACCGTAAATTTAATGCGAGGCGTGTTTGTTGCTGAAGAAGATGATTTTAAAGGTTTTTATATTGATAGTATGTTTGATGCTATTTGGAGAGATGGTTTTAATATGAACGATCAAAATATTATCGATAAGATACTAAAGAATATTGGTGTGAACCCAAAAACTTTTTATCTTAGGTCTACAACTACAGTGATAAAAGATAAACTAAAAGATAAAACTACTCTTGCTTTCGAAAGAGGAGTTTTTGGAGCCCCAACTTTTTTAGTAAATAATAAGATTTTTTGGGGGCAAGATAGGTTGGAGTTTGCTTTAAAGGAACTTTTAAAATAATTTATTTTTTCTCTTTTTTTACAACTTCTAAACCAGAGTCTTTTAAAGAGTCAAAGCCGCCATCTGCATTCATTACATTTTCAAAGCCCATATCTTGAAGGGTTTTGGTTGCCAAAGCTGATCTTAATCCTAAAGCACAAAATAAAACTATATTTTTAAGATTACCTATTTTTTTTTCTTTATAATACGAGCTATTAGGATCTAGCCAAAATTCTAACATGCCACGTGGTATATGAATTGAGTCTTTTATAGTTCCCTCTTTCCATAATTCTCGAATATCCCTAATATCGATTAGTGTAATGTGACCTTTTTCAACCATGTTCTTAATTTCATGTGCTGATAATGACTTTATTGATTTTTTTGCATTATCGACAAGTTCTTTAGATGACTTTATAATCATACAGTACAATACATATTATAAAGGTAAAAAAAATGAAAGAAATAAAAAATTCAAATGATAAAAATTTTTTAAAGAAAGTTTTTATTAAATTATGTAGAATTTTTGGTTATGAGATAATAGATCAAAATAATTTTTCAGTTCCCTCATTGGATAAAAATATTGGTGAAAATTTAAGTATTTTGGGTAAAAAATCCATAAATTTACCTTTGGGAGAGGTTAAAATTACAAGAAAAATTAAGTCGTTAGATATTATTTTTAGAACTTGCATGTCTGTTAAAATGCTTACTCAAAATAAAAAAAGAGTTTTTGAGGAAAATAAAAGTGAATATACAATCCGATCAATTAATTCTGTTATTAAATCATATTTAAATTGTGATGCTCTTAAAGAAATAGAAGTGAATTTTAAGATAATAGATCACAATTCAGGAAGTGATAATTTAGATAAAATTAAAAACCTCTTTAAAAAAAATAATTTAAAAATGGAACTTTTAGATTTAGATGTAAACAAATTTAAAGAAAAAATTCATAAAACTAATGAAGAACAAAAACAGGTTACTTTGAACCAAATGTCCAATATGTCGAATATTCATCAATCTTTGTTAGAGTCAAAAAATTCTAAAGATTTGATATATTTTATTGAAGATGATTATTTGCATAACCTAAATAGCTTAGAGGAAATGATATTTACTTACGAAAGAATAGCCTCTCAAATAAATGGTGAATTGTTTATATGCTCTACTGATTATCCTTATCTTTATAACAAATTAGATAGTACAAATATTTTTCTAGGTAATAATTATCACTGGCGAAGAGTTGACGAAACGTTATGTTCATTTTTAACTAGTAAAAAAATGATAGACAAATATTGGGGTGAGCTTGTAAGTATGTGCGAATATGAGCATTATCCATTTGAAAAACCATTACATAATATTTTTAAAAAAGAATTATGTATATCTCCTATTCCTACTTTATCTATTCACTGTACAAATATTAATTCAATTTATGGTTTGTCACCAAATATAAATTGGAAAAAAATTTGGGATGAAAATAAAATTGATTAAGTTAAAGGCTCGTTTTAAACGAGCCTTTATATCTTTTTAAATTAGTCCCTAATTGAATAAGCTGTGACTCCTACTTCAGCTTTATCTGTACCAAGTTTTTCAGCGGCTTTACTTATTCTTAATCCAATAGTTGATTTGAGGATAGTAAATGTAATCCAAGACAATCCAAAACTGAACAAACAAACAGAGGCTGTGCCGATAAATTGAGTGCCAAAAGTTGTATCCGAATTTGTTAAAGGGACAACTAATGTACCAAAAATTCCAGCAAACATATGAACTGGGATAGCTCCAACTACATCATCCAAACCATAGCTTTCAAGCATTTTTGTACCAAAATACATTATTACTGCTCCAATCGATCCAATAAACATTGCTGTAATTGGTCCTGGAGTTAAAGGTTCTGCGGTAATAGCTACTAATCCAGCTAAGGCTCCATTAAGCATCATAACAATATCAGTTTTACCACCAATTAACCTTGTAATCGCTGCGCCAGTAAATGTGCCTGCTGCGCCAGCTAAATGAGTATTCACAGCAATTTTAGAAATTGCATTCACGTCATCAAATGTACCCATTGCTAATTGACTAAATCCATTAAATCCAAACCATCCAAACCAGAGTAGGAAGGTTCCAAGCGTAACTAATGGGATACTTGACGCTGCAAAAGGCTGCATAGATTTCTTCTCTCCTTTTCTTCCAAATCTTCCTTCTCTAGCGCCTAATACTATTACGCCAGCGAGTGCTGCTGCTCCTCCACATCCATGAACAAGAGTTGATCCTGCAAAATCAGAAAAGCCTCCGCTAGACAACCATCCGCCTCCCCATTGCCAACCCATTGAAATAGGATAAATGATACCTGCCATTATTGCTGCGAAAATGAAGAACGGCCAAATTTTAATTCTTTCAGCTACTGCTCCTGAAACTATCGAGGCCGTTGCACAAACAAACATTGTTTGAAAGAACCAGTCTGAATATCCAGAATATCCAGTTTCAGCATTAGAAGAATCCGTCCATATTGTAAATGAACCAACATATCCACCCTCTGGGACACCATAAGCTAAATTGTAACCTACCAAGAAAAAAACTAGCGAACATATAGCAAATTTACCTATATTTTTGGCTGCGATCGTTGATACACTTTTAGTCGTAACTAATCCACTTTCGAGCATGCAAAATCCTGCTGCCATAAACGCCACGAGTACGCCACCAATGTAAAATCCTAACGAATTGAAAATGTACTGTCCCTCTTGAGACATTGTAGTTTCTGCAAAACTATTAGAGTTATACAAAAATGCAGAAACAATTATTAAAAAAAATAAATTGAACTTATTCATTATTCCCCCTTTTTCACTGTGGTTATCAAATTTTATAAAATATACTTATGATTTATGCGCATATTAGACATGTAAAAAAGGCCCGGAGGGGGCTCCGGGCCTTAATTTTTCTCCAACTTACGAGGGAGGGAGATAAGCTAAAATTATTTAGTCTCTAATACCGTAAGCTATTACACCAACTTCTGCTTTGTCAGTTCCTAACCTTTCAGCTTCTTTACTAATCCTTAATCCAACTGTATTTTTGATTATTTGGAAAACAATTAGTGAGACTATAAACACAAATACCACAACTGAAGTTGTTCCTAAGAATTGTGCTCCAAAAGAAACATCTCCATTTGTAAGTGGCACTGCTAACGTACCCCATACGCCGGCTACTAAGTGTGCCGGTATGGCTCCAACTACATCGTCAATTTTCAATTTGAACAACAATTTAGTTGAGAAGTACATTAACATTCCCGCTATTGCTCCAATAAATATTGCTGCTAATGGACTTGGTGTTAATGGTTCAGCTGTTATACCTACTAATCCAGCTATAGCTCCATTTAACATCATCACAACATCAGTTTTACCACCAATTAGTCTAGACACAGTCGCAGCAGCTAATACACCACCACCTGCAGCTAAATTAGTATTGATATAAATTGTTGCAACTGAAGACACATCTTCAAGTGTTCCAGCGGCTAATTGCGATCCACCATTAAATCCAAACCAACCTAACCAAAGTATAAATACTCCTAAAGTTGCTAGTGGAATTGATGATGCTGCGAAAGGCGCCATTGGTTTTGCCTCACCTCTAGCTCCAAATCTTCCAGTTCTGGCACCTAATACTATTGCTCCTGCAAGAGCGGCAGCTCCCCCAGCAGCGTGTACTAATGTAGAACCAGCAAAATCCGAGAAGCCGGCAGTTGCTAACCAACCACCGCCCCATTGCCAGCCCATTGATATTGGATAAATTATTCCAGTAAGAATTGCGGCAAATAAGAAGAATGGCCAGATTTTAATTCTTTCAGCTAAAGTTCCAGAAACAATTGACATAGTTGTTGCGCAAAACACCATTTGGAAGAACCAATCTGATCCATCGGAATAACCTGTATCAATACTTGATGCATCACTCCATGGCGTGAACGAACCTATGTAACCACCTTCTGGGATACCGTAAGCTAAATTATATCCAACCAGCCAGAACATAACTCCAGCAATTGAATATAAACCTATATTTTTTGCACATATTGCAGATACACTTTTAGATGTAACTAGTCCAGACTCGAGCATGGCAAAACCTGCTGCCATCCACATAACTAAAAATCCAGACATTAAAAATAATAGGGTGTTAAAAATATATTGTACTTCAGCAGATACAGTTGTTTCAGCGTAACCGATACCGGCGAAACTGAAAAATAATGCTGCACCTCCTAAAAAATAAGCTATAATTTTTTTCATAAAACTCCCTTCAGTTTTTTTTATGGCTTATATCCGATTAAAATTTTATTAGTAATGAAATGACTAAATTTGAGCTATGCAGTTTTTGCAAGTAGTTTAGCCCTTATTTGAAAATATCAAATAAGGGCTAAAAATGTTGTTTATCTGTTGAACATTTCTTTTAAGCTTTTAGCTGGTAAAAACTTAACTTTTTGGGAAGCTGCTATTTGTATAGATTCTCCTGTTCTTGGGTTCCTACCAACTCTGGCCTTTCTTTTAGCCACTTTATAAGTACCAAAACCCGCTATTTTAACAGTGTCATCATTTTTTAGCGCGTCCAAAATTATCGTTGTTATTGAGTCAAAGGTTCTTTCAGCATCGGCTTTACTCTGGCCCAATGTGGACGATATTTTTGCTACTAATTGTTTTTTATTCATTTTGCCCCTTTTGGTTAATTCTAATCTCAACAAAAACTGAGGAAAATCAACATTTTTTTTAGTTATCAAATTAAATATTAACACTAAATATAGTATTAAATAATTGTTGATTTTATTGACTTTTTTAACGTAAAAAACTGGCTTAAAATAAGCCTAAATCCCTCAAATCATTGACGGTCGTAAAAAACATCAGAGAAAACAACAAAAATAGCCCGATTCGAAAAAATCCTTCTTGTGTTTTTTGTGATAAAGGTCGACCCATTATTTTTTCGATAGCGTAAAACATTAAATGTCCTCCATCTAATAAAGGTATTGGAAATAAATTTATTAAACCTAAGCTAATAGAAATATAAGCCATGATACTTAAGAAGGCTACGAAACCATATTGTGAAACTTGACCAGTGATTTTAGCTATTCTTATTGGCCCACCCAATTGTGAGCTATCCCCTTTACCTTTAAACATTGATCCTACAAATTCTAAAGTTGCTCTAGTAACAAACCAAGTTTCTTTGGTTGCGTAGAGTATTGCGGTTGCAGGTCCTAGTTTTTTTTTATTAATATCCTCACTAGGTGGAGCGATCTTAATTCCTATAATCTTTTTGTTAATTTGGTTACCAAAATTATCCTGTGTTTTTACAGTTTTTGGCTTAACTACAAATTCTATTTCTGAGGAATTTCTTGAAATTAGTATGTCTATAGTTTCTTTAGTTGAGGTATTTATGGTTGGTGAAACTTCCATAACGCTTTCGATTTTTTTACCATTTATTGCTATTATGATATCGTTGCTTTTAATCCCAGATACGTATGCAGGGCTATCTACTTGCACATCAGATATCTTAGCGGGGGTGAAGTCTTTTCCGATGAACATATATATAAATGAGAAAATTAAAATTGCTAATATAAAATTGGCTAACGGACCTCCAAAAACAATTAGTGATCTTTGGTAAAGGGGCTTAGTTGTGAAAAGTTTATTTTTATCAGTTTGATGGTATTTTTTTAAAATTTCTTGTTGTTCTTGTTGGCTAAAAACATTTCTATCACCAAAAAATTTTACATACCCGCCCAGCGGTATAATACAAAATTTCCATCTTGTGCCATTTTTATCGTTTATCCCAAATATCTCTCTTCCAAACCCTATAGAAAAATCTGTGACTCCGACACCATATTTTTTTGCAAAATAATAATGCCCATATTCATGGACAAATACAACAACGGTTAATAGAACTATAAATGGAATTATGAAATTTAAAATTTCCATTCGTTTACCTTACTAAATAAAAAATTTCTAAAAGCGATTAATCGAGCGTTATTTTTTAAAGAAGCCGGATAAACAAAATGAGTCTCAGTTGGCTTACCAGGTTCATTAGGTAAAACTTTAGAGATTCCATTTATATTATGGGTAATATAATCCGGTAAAGCTGCTAAACCAACTCCACTTTGAACCGCAAGCAATAAGCCATAAACACTGTTAACTTTCATCAAAGACTTTCTTTTTTTTCCATCTTTAATGCCAACTTTCAAAACCCAATCCGGGTTATATACAGGGGAAGGAGCTCCTTTTCCGTATGTTATAAATTTATGTTTGTCTAAATCTTTAAGGGTTTTTGGGTATCCAGTTTTTTCTAAATATTCATTTGAGCCATAAATATGGTAATTAAAATCTACGAACTTTTTTTGAATTAAATTTAATTGTTTTGGACGTCGCATTCTAATAGCTACATCAGCCTCACGTGTAGATAAATCAAGTTCTCTATCATCAAATATTAATTCTATCTCTATTCCCGGGTGAAGGTCCATAAACTCTTTTATTCTGGGTGTCAGCCACGTTGTGCCAAAACTTACCACTGTAGTGACAGTTAACTTTCCATTTAAATTATCTTTCTGACCACTTAGGTTGGACTCCACATCTTTCAACTTAGAAATTACTTCGTGTGCTGATTTATAAAGATATTCTCCATTTTCAGTTAAAACTAAGCCCCGTGCATGTCTTTCAAAAAGCTTTATTTTAAGATCATTTTCTAAAGATTGAATTTGTCTACTTATTGCAGATTGACTTAAGTTTAAAATTGTTGAAGCTTTCGTGAAACTGCTTGCCTCAGCCACTGTATGAAATATTTTTAATTTGTCCCAATCCATATAATTTTTTGTTTCTATTTATTTGGATTTACAATAGCTCTGCCAAAAAATTCACCTTTTAACAATTTAGGATAAGTTTCTATCAACTCATTAAATGATAGCTCTTTAGTAAATGATTGAACTTTTGGAAAGTCTATTAAATTGACAACCTCATTCCACACAAATTGTCTTCTTTTTATCGATGAACCAGATGAGTCTATTCCCCACAATTTTACTCCTCTAATTATAAAAGGCATTACATTTGTATTTATTTTTATACCACCTGCATTCCCACATGCAGCAACGATACCACCTGGTTTGGTCTGTGCAAATATTTTAGTAAGTGAGGCTCCACCAACCGTGTCAACAACACCGTCCCAAACACCTTTTTCAAGCAATTTACTTTCACCGTCGAATTCTTTTCTATCGATAATATTTTTTGCACCTAAATTTTTCAAATAATCATCTTTATCTTTTTTGCCTGTTACTGCATGCACGTCGTAACCCATTTTTGAAAGCACCATTACAGCTATACTTCCAACTCCGCCCGTGGCTCCCGTAACTAAAACATCTTTAACCTTTGATCCTAATAATAATTCTTCTTTTGCTTTCACTGCAAATGAGCATAATAAAGCTGTAAATCCTGCAGTGCCTAACATCATTGATTTTTTGCTGTCTATATCCTTAGGCATCTTAATCAGAAAATTTGAGTCAACTTTTGCATATTGGGAGAAACCTCCAAAGTAAGCCTCTCCAACTCTAAAACCTGTGAGTATTACTGTGTCATCTTTTTTAAATTTATCATCACCACTTTCGACAACAGTTCCAGAGAAGTCTATTCCCGGCACAAATGGAAATTTTCGTACAATTTTTCCACCATTGTGTAATATTAGTGCGTCTTTATAATTAAGGCTTGAGTAATCTACTTTGACTAAGACATTACCATCTTTTAAATCGGTTGAATTAATTTCTTTTATATCTCTGGTAAATTTTTCGTTTTGATTATCAATAACTAATGCTTTAAATTTTTCAGGCATTTATTTTGCTATGTATCTTAAATATCTATTTTGTAATGACAAATCTTCTTTAAATGACCCTAAGTAATAATTGGTGACTGTTGTTGCTCTCTCTTTTTTTATCCCTCTCATTGTCATACATTGATGAGCAGCATCAATTGTTACTGCTACGCCTTTTGCTTCCAAACCTTTCATCAAAGTTTTGGCTATTTGCATGTTAAGTCTTTCTTGAGTTTGAAGTCTTTTAGAGAATACCTCAACGGTCCTTGCAAGTTTGCTTAAACCTACTACCTTTTTATTTGGAATATACGCTATATGCACTACACCAATTATTGGTGCCATGTGATGTTCGCAATGGCTTTCCAACGAAATATTTTTTTCTACTACCATATCGTCGTAACCTTCTACATCTCCAAATGTTTTCTGTAACATCTGTATGGCATCTTTATCGTAACCCCCAAAATATTCTTTAAAGGCTTTTACTACCCTTTTTGGAGTATCTAACAAACCTTCTCTTTTTGGATCTTCACCAATCCATTTAAGTATTAATTTAAAGGCCTCTTCAGCTTCTTTATCTGATACTTTTTGCTTAATATTTTGATTTTTATCTATATCTTTAACTAATTTCATAATCGATCTAACTAATATAGGACATGAACAATTATTGCAAATTGCTATTTAGCGCATTTTTCTTTATTTTAACAATATGTTTAAAAATAGAACAAGTGTATTTGAGGTAGAAGAGGGTAAAATCTTGTCTCCAAAATTTGATCATAATGGCTTAATACCTGTTATCACAACTGATGATAAAACTGGGGAAGTTTTAATGCATGGTTACATGAATGATTTGGCTTTAAAGAAAACAATTGAGACAAAAGAGGCGCATTACTGGAGCAGATCAAAAAATGCTCTATGGCATAAAGGTAAGAAAAGTGGATTTGTTCAGAAAGTAGTTGATTTAAGAATTGATGACGATCAAGACTCTATATGGATGAGGGTTGATATAGGTAATGGAGCTAGTTGCCACGTAGGTTATAAATCATGCTTTTACAGATCAGTGCCTTTAGGAAAAATTAAAGATGAAAAGAATATTGAAATGAAATTTGAGGAAAAAAACAAAAAGTTTGATCCTAAAAAAGTTTACAAAGATGAACCTAATCCAACTAAATTGTAAGTTATGAAAATTCTAGCTCCTTTTGGACCCAAAATAGCAAAATTTAAGATTTCAAAATCTATTATAAAAAGAATGAACGATGAAGTAGAAAAAATTTCAAAAAATAAAAGGCTTGGGAAAAAATACAATTATTCAAAAAAGCTTGTAGGCCATGTAAGTAAAGAAATTGAACTCAGTAAGAATTTTATCGACAAAAATCTAAAAAAAATTATTTCCTCATCGGTTAAAAACTTTATTAAAAAAACTTGTGGAAAAAATACGAGCAAAGTAAAAATAAAAAATTTGTGGGTAGTTAGTCAGTATTCTAGTGAATTTAATCCTGTACATTATCACAACGGTCATATTTCTGGCGTAGGGTATTTAAAACTACCAAAAAATTTTTCAATTAAGAAAAACAAAGTTTATGGATCTATAGATTTTATCAATGGAAATAAAATGTTTTTAAGTGAAAGTATACATAATCATGTGCCAAAAGTAGGTGATGTTATTTTATTTCCTAATTATTTAATGCATACTGCTTATCCGTTCTATTCTGATGGAGAAAGAAGATCTTTTTCTTTTAATATTGAAATTGACCATAAGATTGCAAATGTGTTTTCAAGATGAAAAATCCTACTCAAAAAAACGTATTTGGTGAACCTTTAGAAGATTGCTCTCACGATCCTAAGACTGGTTGGTATAGAGATGGATGTTGTAATACAGATGATCAAGATCGCGGTTATCACACTGTCTGTGCTAAAGTCACTAATGAATTTTTGTCTTGGTCTAAAGAGGTTGGGAATGATTTGATTACTCCACATCCCGAATTTGGTTTTCCAGGACTTAAAGATGGAGATAGATGGTGTATATGTGCTACATGGTTTGCTAGGGCTATAGACGAGGGAAAAGCATGTTCTGTTTTTTTAAAAAAGACAAACGTTAAAACATTAGAGTTAATTCCACTTGAAAAATTAAAAAAATTTGCAGTGGACTTATCTTAGTAAACTTTTGATCCTCGAGTTTTAATTATTAACTCAAGTTCCTTGTATTCATTGCAATTACAATTTTTTAGAACTTCAAGTCTTTCATTTGCCTTGTCTATTCTATTTGTTTGCACGTAAAGTTCTCCTAGATATTCATTTATTCCGTTATGTTTTGGATTGATATCAAGTCCCTTTAAATAATACTTTTCAGCTTCAGAAAAATTTCCTACTTTTCGAGATGTGTATCCCATGTAATTTAAAATATCTGGATTTTTTTTATCTGAACCAAAAGCTTCTTCTAGCTTTTTAAAAGCTTGGCTGTAAAGCTTACCTGCTTTTTCAGTTTTATTTTTTTTTTCGAGTTTTCCAGCTCTTTTGATTAATTTAACTGCATCATTATAAAGTGTCTCTTCAGAACCACCACTATCACTTCCAGCGGCAAATGCAAAAGTATTTAAAAGTAGAGCAGAAAATATAATTAAGATTTTTTTCATATGATTAATTTATTCAATTTTTTTAAATTTGTTATGCGACAGATGATCTTCCTCCATCTACCCCAAATATTTGTCCTGTTACCCAAGAACTTTCCTCGCTCAACAAAAAACTTGCTAGTGAAGAAAAATCATCTCCTTTTCCAATTCTTTTTAATGCGTGCATTTTAGCTATACTCTCAGCCATTTTTTCATTCTTTAACATTGGAGCAGCTATTTTAGATTCTGATAAACTCGGGGCAATACAGTTTACTCTAATATTTGGCGCAAACTCGGCGGCCAATGCAACTGTCAATCCTTCAACAGCAGCTTTAGCTGAACTTATAATACTATGGTTCAGGAAACCGCGCTTGGCAGCAACAGTTGAAAAAAGAATTATTGATCCTTTATTTGATTTAAGTTTCTCGTGACAGGCTCTTATAATTTCAGTTGCTGAAATTAAATTAAGATTAAAGCTTTGCATATAATCACTCTTTTTAGAAAGTCTTATAGGTTTTAAATCAATTGACCCTACACAAAAAGCAAGACCATCAATATCACCAGCATCACTAATAATTTGATCTGAATAATTCTCTGTAAGTACATCGGCTACTGTGAAAGTAGAATTAAGTTCTTTTGCTAAAGCGGAAGTTTCCGACTCATTCCTGCCTACTAAATGTACTTGTTTGCCCTGGCTTACTAATTTTCTCGACAAAGCCGAGCCGATTGATCCCGTAGCGCCTATAATTAATTTTTTCATAGTTAAAAAGTAACATTATTAGCGAAAATTAATAGTCAAATAATGACGCGTGTAATTTGTGTTTAAAATTATATAGTTTAAAGGTATGAAACTATTCATTGTATTAGGAAATCAACTATTCAGCCCTCGATACTTAAACGAATTTAAGGATCATATAATTTTTATGGCTGAAGATTATGGATTATGCACTTTTGAAAAACATCATAAATTAAAAATCTTACTATTTTTGTCTTCAATGAGGTCCTACCGTGATGAGTTAAAATCAAAAAATTTTAATTTAATATACAAAGATATTAATAAAGATTTCAAACTTTCTTATGAAAAAAAAATTGAAAAAGTAATTAAAGAGAAAAAAATTAAGGAGATAGCCTTCTTTGAAATAGAAGATAAATTTTTTGAGAAAAGAATGCTAAATTTGTGTAAAAAAAATTCTATTAAAATTAATCAGATAAAATCTCCAATGTTTTTAATGGATAGACAGGAATTTAAAAACTATCTCGCTAAGAACAAACGTCCTTTCATGGCTAATTTTTATAAAATTGTGCGAACAAAAATGAATTTGTTAATGAATAAAAATGGTTCTCCAAAAGGAAATAAATGGAGTTTTGATGAAGATAATAGAAAAAAACTTCCTAATAGTATTAAGATTCCTAAAATTTCAAAAATAAAAGAGACGAAAGATACTATTGCCTTAAAAAAATTTATTAATTCAAATTTTAAAGACAATCCAGGGAATGTAGATAAATTCTGGTTTCCTACAACAAGGAAAGACGCAAATAAATGGTTAGACGATTTTTTTAAAGAGAGAATAAAACTATTTGGAGACTATGAAGATGCAGTGACAGATAAATCAAATACTGTTTTTCATAGCGCGCTTAGTCCGTTAATTAATTTAGGATTAATTACACCGGAAGAAATAATAGAAAAATTAAAAAAAATTGAAAGTAAAGTGCCAATTAATTCCTATGAAGGCTATATTAGACAAATTATAGGTTGGAGAGAGTTTATGAGAGGAATTTATCAAAACTATGATCAACGTCTAGATAAAACTAATTTTTTTAATCACAAAAGAAAGATGAAAAAATCATGGTATGATGGAAATACTGGATTAGTTCCTCTTGATCACGCAATTAACAATGCTAAAAATTTCGGTTGGTCTCATCATATTGAAAGATTAATGATATTGGCAAATATAATGAACTTGTGTGAGATAAACCCAAAACAAGTTTACAAGTGGTTTATGGAAATGTTTGTTGACTCATCTGATTGGGTTATGGCACCAAATGTTTATGGAATGGGATTATTCAGTGATGGAGGAATTTTTGCTACCAAACCTTATATCTGTGGATCAAGTTATTTTTTGAAAATGATGCATTTTAAAAAAGGTCCTTGGTGTGATGTAATGGATGGATTATATTGGAAATTTATAGATAGACATAAAAAATTCTTTCTGAAAAATCCAAGACTTTCAATGATGGTAAGAATTTCTGAAAAAATGAATAAGGAGAGAAAAACAAGAATCTTCAAAGCTGCTAATAATTTCATAAAAGAAAATACAAATGGTTAAAGTTTTTTTTAATAATTCTTGTAATATTTGTAGAGCTGAAATTAATCATTATAAAAAACATAGTGACGGTAGCGTTGAATGGATAGATGTTACCAATAACGAAGATGCTCAAAAAATTACATCAAAGTCTTACAAAGAGCTTTTAAGAAGGATGCATGTTATTCATGACGGGAAAATAATTGATGGAGCTGAGTCTTTTTTAATAATTTGGAAAAATGTTCCTAAATATAACTTTTTATATAGAATATTTAAAATTAAACCTCTTTTTTTCTTATTAAATATCTTCTATGAGATTGCAGCTTATTTTCTTTTCATAAAAAACAAACATCTTTTAAATGACGAAAAAAGCTAATTTACCAAAAAAAACTTGCCTGGTTTGCAACAGGCCCTTTGCTTGGAGAAAAAAATGGAGATTAAATTGGGAAAAAGTTAAATACTGTTCCAAAAAATGTGCATCAAAATAATTTACTGTAAGTTAAAACTCGATAAGATCTTGGGAATGTTATTTTTGAAATTAAAATAACCTTTATTTGAGAATTGCCAAGAAAACTTATCTTCATCTCTTAAAATAAAATTTAATTTTAGATGAT
This sequence comes from uncultured Pelagibacteraceae bacterium, assembly GCA_902563575.1. GTDB lineage: Bacteria > Pseudomonadota > Alphaproteobacteria > Pelagibacterales > Pelagibacteraceae > Pelagilacustribacter. Next base: position 84,157 of record CACEXV010000003.1, read on the forward strand.
GCTTTTTCCTCATATTATTTAAATATGAATGATTTTCTCCAATCGATGGATGGAGAACGTCAAAGGAATTAATTTTTTCCATTAAAGATTGGAGTTTATTCTCGTCAACAATTTCTATCAGTTGTAATCTCTTTTTTTGATCATTAATCACCTTAGATTTAAAATCTAAAACTTTTTGATTTAATTTCAATTTTCTAGCTTCATTGCTTAGTAGAGCTAGGTAAATATTTTTATAGTTTTTTAATTTTTGATTTTCTAGACTTAATTCATTTTCAAAAACTAAAAGATTCTCATTTGAGACCTCATCATAAATGAAGTTAAGCGGCTTTCGTTTATACTCTCTTTTATCTAATAATGGAAAAGCGTTTTCATTTAATTTAATATTATTGTATTTATTATTCGTGAACTTACTAATATTCCAAGCTTGAGCAACATAATGCTTACCTTTAGTTTGGAGACCAGCAACCCATCTCCAGCTTAGTGTATTTGAAGCAGCGTCACCATCGTATAAATGCTTCATAAAAAACTCTGCTCCTTTTTGCCAAGGTAGGTTCAAAGTAAATATCCAAATACTGGCGAACCACATTCTTGTGTGGTTATGCAAGTAATTGTTTTCCCTAAGTTCTTTTACCCAATCATTGAAACATTGTATTTCGGTCTCCCCGTTAATTGCTTTTAAATATTTGTCATCTTCTTTTATATCTTTTAAATCTTCGATGAAATCTGACCAAACCTGTGGTCTCAGTTCCAACCACCCTTTCCAATAAACTCTCCAAAAAATTTCCTGAATAAATTTATCAACATTCTGGTATGAAAATTTCGATAATACAGTCTTGGCAACCTCATATTCAGTTATTAATCTATGAGAAATATATGGAGATAAACAAGAAACATTTGATTTATTTTTAGGTCCTAAATCAAAATTTCTTTTGAAGCTATAATCTTTTAAATTACTATTTATGAATTCATCTAACTTTTTTAAAGCTGCCTCTCTTGAACTTTCGAAATTCATTCTTCGTCTTCTTCTCTCCAGCCATCAATGAATAATTTCCAGCAAGCCCATGTAACACAAGGTATTCCAACACAAAACCCCAGCAATACACCATTTTCTTTTCCTAAATAGTATGAACCAAGTTGTGTTGCTCCTATGGGCGGGACGCATAAAACAAGTGCGACTAATAATAGTCGCAAAAAATATTTAGAGTTTTTCAAATTGTACTACCTTGATCTATAGGGTTTGATACTACTGAAGTATACCAACAGCTCTTACAATCTTTTTCATCACCTTTTTCTAAGTGCCATTCATAAAAAAAGATTTGCTTTTTTGATGTTAAAATTTTAACACCGTAAACATACTTATTTAAATTATTTGAAATCAATTGAATTTCATGCGAGTGGTGGTCTAATAATATTCTATAACTTTCACTATAAAGCATTATTTTAAATCTAGCTAGCGGACCAGTCGCAACTTTATTATTAGGATGGGCAAACAACCACGTCTGCTCTATTCCAAAATCTGTTGATGGTATATCATTGTTTTTTAGAGCCTCCAATTGTATTTTTAGTACATCATTAGGTCCTAATTTTTTGTCGGGTAATATAAATTCAGAATGTGCATTTGAAAAATAAAACAAAATTGATATGAAATAAATTATTTTTCTTATCGCCATATCTCTCTAAGCCTTTCTTCCCTACCGCATCCCGATTTATATAACAAATAGTTTATAAAGTTTTTTTCGTAATAATCTTGATGGTAAGCTTCGGCCTTATAAAATTTTTCAAATTTCCATTGTAAAACAAAAATTTTTGTCTTAAATTTTTCTTCTAACTTCTTCAGTTGTTTTGATATTATTTTTTTTTCATTCTCACTTTGATAAAAAATAACTGATCTATAGCTTTTGCCTTTATCGCAAAATTGACCTGTGTCATCAAATAAATCTATGTTGGATAAATGTAAATTCATCAATTCCTCATAATTTACTCGTGTTGAGTCGTAAGTTACCTCAACAGTTTCGACATGACCAGTGTCTTCGAATGTAACCTGTTTGTAAGTTGGATTCTTTGTACGGCCTCCTGAGTATCCAGAGATTGTAGATATTACACCTAATTGATCATCAAAATACTCTTCCACACACCAAAAGCAACCTCCGGCAAAATAAGCTTTGGAATACTCTTGAGCTAAAGCAGAATTTAAATTTACAACTAGTGCGACAATAATAAGTAAAAATTTTTTCATTATGGTATTAAATATACATTATGAACGAAGTTACATATATGGTCATTGAGGGCACACATAAAAATCCTAATGATAAATCAACTATTATTAAAAAAACAAAAAAAATTTATGGTCCTTTTAATAAAAAAAAGGCTGAAGATTTTGCGGCGGGATTGATACAAAAAAATGTGGACAATTATTACCATAGAGCATGGGTTGTGAAAGGCCAGATGAATTTAAATGATATTTGTGAAGAATGTAATAATGATAGTCCTACAGTAATCCAAAATTTAATGATGCATAGTTATAAAATTTGCGATAGCTGTAAGTTGTCAAAAACGATTTTTCCTATTTAAAAACTTTTCATTAAAGTCAAAATTATTAATAGTAGTATTGCTTGAAATATCCAAGAGACTATTACAACTCCTAAAGCACGCCATAGTGATGTATAATCTAATGCTGCTCTTACCCCAACGACCATACAAGCTAGCATCCAAAAAGCTGAACCTATGAAAGTAACCGTCATTAAATCAGGTGTTATACCAAATATTCTTATCAAGCCTGGTGCGCTAGAAAAACCAATAGTTCTTAAAAGCTCACCGTGATCACTTTTTGTATTTTTATCGGGAAATAATTTAACACCTACAAAATAAATTATGTAAGCCCAGACATACCAGCTTATCAAAGATAAAACTGGAGCTATTAGAAAATTAGATGCACCAAGTTGTAAAGCTCCTACTCCTGCAGCCATACTTGACAGAACAACTACCAAACCTGCTTGAAACGTTGCACTTTTATCTCGTTCGACTTCTTCGTAAAGATCTACGTCAATCTTTATAGCCCTAAATACTCTATTAAAAAAATTGTTCATCATTATGCGAAAGGCTTTAATATATTTAAAATTTTATTATGCAAGTTTTTATTTGAGGTAGCTATTATTTTTCCCCCTTTTTCGGCAGGTTCATTACGCCAATTTGTTATTACTCCCCCTGAATTTTTGATTATTGGTATTAATGGTAAAATATCATAAGGTTTAAGGTTTGCTTCTATAACACCATCGACTTTACCCTCAGCCAATAAACAATAACTCAAAGCATCAAGACTAGCTAGTCTAAAAGACCAACCAAATTTTTTTATAATCTTGTTTTGATTGTTCTCACTTAATTTGTGATGAAAATTTCCAATTATTTTGATTTTCTTTAAATTAATATTATTTGAACTTTTTATCTTTTTCTTTTTTCCATTAAAAAATACGTAAGAATTTTTTTTATCATTAATATAAAATTTATTCAGTGCTGGAAAATTTGCTAAGCCAAGTAAAGATTTATTTCTATATGACAATCCTATAAGATTAGACCATGTCGGTGCACCAATCAAAAATGCTTTGGTTCCATCAATTGGATCTATTGACCAGGTAAAATCGCTGGACGTTTTTTTATTTTTATATTCTTCACCAACAATAGAGTCATTAGGAAAAGATTTGTTTATAATTTTTCTAATATACTTCTCAAATAATTTATCAAAATTAGTTACTGGATCAAAATTCTCTTTGTTTTTAAATTTATTGAACACTCTTAAATTGTTTTGAGCTCTTTTATTGTAGAAAATATTTAATTTTTTTGGTAGATTTTTTAAAAATAAATCTACTCTTTTGTGTTCTAAAATATTTTTTGACTTATTCATATTTAATTTAATATTAAAATTGATGCATTTAGGAAGAGAGCATAGCTTGACCAAAGCAAGTATGGCACCATCAATAAAAATGATAAATTATCACGTGATTTAAAAATAATAGTTAAATAAATTACCATTGCCAAAATTATAATAAGATTTATCAAAGATAATAAAATTTCGTGAAATCCAAAAAAAACTACACTCCAGCTAGCATTGAAAAGTATATGTATAAAATAAATTATAAGAATTTTAGTTTCATAAAATTTAGTCCACACTTTCCAAATTGCTACAGACATAAAAACATATAGGGTTGTCCAAACTGGACCAAATACCCAAGATGGAGGATTATATGGGGATAACGTAAGACTTGAATACCATGGTTCCTTGAACTGAGATGTCGTAAATCCTCCAATTGCAGAGGCTACAAACGTTATGATTAATATTATGAATAATGATAAATACTTATTTCTCATAATTTGTTGTATAAACAATTTATGTCAAAAAATCAGAAAAAAATTTGGGTTACTGGTGCCAGCAGTGGTATTGGCAGAGCTGTTGCGGAAAAATTTGCAATGGAAGGTTGGAAAGTTGCTGTTTCCGCTAGACGAAAGGAAAAACTAGATGAGATGGCATCATCAAACAGCAATATAGTTTCCTATCCCTTAGATGTCGTTAATAAAGAAAACTGTCAAACAACATTCAACAAAATTACCGAAGAGTTCGGAGATATTGACATATGTTTTTTTTGTAGTGGTACTTACGATCCAAAAAAAGAAAAAGAAATTGATTTAGATCAAAATAAGTTTGTTATGGATGTAAATTATTTTGGTGTTTTAAATTGTGTTAAATCAGTAGAAAAATATTTTAAAAATAAAAAGAACGGCCAAATCTCAATAGTCTCATCTATAGCAGGTTATAGAGGGCTTCCCAACTCAAGCGGATATGGACCATCCAAAGCGGCTTTAACAAACTTTGCTGAAAGTATATATTTCGACTTTAAGAAGTTTAATGTAAGGGTCTCTGTAGTATCTCCTGGCTTTATTAAAACTGACTTAACAGACAAAAATGAATTTGAAATGCCATTTTTAAGATCTACAGAATACGCTGCGGAAAAAGTTTTTAAGGGGCTTACAAGCACCAACTCTTTTGAGATTCACTTTCCAAAACAATTAACCTTAATATTGAAATTTTTACGTGTATTACCATATAAAATTTACCTGTTTCTAGTTGATAAATTGGTGAAAAGATAAATGATAAGTTGTGATATCTAGTCCTATCCTAAAATTAATACAAATATGCAACATACAATTATGAAAAAAAAAATATCTAAATTTTTAATATTTGGAAGTTTTTACTTTTTTCTTATTAAAGGTATAGTTTGGTTATTAGTGATATTAGGGGCATATCTCGGTTTAGATAAATTTTTCTAATTATGTACATCGCTATGAATAGATTTAAAATTGTATTGGGCAAAGAAAACGATTTTGAAAATGTCTGGAAAAATCGAGAAACACATTTAGACAAAGTCCCGGGTTTTAAAAAATTCAATTTAATTAAAGGTGAGAAAAAAGAGAATTATACTTTATACGCCTCTCATAGCGTATGGAACTCTAAAGAGGATTTTATTAATTGGACAAAATCTGAAGCATTTAGAAAAGCTCATCAAGGTGCTGGTCAACATGGAAATCTATATTTGGGACACCCTGAATTTGAAGGTTTTGAAAAGGTAATTTAGTTTAGATATTAGATTCTACAAATTCCCAGTTTATTAATTTATCAAAAAATTTTTCTAAATATTCTGGTCTTTTGTTTTTATAATCTAAATAATATGAATGTTCCCAAACATCACAGCCAAGTATAGGTTTTATGTTGTTCATGACAGGACTTTCAGCGTTTGGAGTTTTGGATATTTCTAATTCGCCATTATTAATTGATAGCCAGCACCAACCCGATCCAAATTGTGTGATACCTGCATTGATGAATTCCTGTCTGAATTTCTCAACGTTACCAAATTTATTTTTTATAAGACCCTCAAGTTTTGGAGGTAATTTTCCCCCTCCATTTGGTTTCATACATTTCCAAAAAAGGATATGATTCCAATGCTGGCTTGCATTATTAAAAATTGCTGCCTGGGACTTATCTTTAGAAGTTTTTTTTATAATTTCTTCTAAGGTCATCTTTTCTAAATCTTTTCCTTTTATTAAATTATTTAAATTCGTAATATAAGTTTGATGATGTTTGCCGTGATGTAAATCGAGTGTTTGCTCAGACATAATCGGAGCTAAAGCAGTTTTCTGATAATCTAATTTTGGTAGTTCAAACATTTATTTTTTAAAAAACATTACTGTTAATTCGGCTACTTTAAATCCAAATTTAGTCATTGTCGCTCTATTTATTGCCACACTCTCATCTTGTTTAAATATCCAGTCATCAAAAGTAATCTTAATATTTTTACCTTTAACAGGAACTAACAGAACATATTCAAATTTAAAAGCTGGCCCGTATGAGTAACCTTTGGCTATTCCGACCACATCCGAAGCAGTTCCCTCATAATTATGATCATCAATCTTATTTATTTTCCACTGTCTTGTTTGTCTTTCACCATCATTCCAGTCAAAAACTTCGTCTAAAATTAAAGTTTTTCCATCCCATTTTCCCTCTAAATCTGCCTTAAATTGTCGAGTAACTTTACCTGATCTATTTTGCAAAACACCCCATGCTTCGACTTTCCCAGATAAATACTCCTCAATTATTAATCTTGGTTTTTGGTCCTTAAAGTCTGTTGGGTTCATATTATTTACGCATCCAGTTAAAATTAATAATAAAAAAACTCCTATAATATTTTTCATTTACTTATTGGACATTGAAAATTGAATTAAGTCAATATTTTTCGATTTAAAACCACCTTCACAATAAGAAAGGTAAAATTCCCACATACGCTTAAAATAATCATCAAATCCAAGTGGACTAATTTTTTCCCATACACCTAAAAAGTTCTCTCTCCATGTAGCTAATGTTCTAGCATAATCAGTGGAATAGGAATTAATTTTTTCAAGTTTAAGGTTATTCTTTTTAATCAAATTTTCCATAAAACTGATTGATGGCAAAAATCCACCAGGAAAAATATATTTTTGTATAAAATCTTCGTTGGCACGATATCTATCAAATAAATCATTTTTTATTACTATCCCTTGAATAGCAGCTGATCCGTTATCATTTAAAACTTTTTTTATAGTCCCGAAATATTGATCCATATATTGTTCTCCAACTGCCTCGATCATTTCTATCGAAGCAACATGATCATATTTTTCGTTTAAATCTCTGTAATCTAAAAACTTTACGTTAACTTTGTTGTTCAGCCCTGACTCAAATATTTTCTTTTTCGTATAATTATATTGATTTTTTGAAATTGTAATACAATCAACGCTTACGTCATATTTTTTTGCTAAATATTCTGTAAAACCTCCCCAGCCACATCCAATTTCTAAAATTTTATTTCCGTCTTTTATTTTTAACAAATTAATAAGTTCTTGAAATTTATTCTTTTGTGCGCTTTCTAAATTGTCACTTTCATTTTTATAAACTGCGCTAGAGTAAGTAAGAGTTTTATCAAGCCAAAGAGAGAAAAACTCATTTCCTAAATCGTAATGTTTTGAGATATATTTTTTACTTTTCGATTTTGTGTTTGATGCAAAAATTTTTTTAAGAACGTTTTTAATTTTTTGCAACTTAAGACTTCCGGAGAAAGAGTATATTATATTTATATTTCTGGCAGTCAATTCAACTAAATTAGTTAAATTTGACGAGTAAAAATCTTTTTTCATATGTCCTTCACCTAAAGCCGAGCTTCCACCAAGTATTACATTAAGATAAAATTGCGGATTATTAATTTTGATATCAGCAATTAGCTTGCTCTCTAAGTCACCAAAATGAAAAACTTTTCCATCATAATTAATTAATTTCAGATTTCCCTGTGAAATATTTTTCAATTTATTTAAAACAAATTTTTCTGAAATTTTACTTAAACTCATTAATACTCCTCATAACTTAAATTATTTTTCATTTTAGTATTTCTTTTTCGGTATATTGCTCCTTTTTTCCACAATAGTAATGCTTCATAATGTATCGAACTAATAATTTTTATTGTCATTAAAGGATATTTAAAAAAATTTAACATAAGTTGTTTAAAATTAAACTCCTTTTTTTTTCCCGTTTGAGTAGCGGTCAAAACTATTCCTTTGGTATCTGTTTGTTTTATAAAAACTGAAAGCTTATCTTTTGGATCAAGTAATTTAAAATTATAGTAAGTTTCCATATCCATGAATGGTGAAACATAAAATTTTTTTTTACATTTTTGAATTATTTCCTCATTATCCTTAATCTTAAAAATATAAGTATGTTGCTCATTAAATGTGTTTTTTACCTCATAGAAGATTGCTTTTAATTTTTTTGCCTCATAACAGTAAAAAATGCTTAAGGGATTAAACACATATCCAAATATTCTAGGATAACACAGTATTTTTATTTTTGATATTTTGCCTTCAATATTAAACTTGCTTAAATTAGAAAGCACCCAATCTTTTAAAGCACCTCCATCTCGATCCCCGTGATCTTTATCGTAAAAGCTAAAGACATTAAATTTGTTGTGTGAAAAAATGCCTATCGACTTACTTAATTGAGATATTTCATCTAAATCTATTAAAAGCGAAAATGTTTTATATTTTAAGAAATGCTTTACAGGTTTAAATCTTGTGTGAGTAACCTCACCATTATAAATACATGAATTCATTAAGTTTTAAATTTATCTATTAATTCCATAGATGATTTTAGTCCATCTTCGTGGAAACCGTAACCAAAATAACTGCCACAAAACCAGGTTCTTTTTTTGCCTTGAATCAACTGCAAATCCTTTTGAATCTTAGTATTCTCTGAATTTAAGTATGGATGGGTGAAATTAACTTTTTTTATAATGAGACTATTTGTTGGGTCAAAAATTGGATTTAAAGTTAAAAAATAGTTTTTTTCGGTGTCAAGATTCTGGAGCTTATTTAGCCAGTAAGTTATACATGTCTTTTCTCCATTTGATACAGAGTTCCAACTAGACCAGGCTCTTTTTTTATTTGGCATAAGTCTTTCATCTGTATGTAAAAATGCTTCATTTTTAACATAATTAAATTTTCCCAATAGACTCATTTCATGTTCAGTTGGTTTTTCGAGCATCTTTAAACTTTCATCAGCATGTGAGGCCAAAACTACATGATCATAATCAATATATTCATTTCCAATCACCACTCTTGTATTGTCATCGCTTCGAACAATTTTATCTACCCGATAGTTTTTAAATATCTCTCCACTAATTTTTTCTATGACTTTTTTTACGTAAGCTCTGCTTCTATTTGAAACTGTATACCATTGCGGTCTATTTTTTAATTTGAATAGACCATGATTAGTAAAAAAGTTTAGAAAAAATTTTAATGGCATCTCCTTTGCTTTATCAAACGGCATTGACCAGATAGCAGCAACCATTGGTATTAAATGATACTCAATAAAGTAGTTTGATAATTTTTTTTCGCTAAGAAAGGTTCCGAGCGTTTGATCTTTAATTTTACCTTCAAGAATTGTGGGTGCAGATTTATAAAATGAAATAATTTCTTTAATCATAATTAAAAATTTCAAATCAAATAAATTTATCTTATTAGCAAAAATACCTCCTAAACCACTGCCACTGTACTCTATATTGCTATTTTTAATTGATACAGAAAAGGACATGTCGCTTTTCTCATAAGGTACATTTAAATTTTTGAAAAATTTTGTTAAATTCGGGTAAGTTAGCTCATTAAATACAATAAAACCTAAATCTACTGGGACAATTTTATTTTCTTCTTTGATATCATATGTGAAAGAATGTCCTCCAAAGTGATCATCTTTTTCGTATAAATCAACTTTGTATTTTTTTGAGAGAAAGTATGCTGCGGATAATCCTGAAATCCCAGAGCCAATTACTGCAATTTTCATTTAAATAAATTAAGCAGCTTCGTCCTTATACTCGTCCATTGATGGGCAAGAACAAACTAAATTTCTATCGCCAAAAACATTATCTACTCTGGCCACCGGAGCCCAATATTTATTATTTTTTACATACTCAGTTGGAAACGCTGCTTCTTCTCTTGTATAAACATGTTTCCAATCGTTCGATGCTAGCTCAACGTATGTATGAGGAGCATTTTTTAATGGATTGTCAATTTTATCAAATTTTGACTCTTCAACCTGATTGATTTCTTTTTTAATTTTTATTAATGCATGACAAAACTTATCAATCTCCTCCAAATTTTCACTTTCTGTAGGTTCTATCATAATGGTACCAGCAACAGGCCACGACATAGTCGGAGCATGATAGCCAAAATCAATTAATCTTTTTGCTAAATCTTCTTCAGAAATTCCAGAACTAGCTTTAATTGGTCGAATGTCAATTATACACTCGTGTGCAACGTTTCCATTTTTTCCAGTATATAAAACTTTGTAGTCCTTAGATAATTTCTTTGAAATGTAATTGGCATTTAAAATTGAAACTTGTGATGCTTTTTTCAATCCTTCTGCACCCATCATCTTAATATACATCCAGGAAATAGGGAGTATACTTGAGCTTCCCCAAGGGGCAGCCGAGACAGCTCCCATTCCATTTTTGGGACCAGCTTCCTTTATTATTTCATGTGTTGGAAGAAAATCTGCTAAATGCCTCGCGCAAGCAATTGGGCCCATACCTGGTCCGCCTCCTCCATGAGGTATACAAAAAGTTTTATGTAAATTAATATGGCATACATCAGGTCCAAATTTCCCAGGTTTCGCAATACCTACAAGTGCATTTAAATTTGCTCCATCCATATAAACTTGGCCGCCATGTTTATGAATGACATCGCAAATTTCCATTATTTTTTCTTCAAATACTCCATGAGTAGAGGGGTATGTAACCATTAAAGCTGCTAAATCTTTTGAATATTTTTCCGCTTTATTTTTTAAATCATTTATATCAACGTTTCCATCGTTATCGCAATTAACTACTACAACTTTCATACCACACATTTGAGCACTTGCTGGATTAGTGCCATGTGCAGAGTCTGGGATTAAACACACATTTCGGTTTTCTTGTTTGTTATTTTTATGAAATTTTCTTATAGTCATTAAACCAGCGTACTCTCCCTGAGCTCCTGAGTTTGGTTGTAAGGAAACAGCATCGTATCCAGTAATCTCCTTTAAATCATTGATTAAATCCTTAAAAAGAATTTTATAACCTTCCATCTGATTTGTTGGAACAAAAGGGTGTGGAAGTGAAAACTCTTTCCAAGTAATAGGAATTAATTCAGCTGTTGCATTAAGCTTCATTGTACAGGATCCCAAAGCAATCATGGATCTATTTAATGCAATATCACAATCTTCGAGTTTCTTTAAATATCTTAGCATTTCAGTTTCGGAGTGATATTTATTAAAAACTGGATGAGTTAAATATTTTGATGTTCTTAAAAGACTTTTTGGCAAATTATCTAACTCGACTTTTGCATCTTGTTTTATTTTTTTAGAAATACCAAATATATTTAATAATAAATTAACATCATTAAGTTTTTTTGCTTCATCGAACGCCACTGATAAATGCTCTTCATCAACTTTTCTAAGATTAATATTCTCGTTTAATGCAGCTTCATAAATAGAGTTTGTTTTATCATTGGTTTTAATTGTTACAGTATCAAAGAAATGATCTGATATAATTTTGAATCCACCTCTTTTAATCTCATCAGCAAATATTTTAGCTAATTTAGAAGTTCTATTAGCTATTTTAAGTATTCCATCAGGTCCGTGATATATCGCGAAAGCAGCAGAAATAATTGCTAACAAAGCTTGTGCTGTACAAATGTTACTTGTTGCCTTGTCTCTTCTAATATGTTGTTCCCTTGTTTGTAATGATAATCTATAAGCCTTTTTTCCATGTCTATCTTTCGAGACACCTATTATTCTTCCTGGCATTGATCTTTTAAATGCTTCTTTGGTAGCAAAAAAAGCTGCGTGGGGACCACCATATCCCATTGGTATTCCAAATCTTTGAGCACTCCCTACTGCAATATCAGCGCCAAGTTCTGCTGGAGTTTTCAATTTAGCTAATGATAATAGATCACAAACTAAGATAGCTTTTCCATTTTTTTTATGAATTTGACTTATACTTTCACTAGGGTCGATTATCTCTCCTAAAGTTCCTGGATAAGATATTACGCCACAAATTATATCTTCATTAATTTTTGGTAGTTCCTTTTTCTCATCACCAATAATAAGTTCTAAACCAAAAGGGTCTGTTCTTGTTTTTATAAGATCAATAGTTTGAGGGTTACAATTGCTCGAAATAAATATTTTTTTTGAATTTGTTTTATCTAATCTCTGACTTAATCCTACTGCTTCTGCAGTTGCTGTAGCCTCATCTAACAAAGAGGCGTTAGCGATATCCATACCTGTTAAATCGATAATCGATTGCTGGAAATTTAAAAGCATTTCCAAACGACCTTGGGCTACTTCGGGCTGGTAAGGTGTATACGATGTATACCACCCTGGGTTTTCTAAAATATTTCTGAGAATTACATTGGGCGTGATAGAATTATAATATCCCATTCCAATAAAATTCCTAAAAATTTTGTTTTTTTTAGAAATAGATTTTAATTTTTTTAAAGCATCATTTTCAGACATTGGCTCATCAATTTTAAGATCGTCTTTTAATAAGATTTTTTCTGGTACAGTATTATTCATTAAATCCTCGAGAGAATTGTATCCAACATATTGTAACATTTTAGATTGCTCTTCATCCGAAGGTCCAATGTGTCTTTTAATGAATTCTTTTGAATTATCGTCAATCATTTAACTTGGGTTCTCCTTGCAAAATTTATCGTATTCATCTTTTGACATAAGCGAGTCAAACTCACCTTTATTTTTAATTTTTAATTTAAAAAACCAGCTTGCACCCTCTGGGTCAGTATTTACGCTACCCGGATCATCAGCAATAGATTTATTTCCCTCAGTAATTTCTCCAGAAATAGGAGAATATACATCACTTGCTGCTTTTGTTGACTCAACAACAGCCGCCTGCCCTTCTTTTTCTACAGCTTTTCCTGCATCAGGAACTTCTACAAAAACGATATCTCCAAGCATCTCAGTTGCATGTTTGGTTATTCCGACTGTAGCAATATCTCCATCTAATGAAACCCACTCGTGTTTTTTAGAAAATTTTTTTTCACTCATATTTAATTCCTCTTATTTAACATAACTTTTTTTATAAAATGGAAGTTCAGATATTTTACCCCCATATTTTTTTCCACGTACTTCCAACTTAATAGGCGTACCTATTTCAGAAAATTCAGACCTTACATACCCCATTGCAACCGGAGCGTTTACACTAGGACCAAAAGTTCCACTTGTTACGAATCCTATTTCTTTATCATCTGAGGAAAATATTTTTGTCTTCTCTCTAGCTATGATTTTTCCATCAGGTTTTAATCCAACTCTAATTTTCTCACTTCCATTGGCAAGAAGGCTTTTGATTTTATCCCAACCATTAAAACCGCCTACCTCTTTTCTTTTTTTTGCTATTGCCCATCTTAAATTTGCTTCAACAGGATTTATCTGTTCATTTAAATCATGACCGTATAAACATAGACCTGCCTCTAACCTAAGTGTATCTCTAGCTCCTAACCCAACAGGTTTAACTTTATTTGAGATTAAAAAATCAATAAGTTTTTCAACTTTATTATTTGAAATAGAAATCTCAAAACCATCTTCCCCAGTGTAACCTGATCTTGTAACATAAATACTTTCACCATCGTAAATAAAATTGTTACCGGTCATAAATTTTAAGTCTTTAACACCGTGTATAAGTTTTTCCAAAATTTCTACAGACTTAGGGCCTTGCAAAGCTATTAATGATAACTCATTATTCAAAATGTATTTGTGATTTTTTCCTAAAAATTGAGAAATTTGTTTAATATCGTTTTCCTTACATGCTGCATTTAAAATTATACAAAATCCCTTGTCGTTCTTTGTGACAATCAAATCGTCTATTATACCGCCATTATTGTTTAGTAAAAAAGAATATTTTGAATGATTAATTTTTAATGATTTTAAATCTGCAGGAATAATTTTTTCCAATGCATCTGATAAAGTATCATCTCCTTCTAAAAAAAATTGCCCCATGTGTGAAACATCAAAAAATCCAGCATGCTCTCTGGTTGATATATGTTCTTTAACAATTCCATCTTTGTATTGGATGGGCATTTCATATCCAGCAAACGGAACGAATTTCGCTCCTAGATTTTTGTGATAATTATATAATGCTGTTTTTTGTACATTCATAATAACTCTTATTTACCCCATCTGTCATTGACCTGAGAGATTTGCTCCTTCGGTGAGGCCTTAGCCTGCTTTCCAGAGTTATTATGCCGACGGTCCTTTTGCCTGAGAGTTTCCGGGGTGGTTGCTCCTTCGGCGCTAATTAAATTAGTCTCTCCCGTCGAAGCGGTAAGATGTTATAATTTGACTGAAAAGTCAAACTTAATTGTTAGTAATTATTTTTTTTCTGTCAAAATATTTTGTAATAATAGCAACGATTATTATTGCTCCTCCTAAAATAACGCTTAAAGGGGGCACTTCATCTAAAAATATCCATACCCATAATGTGCCACAAATAGACTCTAGCAGCATTAATAATCCAACTGTAACCGCTGGTGTAGATCTAGATCCAATTGTAATACAAATAAAGCCAAAGGCCAATTGAGGGACACCAAGTAAAAAACCCATAAAAATATCATGATTAGAAAAAATTAACTCGTCTGCTAAAAAAAACCCATAAATCATACTAAATATACCAGAGTAAAATATTGCAGGAATCATATCTAAATTTGGATATTTTCTTATAATTACAACTAAAATTGAAAAATTGATTGGTATAGCTAACGCAACTAAATTGCCAAATAATGATCCTTGATTAATGGAGTCACCAACCATAACTAAAATACCACTCATTGCTAGAAAAATTGATAAAAAACCAATTAATGAAATTTTTTCTTTCAAGAAAAAATATCCCATTATTGCTAAAAACATAGTTTGTGTACTGATTATGAATACAACATTAGCAACTGTGGTTTCAGTCATTGAAACAACATAGGAAATAAAACTAAACGATAAAACTATTCCTCCAATTAAACCTGGTAAACCCGATTTTCTTATAATTGTAATTGTATTTTTTTTGTATGTAAGAATTAAAAAAAATGATAAGGCCAGTAAAAAAAAGAGAGATCTCAAAAAAAGTATTTGCCATATATCCGCCTCTCTAAATGATCTAACTATGAGGCCTCCCCAACTCAAAAAAAACCCGCCAAGTAAGCATAAAATATATCCTGGAATTTTATAAATTAAGTTCATTAAAACTTTCTTATTATATTTCCAAACTGTAAGTACAAAGTAATTGATCGAAAAAACATTAAACAAACAACTGACATCCAAATACCGTGATTTCCGAAAAGATCTACAAAGATAGTTGAAATTAATAAATAAAGAGCAACAGAGACGACAGTGCTATTTCTCATGGATTTAGTCTCTGTAGCGCCTATAAATATACCGTCAAGCTGATAACATATAGAGGCTATTGGTGGAAGTAATACCAACCAAAATAAATATTCATACGTATGATATCTCATGATATCAAGATTTGTAATCAAATTAATTATATCCTTAGAAAAGAAAATATAAAAAACTCCGATAATTAAACCAGTAATAAAACTTAATTGTATTGAATTAGAAACTGTCAACAAAAAACTTTTTTCAGATTTTTTTCCAACCGTATATCCAATTACACCTTCTGTTGAATAAGCATATGCATCCAAAAAAAAAGCAGCTATTGTTAGAAGGTGAAGTAGAATTGTGTTTACCGCTATGAACTCTTGATTTATTTTTGAACTTAAAAAATTTATCCATAAAAATGCAAAAGTTAAACAAACTGTTCTCAAGAATATATCAAAGTTAATCGTTAACAATCTCAAAACCTTTTTTTTGGTAAAAATACTGAGATTAAATCGAGGAGTGATTTTAAATCGTTTTTTTATGTAGAAAAAAGTAATGACTAAAAAAAATATTGAAACTATATATGCTGATATTAAAGTTCCATATGCTACACCTAAAATATTTAAGTTATATTTGGTGACCAATATAATACTCAAAAGAATATTCAAAATACTGAATAGGATAGCTATAATACTTGATATGTTTGTTAATTGTAGACCAAGAAAAAATCCGATTAAGACATATAAAGTTAGCTCAGCTGGTGAAGAAAATAATCTTATTAAAATATACTGTTCTACTAAGATTTTGACGTCATCAGATATTTGGAAAAAAAAACCAATTATATAAATTATCGGGAAAAATAACATTAACAATATAATTGAAATACAAAGAGCAATTAATAAATTTCTTAAAACGATATAAACTATTTCTCTATAATCACCCCTGCCAAGGTTTTGTGAGACCATCCCCACAGTTCCCATTCTAAGAAATCCAAAGCTCCAGAAAATCATTAGAATGATTGAACTGCCTAAACTAGTGGCAACTAAAAAATCCTCATTGGTTAAATGACCCATTAGAGCAGTATCTATAATACCAACCATAGGAATGGCTAAATTTGATAAAAATATGGGCAAGGATAATTTTATTAAATAAGCTTTAGTGATGTTTGCCGGATATCTTAAAACGGTCATATGGTTGAATAAAATATTCTTTATTAATAAACAATATAATTATATAAACAAATCATTAAAATGTTAGAACAAGTTATCATTTCACTACAAATTATATTGATTGATATAGTCATGGCGGCTGATAATGCGATCATTATAGGCTTGATAGCTTCAAATTTTGCGCCACAAAATAAGAAAAAAATAATTGCTTGGGGTGTAGCCGGCGCATTTGTATTCAGAATATTTTTTGCGTTTGGAACCGATTATATGCTTGAATATGCATGGATTAAGATTTTAGGAGGATTACTTTTAATTTGGATAGTAAATAATATTAGACAAGACCTTTTTGGAAAAAATAAAATTAGGTCACCCCAGGTTCAATCAAAAGAACCGGTATCATTTAGAACTGGAGTTTATAGAATCTTAATAGCTGATATAACACTTAGTTTTGATAACGTTCTTGGAGTAGTTGGTGCTGCTAAAGATTATTATTATTTGATGATAGTAGGTCTTCTATTCTCTGTTTTTTTAGTGGCTACACTTGCTACATATTTTGCAAACTATATAAAAGATCATAAATGGCTTGGTTATGTGGGAATATTCGTAATTATTATTGTGGCCATTCAATTGATAGTAGGTGGTTTTGTTAATTTAGAAATTTTATCTATTCAAGAAAAATACGAGTTCCTATTTAGTATATGATTGAATTTTGTATTTTGGGATCCGGTATGGCTGGGTCAACAATTGCAAATTTATTATCCAAAAAATCTTCAGTCGAAATCTTTGATAAAGCTAGAGGAGCGGGGGGCAGATCATCAAACAGAAGATTTAAAAACGGCGCGAGCTTTGATCATGGATTACAGTATATTTTTCCGAAAAATAAGCTCTTTAAAAGATTTTTAATAAATTTAGAAAGAAAAAAAATTATAAAAAAATGGGAGGGTAACCATTTAGATTTGACTTTGCGGGTTAAAAGACCTGGTAATAAGTATATAGGCAAAAAAAGCAATAGCGATATACAAAAGTATTTAGTAAAGAATATTTCCACAAATTACAAATCAAGTATAGACAAAATAATATACAAAAAAGATCATTGGGTCATACTCGTTAATAATAAATTTTATAGATGCAGAAATTTAATTTTAACTTGTCCTTATCCGCAAATGCTAACCTTAGCTAGAAAATATTTAAAAAAAAATTTTTTAAAAGAAAAGATTGTTATGCAACCTAATATGACAGCAATGATAGCCATAAAGAAAGATTATAATATTCCTGTTTCAAGTATTAGATTTAAAAATAAGATCCTGGGTTGGGCGACTAACGAAAATAGTAAAAATAGATTTAAAACAAAATTTAATTTGTGGACAATACAATCAAATGAAACTTTTGCCAAAAAAATAATTAAAAAATATAAGAAAAGAAAAAAATTTTATTTACAAGTCATTATTAAAGAATTTCTTAATATTTTAGGTCTTAAAAACTCAGACATTTTTTTTAAAGAATTACACGGTTGGAAATATTCTCATAATAATGAACCTATTAAACTTAATAGCTATTGGGATAAAAAACTCAGGCTTGGAATATGTGGAGATTGGTTTAACGGACCTCGAGTAGAAGATGCTTGGATTAGTGCTCAAGATTTGTATAAAAAAATTAAAAAATAAACTTTTTTTTGTTTTTCGAAAATTTCTTTGACTTAATTTCGCAATTTAAATTTATTAGGTCTTTATTTTTAAGTGATTTTAAATTCTGCACTAATTTTAAAAACTTTAAACTTTCCTTTTTAGTAATTAATCCACCAGTCAAGGTTTTAAATTTTTCAATATAATTTGATCTTTTAAAAGGTCTTAATCCATTAGGGTGGGCATCCGCTACACCTTTTTCCTCTTCCAAAACACTGCCGTCTCTAAAGTATATTATCACTTTACCACCAAAACATTTCTTTCTTGGATCTGGATCATGATATCTTTTGGTCCATTCAGAATCCTCAATAGTCTTTATTTTTTGCCAAATTCGTATCGTGCTTTTTTTATGAGCTCTTGCTGAAGTGTATGAATTTATATGATGCCAAGATCCATCTTCTAATGCAACAGCAAAAATGTACATGATAGAATGATCAAGTGTTTCTCTACTAGCATCTGGGTCCATTTTCTGTGGGTCGTTTGCACCTGTTCCTATCACATAGTGAGTATGATGACTTGTATGTATTTCAATTTTTTCAATATCATCAAAATTTTTAATTTTTTTGTTCATGCTTTTTGCTAAGTCAATCAGTGCTTGAGACTGGTATTCAGCAGAATGTTCTTTAGTATAAGTTTCTAAAATTGCCTTTTTTTCCTCATTAATTTCTGGGAGTGGAATTGTATAAATTTTTTTAGGTCCTGATAAAATTCTAGAGATTACGCTATCCTCACCTTCATAAATGGGGCTAGGGGCTCCCTCACCTCTCATACATCTGTCTACAGCTTCTATTGCTAATTTTCCTGCATGCGCTGGAGCAAATGCTTTCCAGCTAGAGATTTCACCCTTTCTCGACTGTCTTGTGGAAATTGTAGTGTGTAAAGCTTGTTGAATTGATTGATAAATTGTTTCAGTATTTAATTTTAACATTGTTCCTATGCCAGCAGCAACACTGGGGCCAAGATGTGCAATATGATCTATTTTGTGTTCATGAAGACAAATCCCCTTAACTAAATTTACTTGAACTTCATATCCAGTTAATATGCCCCTAATCAAATCTATGCCGCTACAACCTGTTTGTTGAGCAACTGCTAAAATGGGAGGTATATTATCTCCTGGATGACTGTAGTCGGCAGCTAAAAAAGTATCATGGTAATCAAGCTCTCTTACTGCTGTCCCATTAGCCCATGCAGCCCATTCACAATCAACTTTTACCTTTTTATCAACCCCAAATAAAGTTGCTCCATTTTTTCTTTTATGGGCTAGAGCCATTTCTCTAGCTGAAATTACAGGTTTCCTACTGAAAGATGCAATCGCTACTGCAGCGTTATCAATAATTCTATTAATGACCATTTCAATCTGCTCCCCACCTGGCCTTGATTTATCAGAAGCAATTTCAGCTATTTTCCAAGCTAATTGATTTTCTTTTTTTAATTTTTCAGATTCTGGATAAGTTTTAACTTCAAAATTTATCATTAATTAAGCATATTACGTAGAACATATTGTAAAATTCCGCCATTCTTATAATATTCTATTTCATTTTCAGTATCTATTCTGCTGAGAACCTGTATTTTTTTTATCGTTCCATCTTTGTATTTTATTTCACACGTAACTTCGGCTCTTGGTTTAACTCCCTTTTCAATATCTACGACAGTAATTAATTCTGATCCAGTTATATTTAATTTTTTTCTATCAAAACCTTCTTTGAATTGAAGAGGTAAAACTCCCATACCAACCAGATTAGATCTGTGAATTCTCTCAAAACTTTCTGCTAATACAGCTTTTATGCCGATTAATTTTGTTCCTTTTGCTGCCCAATCTCTAGATGAGCCTGTTCCATATTCTTTACCTGCAACAACGACTAAATCATTCTTTCTTTTTTTATATTCCATTGCGGCCTCATAAACACTCATCACTTTACCCTCAGGTTGAAGGGTTGTAAAACCGCCCTCTGTACCAGGTGCCATCTCATTTCTAATTTTAATATTGCCAAAAGTACCTCTCATCATTACCTCGTGGTTCCCTCTTCTTGCACCATAAGAATTAAAATCTTTTTGTTGAATTTGATGTTTCATAAAATAATCTCCTGTAGGACTATCTTTTTTAATACTTCCTGCAGGAGAGATGTGATCTGTAGTTATAGTATCTCCTAAAATTAAAAGTATTCTTGCATCTGTTATTGCTTTAAATCCCTCCGGTTTATCTGGTAAATTGTCAAAAAAAGGTGGTTTTTTAACATACGTAGAATTTTGCTCCCAGTTATATATATCGCTATCAACTGTATTAATTTCTCTCCATTCTTTTGGTCCCTTTGAAACATTTGAATATCTTTTCTTAAACATTTCTGCATTCAATGACGTTAACATTAAATCCTCTATTTCCTTATTGCTTGGCCAAATATCTTTTAAATATACCTCTTTTCCATTTTTATCTTGACCTAAGGATGTTTTGTACAAATCAAAATTCATATTTCCTGCTAATGCATATGCAACAACTAAAGGTGGAGATGCTAAGTAATTTGCTTTGACGTCAGGATTAATTCTGCCCTCAAAATTTCTATTTCCAGATAAAACTGAAACAGCGTAGAGATTATTTTGGTTTATTGAGTCTGAAATATTTTTATTTAATGGACCTGAATTTCCAATACAAGTGGTACAGCCATATCCAACAAGGTTAAAACCTAATTTATCTAAATATTTATTTAATCCAGCCTTTTCCAAATAATCGGTAACAACTTGAGAGCCTGGTGCTAAAGAAGTCTTAACCCATGGCTTAACTTTTAAACCTTTTTCAAAAGCTTTTTTTGCTAATAGGCCTGCTCCAATTAATACACTTGGATTTGAAGTATTAGTGCATGAAGTAATTGCGGCTATTACAATATCACCATCCTTAATATTAAAATCTTCACCTTCAACTTTAACTTCAACAAATTTTGATCTTTTTGTATTTTCTTTATAAACTTTTGCGAAAGAGCTCGATGCCTCAGTTAATAGAACTTTGTCTTGAGGTCTTTTGGGACCAGAAATACTGGTTACTACTGAGCCAACATCAAGCATAACTTGATCAGAAAAAATCACATCGTCACTCGCCCAAAATCCTTGTTCTTTAGAATATTTTTCAACCAAAGCAATTGTTTCCTCATCTCTTCCTGATAACTTTAAATATTTAAGTGTTTCATTATCTACTGGAAAAAAACCACATGTCGCTCCATACTCAGGAGCCATATTGGCTATTGTAGCTCTATCAGCAAGCGTTAAATTTTTTAATCCTTCCCCATAAAACTCTACAAATTTTCCTACTACTCCTTTTTTTCTTAACATTTCAACTATTGTTAAAACTAAATCTGTAGCAGTTGTGCCCTCTTTTAATTTTCCTTTTAATTCAACTCCAACTACTTCTGGAATTAGCATTGAAATAGGTTGACCAAGCATTGCTGCCTCGGCTTCGATGCCGCCAACACCCCAACCAAGGACAGATAAACCATTAACCATTGTGGTATGACTATCAGTTCCAACTAATGTGTCTGGGTAAGCATATAAATCTTCTCCGCTCTTAGATGACCAAACTACTTTTGAGAGATATTCTAGGTTAACCTGATGACATATTCCAGTTCCAGGGGGAACAACCCGAAAATTGTTAAATGCTTTTTGCCCCCATTTTAAAAAAGAATATCTCTCACCATTTCTTGAGAATTCTCTTTCCACATTTTGGGCAAAAGAATTACCTGATGCGTAATCATCTACCATTACTGAATGATCAATTACTAGATCAACTGTAGATAATGGATTTATTTTATCAGGATTTTTATTTTTATCTTTCACTGCGTCTCTCATCGCTGCTAGGTCGGCCACTGCAGGTATACCTGTATAATCTTGCATCAAAACTCTTGCGGGCCTGTATGCAATTTCAGTAGTCGATGATTTATTTTTAAGCCATTCTTTTATCGCTAAAATTTGTTTTTTATCTACCGTAATATTATCTTCAAACCTAAGAAGATTTTCTAATAATACTTTTAAAGATTTTGGAAGTTTGGAAACACCCTCTAGCCCATTTTTTTCAGCAATATTTAAATTAAAAATTTTGTATTTTTTTCCTGAGGAATTAATTACGTCCAGAGATTTAAAAGAATTTTTGCTATTAAATTTCATGCGCTATACATAAAACAAAATTACGCAAACGATAAGCAAAAAAGACATAGTATAATTAAAATTCTTGATAAACCTGTCACTTGTGACAAATTTCCTTAGATATTTACCTAATAAACACCAAGAACTAATTGAAAAAACAGCCACAAAAAATCCAATCGTGGTCACTACAATAAAATCTCGCACATAGTTATTCTGGGCATCAATAAATGTGGAAACGACCGTCATTGAGACCACAACACTTTTTGGATTAATAAATTGAAACATAAACATATCAAGAAATCTGATAGGTTTTTTTAAAGGATTATTTTTCTTAATATTGGAATACGCGATTTTATATGCAAGATAAATCAAAAATAAAGATCCTAAAATTTTTATAATAGTTTGTAAATAATTTATTTTTTGAAAAATTATTATTAGACCTAACTCCATCGAAACTAACAATGTCGTCCATCCAAAAATAACTCCAAGCATTAAAGGTATAGTTTTTTTAAAACCAAAATTAAAGCCAGAATAAGCCGCTGATATATTATTAGGACCAGGAGTAAATGCAGTCACAATTGCGAAAAGTATTAAAGTAAAAATTTGATTATACATTAATGAGGAGCACGAAACCTGCTATGACAAGCTGAACAATTGCTCCACATTAATTTTTTTTGTACTGCTCTAAGATCTTCAGCAGTATCAATTGCTTCAGCTAATTTAATCATATCATCTGAAGCTTTCTTCATAAGATCATTAAATTCTTTTTTATTTTCCCAAATGCTTGGAAGTGCCTCAGTTTTGAATCCCTCTTTGGTATTTTCAGGAAAATAGTCTAATAGTTTTGTATAGTTTTTTGAAATTTTTTCCATAAGTGGTTTGGCTTCATCTATCTTTCCTGACTTAAGTAAAATAGATATTCTTTTAGCGTTCTGATAATTTTCGCTAAACATAGCTTTTCTACCTTTAATAATTTCCTCTACAGTTTGAGCATTGGCAGAAAAAGGAAAGGTTAAAGAAAAAATAATAATAAGTGTTTTTATTATTTTTACCTTTTGTATCATAAAATTTATATTGTCATGAATACGGATGATTTCCCATCTTTAAGTTGATAAATAACATAAGGCTCATCTTTATCACCTGGCATTCCTGGTGTGCCAATCGGCATTCCAGGTAAAGCTATACCATCAATATCAGGTTGATCTTTTAATAATTTATTTACCGCTTCAAACGGGACATGTCCTTCAATAAAATATTTACCCAAAATAGTAGTATGACAAGATTGCATTTCTACCGGAATATTATATTTTTGTTTTATTGAATGAAGGCTTCTCATATCTGTTTGTTTTACTTTAAATTTTTCTTCTTCTAAAAATAAAACATAGCCATAGCAACATCCGCATGAGGGAGTCTTAAAAACTTCAACTATTTGTTTATTGTTGATGTTAGCTAAAACGTTTTTTTTATCTGTGACAAAATTAAAGATATAAAAAACAGAGAATAATACTACTGTAAAAATTGTTAGTTTGGTTAAAGTGTTTTTATATGGCATTATTAACTATAAATAATTATGAAATTATTTAACAGTCATTTTGAGTACGGGCTATTGGCCAAATTGTTCCACTGGCTAACATTTATTGTTTTAATAGCCCAGATTCCCTTTGGGTTTTATTTAGTAGGGCTTGAATTTTCTGACGAAAGGATTGAGCTTGAAAATATTCATATTCTAGTAGGAATAACTGTTTTCTATCTAACATTGTTTAGACTAATTTGGAAATTTTTTAACCCTAGTCCATCTGAAACTAAAAGTTTATTTAAAGGACAAGTCTTTATTGGAAAGGCTAACCATTTTTTACTTTATTTAAGTATTTTTACAATAACTATTTCTGGAATTCTCAAGAAACTTTACATGGGAGAAACGCTTAATTTTATTTTTTTTAAATATGGATTTGAAAAAGATAATTTCGTTTTAGCGGATGCTTATTACCAAGTTCACATTTATGCTAATTACTTATTATTAGCGCTTGTAAGTCTGCATATACTTGCAGTAATTGTCCATCATTTTGTTTTTAAAGATAAAATTTTAAGAAAAATTTTATAACTTAAAATAATTTTACGAAAAATTTATGTATAAAATAAGCTAGAATTAATAATAATAATCCTGAAGAATAAATAATCCAAAAATTCATATTTAATTGTTTTGCAAAGAAAAAAGGTAGAAAGAAAAAATAACTGAGCGGGACTGCAATTAATATGCTTTTAGCGTACATTATAGTTTTTTCGGTATCGTTATGCTCATAATACGAAAATACTATTGCAATTAATGATGCGATAGGAAGAGCAATAATGAAACCTGCTAATTTTGGATATTGTCCAGCTAACCAACTTGAAAATGCAATTATCAAGCCTGCGGCTATTGTTTTTAAAACAAAAATCATATCAAGCAATATCTAAACCATTTTCTGTTTTTTGAGAAGGGTGAACCAAAACAACTTTTCCATCTTTTTCAATCGCTCCTAGAATTAGCACTTCAGAAGTGATACCGGCAATATTTTTTGATGGAAAATTACAAACACCAATTACCTGTTTTCCAATTAAATTAGTGGAATTGTAATAATGAGTTATTTGAGCTGAGGATTGTTTGATGCCGATTTCTCCACCAAAATCTACCTTTACGATTAGAGAGGGTTTTCTCGCTTTTTCATTCTTTTTTACTTCTAAAACAGTACCAACTTTTATTAAAACTTTTTTAAAATCATCGTATGTAATTTCCATAAATTTCCTTTGTAAATAAAAAAAGGGGGCGTAAGCCCCCTTTCAAATTAATTAAGATACTAAATTAAAGTTGTTTATAGTTACCTTTGCTCCACTCATAAAATACGTAACCTGGCAAACTTACATCTCCTTTTTTATCAAAACTTAAAGTACCAAGCACTGTATCGAATTTCGATTTTTGCATTACTTTTAATACTTTTTTAGGATCTGTAGACTTTGCTTTTGTTGCAGCTTGTTCAAAAACTTGTAGCGCTGCATATGAGTAAAGAACATAACCTTCTGGCTCAATACCAGCAGCTTTAAATTCTTTAACAAGTGGTCCTGCTTTTGGATTATTTCTAGGATCTGGAGAGAATGTCATAAGTGTTCCTTCGCCAGCATCCCCTGTAATATCCCAGTACTCCGCAGTTACTAATGCATCACCGCTTATCAATTTGGTTTTCATACCTTGATCTCTCATCTGTCTAACTATTAGACCGCCCTCTGTGTGATAACCACCAAGATATACGGCATCAATATTATTAGATTTTAATTTTGAGACTAAAGCAGAGTAATCTTTTTCACCTGCTGTGTATGCTTCATACATAGCTTCTTTAAGACCAGCTTTGTTCATATTAGATTTTGTTGCATCGGCTAATCCTTTACCGTAAGCAGTTTTATCGTGAAGAATTGCAACTTTTTTGCCTTTATAATTTTTAGCTAAAAATTTACCAGCAACTTCTCCTTGCTGATCATCTCTTCCGCAAACTCTAAATGAATACTTGCCACCTTTATCTGTGTATGCAGGATTTGTTGAAGCAGGAGTAACCTGAATTATTCCCTCTTCATTATAAACTGCAGACGCTGGTATAGATGAACCTGAGCAAAAATGACCTGCAACATAAGATACTCCTTGACCTGCAAATTTATTTGCTACTGCAACAGCTTGTTTTGGATCACAAGCGTCGTCACCAATTACTAATTTTACCTTCTCACCATTAATTCCACCTTTTTTATTAACGTGCTTAGTCCACATTTCAGCACCAGCTTTTAACTGAGCACCAAAAGAAGCGTACTGCCCTGACATTGGACCAGCAGATGCAACCACTATTTCAGCCTTTGCTGATACTGTTGCTAGCATTAATAAACCAGCTGTTAATGATAGAATTTTTCTAAAAGTTCCTAACATGTTTTATCCTCTCTTGTTAATTTATTAGTTAAGCATTCAACACTTTTAATAGGATCTTGTAAATATCTAAAAAATTAATTTTTTGCCCCACCCTCAAGGTATGCAGCTTGAATATCCTTGTTTTTTAGTAGCTCTTTACCTGGCCCCCTTATTGTAACCTTTCCATTCACTAACACATAAGCCCTATCAGCTAACTCAAGAGCTTTTTTTGCATTTTGTTCTACCAGAAAAATTGTTACATTTTTTTCTTTATTAATATTTTTAATAGACGAGAAAATTTGATTTACCAATTTAGGTGCTATTCCTAAAGACGGTTCATCTAAAAGTAAAACTTTTGGCTTACTCATTAGCGCTCTACCAATAGCAAGCATTTGCTGCTCTCCTCCAGATAATGTTCCACCTCTTTGGGTTTTTCTACTAGCTAACACAGGGAATAAATCATAAACCTCTTTTATATCTGTCTCAAAATGCTTGCCTTGTTCATTTATATAAGCGCCTAATCTTAAATTCTCTTCAACAGTTAATCTAGAAAAAATTCTTCTTCCTTCAGGCACTTGACAAATTCCAAGGTTGACAATTTTATGTGGCTCTTTTTTTTCTATTCTTTCACCATTAAAAATTATTTGTCCATTTTTAGCTTTATTAACTCCGCTAATAGTCATTAACAACGTAGACTTACCGGCGCCATTCGAGCCAATTAAAGATACTATTTCTCCATCATGAATATCTATATCAACTCCTCTAAGAGCTTGTATTTTGCCATAGAAGGTTTCTACATTTGAAATTTTAAGCATTATTCATCCACTCCCAGGTAAGCTTCTATAACTTCTTTGCTTTTTTTTGTTTGATCTGCAGTGCCTTCAAATATTTTTTTTCCATAGTTCAATACAACAACATGATCCGAGATACCCATTACTACACTCATGTCGTGCTCAATTAATAAAATACCAGTTTTTTTTTCATTTTTTATAAATTTTAAAAGCTTATTTAGATCTGCAGACTCTTTCGGGTTCAATCCAGCTGCAGGTTCATCTAGGCATAACAGTTTAGGCTCTATACACATCGCTCTTACAATTTCTAATTTTCGTTGATCTCCATAAGGCAAGTCGCCAGCATTATCGTCAGCTCTGTGCGTTAATCCTATAATATCTAACCAATACTTAGATTTATCGACTGCTTTCTGTTCTTTTTCTTTATAAGATTTTAAATTTAATAAGCCGTAGAGTGAGTATCCTGATGCGATCATTAACTGATTATGTTGTGCAACTAATAGATTTTCTAATACCGACATTGCAGGAAACAGTCTGATATTTTGAAAAGTTCTAGCCACTTTCGCAACGTGTGCAATCTTAAAATCTGTATACTTTCTTAAAGAAACTTTATGATCAAGTTGGTGTAAATACATTTGGCCAGTAGTTGGTTTGTAAAAACCAGTCAAACAATTAAATACGGTTGTTTTTCCCGCCCCGTTTGGACCAATGATAGAGGTTATTTGATTATTTTTTGCATGAAAACTTAAATCATCTATAGCTGTAAGACCTCCAAATTTCATAGTTAAGTTTTCAACTGACAATAGCTCACTCATTTTTTGTCTCCATGCATTAGAATAGTCGGTTTTCTATTTGCTAGAATTCCTTTTGGTTTAAAAACCATGATTAAAACCATTGCCCCTCCAAAAGCGATCATTCTATATTGTTCTAAGTCTCTAAAAATTTCTGTTATCCCTATTAAAAAAATTGAAGCAAGAACTACTCCTGTTTGAGAACCCATTCCACCAAGAACAACAATTGCGACTATGATTGCTGACTCAATAAATGTAAAACTTTCTGGACTAATAAAAGCCTGTCTTGTAGCAAAAAAAGACCCAGCAAAACCACCAAACATTGCCCCAATAGCAAAAGCTGTAAGTTTTGTGTTCGTTGGATTTACCCCTAAAGACTTACATGCAATTTCATCCTCCCTCAGAGCTTCCCATGCTCGACCAACTGGAAGTTTTCTTATTTTTAAAGTGAAGTAATTAGTGATTAACGCTAGAACTAAAATTAGATAATATAAAAATATTATTCTATGCATAGTGGAATATTCCAATCCGAAAAAAGTATGAAAACTGAATTCCCCTTCGTCTGGTGATCTTTTAAAAGGTAGGCCAAAAAATGAGGGTCTCGGAATACCTGTAATTCCATCTGGACCATTCGTTACTTCATACCAATTAATTAAGATTATTCTTATGATTTCACCAAATCCTAATGTAACGATCGCTAGATAATCTCCTCTTAATCTCAATACTGGAAATCCAAGCAAAATTCCAAAGAACGCAGCGAATATTCCGGCTAAAGGCAAACAGATCCAAAAAGACCATCCGAAAGTAGTCGCTATAAGAGCGTATGAATAAGCTCCAACAGCGTAAAAAGCGACATATCCGAGATCAAGTAGACCTGCTAAACCAACTACAATATTTAAGCCCCATCCTAACATAATGTAAGTTAAAATCATGATAGCTACATCCATGAAGTATCTATCAGTGAATGGCAGGAATGGAAAAACTACAGCAAATAAAATTCCGGTAATTGCAAAATGTTTAGCTTTATCCTCTGTAATACTAGAAAGTTTCGAGTTAAAAACGGATATAAATTTAAACTCGGTCCTTCTAAAAGAATTTATATTAATTAAAAACCTTCCGAAGATACACAAACCTACTAGTAAAAAAACTATACCCCATTGGGGTGTTATAAACAGTCCCTCTCCTTTTGATGCAGTACGAAGCCCAACTATTGGTCCAAATAAAGCTAAAGCTATTAAACCTGTAAATAAACTGTCTTTAAATGATTTAATTATATCTTGTTTGTCCATCAAACCTTCTCAATATCTGGCTTACCAAGAAAACCTGTTGGAAAAAATATTAAGACAACAATCAATACACTAAATGCTGCTACATCTTTGTATTCAATAGAGACGTACCCTGACCACATAGTTTCAATCAGTCCAATTAACAAACCACCGAGCATTGCCCCGGGTAACGAACCAATTCCACCAAGTACTGCAGCCGTAAAAGCCTTTATTCCAGCTAAGAAGCCTATATAAAAATCTATTACTCCGTAATAAAGAACAAACATCATTCCCGCAACTGATGCCAATGAAGACCCAATAATAAATGTAATTGAAATAGTTCTGTCTACATTTATTCCAAGTAATGCTGTCATTGTCCTATCTTGCTCACAGGCTCTTTGAGCTCTACCTAAATCTGTTTTAGTGATTAAATATGTGAAAATTCCCATCAAAATAATTGTTAATATAACGATAAAAATTTGAAGATAGCTAACAGTAACTATAAATTCTGAATTCTTAAAAAACTCTAATCCACCAGAAAATAATGGCTGCATTGGTTTTACTCTGGCCCCTTGCGCAACTTGCACATAATTTTGTAAAACTATTGACATTCCCAAAGCTGAAATTAATGGAGCTAATCTAAAAGACCCTCGTAACGGTTTATAAGCTAGTTTTTCTACTGTCCATCCATAACAAGCTGTGAAAAGCATTGCTATGAGAAGAACCAAAAGTAGGATGATTGGTAATGCTACCCCTGTTAATCCAAAAATTATAAACGAGATTAAAGCTACAAATGCACCAATCATAAAAATATCACCATGTGCAAAGTTAATCATGCCAATAATTCCGTAAACCATAGTATAACCTATAGCTATTAATCCATAAATCGAACCGAGAGTAATGCCATTGACAAGTTGTTGTATAAAATATTCCATTATTTTTTTATTCTTTTGTGAACATTTTCTAAAGATTGCTTAAATTTGTCATAAAATCTTACTTTTTTCAATTCCTTAAGAACTTG
Source organism: uncultured Pelagibacteraceae bacterium (assembly GCA_902563575.1). Classification (GTDB taxonomy): domain Bacteria; phylum Pseudomonadota; class Alphaproteobacteria; order Pelagibacterales; family Pelagibacteraceae; genus Pelagilacustribacter. The sequence continues at coordinate 114,398 of CACEXV010000003.1, forward strand.
CATGTTTAAACCTTTTGGAGTTTGAGATTCTACCACAAGTTTTTTATAGCCTATTTTTTTCTTAACAAATGCATCTTTACTTAATGCTAAAAATAATTCTGCAACATAGTCTGTCGCTACCCTATCTTTTAATCCCTTTTGCTTTAACCAATTTTTTGTTGAGTTATATATTTCATAATAAGCCGCCATCACTGAAGAAGTTGACCAAAAACTATAACTCATTTTTTCATCTTTTATCTCGATTACATGACCAAGTTTTGAAAAAATTCTTTTAGCAGTTTTATTTTTTGGACTAATTATAATCGGACCGTCTAAATTTTCGATAAATGGTAAGGGAATAGCTTTACATATGTTTTTTGATTTAGTGAGCTTTTTTAATTTCTTAAGTTTTATTGTAGAAATAAGACTAATGATAATTTTCTTATTATTAAAATTTAAATCGTTTAAAATTTTATTACCCACAGTTGGTGTTACCGACAAAAAAATAACATTGGACCTATCGATAATTTCTTGATTATTTGAAAAAACTTTAATCTTAAAGAATTTATTATTAAGTTTTTTTGCTATATTTACATTTCTTGAAGATATATAAATCTTATTAATCTTTAACTTCGATTTAAAGATTCCATATATGATAGATGATGCAATCTTACCTGTACCTATAAAGCCTAAATTCATAAATGATGCAGAATAACCAAGCTATACCTTTTAATAAAGCAAATTTTAAAGAAATATTTTCAAAAAAATTTGCGCTGGTGATATTTATTTCTTTGCCAGCTGCGTATATAGCAGATTATTTTAAAATTCCTTTAGCGTGGTTTCTAGGTCCGATGCTTATTACTTCATTAGTCACTTTGAGTGGTATTGAAACCAAAATGCCAAAATTAGCACTAAGTTCAACCCTAGTAATTTTAGGTTTATACATAGGTAATTACATTGACAAAAGTTTATTTCAACAAATACATCAGTGGTTTTGGACATCTCTTGTTATGCTGATTTATATTATTGCAAGTGTACTTTTAGTATCTAAATATTTAGAAAAATTTTCCGGTTACGATAAAAAAACTTCAATTTTTTCTGCCGCACCAGGTGCCCTGGGGCCATTGATGATCTTAGCCGAAGGCGAAAAATCAGATCTAAGTAGAGTAGCTACATCACACTTAATAAGACTCATTATCATAATTACAATTTTTCCTTTTATAGTAAATAGCTTTTACAATGTGGAAACTAATATTATCAATCTTAATCCCGATCTTCCTCAAAGTAAAATTGATTTAATATATTTAATTTTACTATCAGTTGTTTTAATTATCATATTTGACAAATTTAAAGTTCCGGCTGCTTTGCTTTCAGGTACATTAGTAGCAAGTGGATTTTTGCAGATTTCTGAATTAGCCTCTTATAAAATTTCGGATGATATTGTGAACGTATGTTTGTTAATTTTGGGATCTTCAGTTGGGTGTAGATTTGCCAACAAAAGTTTTAAAGAAATTTCTAATAATGCGTTGCACAGTTTTGTTGCAACAATAATGTTAGTAGTTTTGGGATTAGCTGCTGCATTAATCGCTGGATTATTCATAGATAAAAACTTCTTCACCCTTTTATTATCTTACTGCCCTGGTGGAATTTATGAAGTTGCTGTGATAGCAATTTTTTTTGATTTAGACCCTGAATTTGTTTCATTTCACCATATAATAAGATTATTATTAATCTTATTCATTGTTCCGGTGATATTGAGATTTCTTCATAAATAAAAAAAAACCCGCACATTATTAATGCAGCGGGTTTTTTTTAAATTAAATTTTTATAAAAATTTAAAATCCGTATGCAATTCTAAACATTAATGCATCGGCATCAGCTTCAATCTTATTACCAGTGTTTCCACCTGAAGCGCTTATGCTTATATCTTCAAAATCAGAGTACGATAATTCATATTTTAAATTTCCGCTTCTCATTCCAAGACCAACCTGTAAACCAAATACGTCTTCGTCGCCATATTTTGAATTAGGTAGCGTTTCATCTGTTTGAATAGTTGTCATGTGTAGTCCTAATATACCGTAGTATCCACTAGAACCGACTGGTACATTTGTGTATAGAGTAAACAAATTCTTAATCTCAGCTGAAGCACTTCTGTCTCCAGTATCCGCTTCAGACTCAGCGTCTGCTCCAGAAGAAGAGTCAGTTCTTTTTCCGCTACCAATATCTAAACCTATTGGAACGTAATCAAGACCAATTGCAAAACCATTATCATCACTAGCTTCGACGAATAATGATCCTCCAACGAAAGATTCTTTAAGAGATTTGCTATTTTTATCACTAGCAGAACCAGATTCTAACTCGTGACCAGATGTATCTACTTCACCAAACATTAATGAAACACCGTAATTAACATCTGCTTTAGCTACCCCACAAATAAATAGTAAGCTGAATAAATATGTTAATAATTTTTTATTCATTGTTTTCCTATTGTTAAATTTAACAAATATTATTTACCAGTTCTCACTCTCTAGGTCTACATTCAAAGAATTTATTAGTGCTTTTTCAACACACTTTCAGGAAAAAAAAGGTCTATTTTATTGGATTTTTAGTATTGTAAAAATGTCACACTACAGGTTTTTTTATAAATGCCTTGTAAATTTGCCATCCTACAATCGCTAAAATCGTGAGCATGATGATCAAGGTTAAAGGTCTATCCCATAAAAAACTAAATGAGCCATCGCTTATCAATAGAGATCGTCTTAAATTTTCTTCCATTAGACCTCCCAAAACAAAAGCTAAAATTAAAGGTGGCATAGGAAAATCATACAATCTTAAAACCGTAGCTACAACCGCGATCCCTATCATCATGTATATGTCAAAGTTATTAAAGGACATTAAATAAATACCTGTTACAGAAAAGAATAAAATTAAGGGAATAAGAAAAGTTCTCGGTGTTGCAAGGACTCTGGCTATATAAGGAATTAAAGGAAGATTTAAAATCAACAAAATAACCATTCCTATATACATAGACATAATTACGGACCAAAATATTTCAGGGTTAGTTTGATAAAGTCTGGGCCCGGGTTGAATACCAAAACCAAGCAATGCACCTAACATAACAGCAGTGGTTCCACTTCCAGGAATACCTAAAGTTAATAATGGAACGAAAGATCCAGAGCATGCTGCATTATTAGCTGTTTCTGGAGCAGATAATCCATTAACACTACCTTTACCAAATTTTTGCTTTTCTTCGTCATTAACAAAATTTCTTTCCATCCCATAAGCCAAGAAAGATGCAATCGTTGAACCAGCTCCAGGTAATACACCTATGATAAAACCCAATACCGAAGATCTAGGTATTGTAGTAATCATTTTTTTTGTCTCTGTCTTATCTAACTTAATTGAGCCAAGCTGAGACAAAGAAATTTGCTTAGCGACTCTGGTAGGATCATTCGCTTTAAATATAATTGTTAAAGCTTCACTCATTGCAAAAGTGGCCATTACAACTAAGACGAAACTAATACCGTCGGATAAATTCATATTTTGAAATGTAAATCTTGGTATATCTGATAGTGTATCCTGACCGACACTTGCCAACATTAAACCTAAAACAACCATCATCATTGCTTTAAGAAAATGTCCTTTTGCTGAGAAAGCTGAAACAGCTGTAAGACCTAAAATCATTAATCCAAAATAATCAGGTGACCTAAAAGCTAAACTAACTTTTGATAAGCTTGGAGCAGCGATTAATAGAAATATTGCTGCAATTGTGCCTCCCGCAAATGAACTATAAGCAGCTATGGCTAAAGCTTTACCGGCCTTACCTTGTTGCGCCATTGGATATCCATCAAATGATGTTGCAACAGTTCCTGGAATTCCAGGAGCATTAATCAAAATTGAAGATGTTGATCCTCCAAAAACTGCCCCATAATAAACCCCGGCCATTAAAATTAAGCCTGTTGATGGTTCAAAACCATAAGTAATTGGTATCATCAATGCTATCGCAGTCATTGGTCCAAGGCCCGGTAACATTCCAATTATAGTTCCAGCAAAACAACCTATCATAACCATCATTAAATTTTTAAATGAAAGTGCTGTTTCTAATCCTATTAATATCCCCTCGATCATCCCATTATTCCTATGTATTTTAAAAAAGGATCACGTAGATAAATATTTAAGAGTCCGTGCAAAAGATACATGAATACAGCCACGAATGGAAAAGATAACAAAAAAATCCAAATCCATTTTCTTTCTCCTAATGCAATATAAGATAAAACCAAAAAAATTGAGGTTGATAAAAAATAACCTGCTCTTAAGATCGTAAGACCATATAAAATCATAAGAATTACTAAAGTAATTGTTTTCTTATAATCTAAAACAGTTAAATCTACATTTGATGGTTTTGTCTCTGGTAAAACTATGTAAAGGCCAGAAAAAAATAACCCAGCATATCCTAAATAAATTGGAAAAGTTTTTGCATTGAATGCTGCGTCTTCATCAAATGTAAAGACTTGAATTTGAAAAGCGTAATAAAGATAAAAACCTGAAAAAACAAAAAAGAGCAGTGAAATAATCTTTGAAGGACTAATATTCACTGCTCTTCCAATATTTATTTATTTAATAACTCCTAAATTTTTAAGTAAACCAGTCATTTCAACTGTTTGTTTCTCCAAAAATTTAACGAATTTTTTGTCTGGGTTATAAATATTAACCCAAGCATTTCTTTTTCTAACTGCTTCCCATTCAGGTGTTTTTTGAACAGCACCTAACATTTTAGCAATTTTTGCTCTGTCAGCATCACTCATTCCAGGAGGGCCAAAAAATCCTCTCCAGTTTACGAAGATTGCATTAGTTCCTTGTTCTTTCAGAGTTGGAACGTCTGGGGCATCAGCAACTCTTTTAGGAGCTGTTATTCCAAGAATTTTGACCTGGTCTCTTGCACCCATTACTTCTCCCAAGCCTGTTGAAAGAATTTGTGTCTCACCAGATAAAAGTCCAGCTAATGCCTTACCACCTGCATCGTAAGGAATATAAACTACATCATTTGGATTTGCTCCTGCTTCTTTAAAAGCTAAAGCACCAATTAAATGGTCCATACTACCTCTTACAGAACCTCCTGCCATTTTAACTGACTTTGGATTAGCTTTGTAAGCTGCAACTACATCTTTCCAACTGTTGTAAGGCGAGTCTTTGGCTGCAACTATTGCACCATAGTCTCCTATCACTCCAGCAATTGGAACAACATCTCTGTATGATGTTACTTTAGCAGCATTTTTTTTGCTGACGTAACCAGAGTGTCTAGTTATCGATCTTAAAACTAAAGGTGTAGATTGAACTAGAATTGTTTCTGACGGTTTAGTATTTATCATATATGATAAAGCTTTTCCGCCACCACCACCTGACATATTCTCAAATGATGCACTTTTTAAAAAACCAGCTTTTGTTAATGCTTCACCAGTTCCTCTAGCAGTTCCGTCCCAACCACCACCAGCGCCACCGCCAATTACAAAATGTAATTTATCAATAGCAAAAGATGTTGTTGAAATTGAAGTTAAAAGAACGGCAGCAAATACCAAGCTAATCAATTTTTTGAATTTACTTAACATATTTCCCCCGTTTGTTAATTTTGTTAATTAAATTCAATTAAATAATTAGAGTCAACACTCTAAATTAAAAATTTAGTGAGAAAAAACGCCTCTAATTCTTAACAATTCTCTTGATAAACCCGAGTGCTTTTTAAATGCTTTCCTGCCATGTAGCCAGAAGTAGTTGTTAGAGAAAATTGTAGAGCCGACGGTTAAAGGAAATATAACTTTATTTTTGCTTTCCTCTAATGCATCTGAGAGTTTTTGTAAATATAATCCTTGTTTCATATTTTTTGGCTCTGGAAATTGGTCAATGTAAGATATAATTGGTTTGCCATTAGTATCATCTTTAAAAACAGGATGTTCAACTTTATAATCAACATTCTTACTTTTTGGTGAGCTCCAAACGAAATTCTCTCTTCCCACAGGATCTTTACTTAATTCATCAAGATACTCCCAGTCATCTAAATGTAATATTACACTCTCACCCCCTGAGACATTGGTTTCTTCCATTTTTGTCATAATTAACCAGTCAGTTTTTTCTTTCACATATGTTCCGTCAGTATGCAAATCTAAATTAGAATATGCTTTTCTTAAGTAAGAGTCGCTACTATCTGTATGCTTAACCTCAAATCTAGCGTAATATTTGCCTGTCATTGAGTCAAAATTTGGCAGTCCAACTAAGTAAGCTAAACAAGTAGAAAGTTTTACCAAAAACTCTTTGTCAAATTTCTTATCCTTAATTTCGGGCTGAACTATAACAGTTCCTGAATTTCGGTCCTTCAAAATTTTGTTTAATTTTTTGCTTAATTCACCTTTGAAACAATCATCTAAGGTTTTGGCAATAGTAAATCTAGAGAAAGGTTTGTATTCTAATGACGTAATTGAATGTTTCTTAAAAGGAAAAATAAGTTTATCTAAATCTTGCTCTTTTAGATTTACTATCTTTACTCTTTTTGATTTTTCATGGTCTAAAATATTTATGCTCATAAGCTATTTAGTGTTGAAAGAAGTATAGCAGATATTAAGGTTGGTATGACAAGATTTTTTTTGCTTATTATAAATAAAGCGATGCAGAGAAAAAAAACAATTAGCCTAATTATTAGCTCAGATTCAGCTAATACTCCTGCTGGATAAATGATCATCCTTCCTAATAATGCGGCTAAAGTAGAATAAGCTACGCAATTAAACCATTTGAAAATTTTCGATTTTGTGCTCACTCTCTCGGAGGTAATGACTCCCATAAATCTCGATATATAGGTTGCTGCTGAAGTTGCTACAATAGCAAGTATTATAATTTGACTACTTGCCATTATTTTCTCCAATCAAAAATGCTATTGAACCTGAAATTAGACCGGCAAATAAGAGAGACCATTCAGCAGAAAATAAAAAGATAATAGGCCCCAATACTGTTCCTAATATAACTGAAATTGAAACAGATAAATTTTTCATAGCTCCAATCATCATACAAAAAAAGTAAATAGGGTTAACAATTGCTAATCCGATCAACATATCTTTATTAAGTAAATCAGCTCCTAAAAATCCAATTAGTGTCATTAAAATTGCTGTCGACCAGGTACCAATTCCAATTCCGATCCAAAAATCTATTCGATGTTTCTTATCTATTTCTTTGTAACCATCTTTTGCGATTAACCACGAAGTTACCGCTAAGAAATGACAAGACAAATAATATTTCCATTTTGGTTGTGACTTATGGTCAAGTAATGGAAATAGGGAGACTGTCATAGGGTAAAGTCTAAAATTAACCAACCATACGGCTATAAAAATATTTAATATTGATGCTCCAAGTAACAATGACTCTGCCATAACAAGTTGACCCGGCAAAGCATAGGTGAAAAAACTTGAAGCTGCACTTTGTTGAATATTAAATCCAGCATCTTTCAGTAAAGCTCCTAACGCAATGAAACAAGCTGACAAAGGTATTGCCGGACTTCTAGCACCTTTTAAACATTTAAGACCTGTAAATAAAGCTTGAGAGTTAATCATCCACCAAGGAATAATCTTCCTACATCTGGATTTTTTAAAAGATCATCACCTTTACCTGCGATTGCAGTTTGACCTGATACTAAAACATACCCTATATCTGCAAACTCCAGGCCTTTCTTTGCATTTTGTTCTACAAGTATAATTGTTTTTTTTTCAGTCTTTTGAAGATCTTCTAAAATTTCAAATACCATACCAATATATTTTGGTTCTAATCCAATTGAAGGCTCATCAACAAGTAACACTGATGGTTTCATTACTAAAGCTCTAGAAATCTCTAATAATCTTCTCTCTCCGCCCGATAAAACTTTAGCTGGTTGATTTCTTCTATTTCTTAATCTCTCATACTTTTCAAAAATTCTCTCAGCTTCTTCATAAGCCTCATCTTGTTTATCTTTAATGTATCCTCCCATTAAAAGATTTTCTTCAACTGTCATATCAGGGAAAACAGAATTATCTTGTAAAATATATGCAATCCCCACTTTATTTAATTTTTGGGCCGGGGTTAGCTTTGTAATTTCATTACCGTCCAATTCAATTTTTCCGTCAAAAATATTTGTGAAACCATATATAGAATGTAGAATTGTAGATTTTCCTGCTCCGTTAGGTCCAATGAGGCACAGCGATTGTGCTTTGCTTACTGTTAAATCAAATTTATGTAAAATTTCCATTTTTCCATAACCCGCATTTAATCCTCTAATAGTTAAATGAACATTGTCAGGTGAGAGTTTATTTAATTCGTCTAACCCTGGTGCTTTTCCCAAAACATCGTACTGATTTGCCATTACTGTGCTCCTAGATAAGCGTCCACAACTCGCTTATCATTTTTAATTTGATTTGGTGATCCTTCTGCTAGCATTTTTCCATGAGCAAGACAGAATATTTTTTGAGCTAAGCTCATTATTACTCTCATATTGTGTTCAATAACTAATAAAGTTATTCCATAATCTTTATTTATTTTAATTAATCTATCAATAATCCCGTTAATTAAAGTCGGATTTATTCCTGCAGTTGGTTCGTCTAGTAAAAGCATTTTTGGCTCATTCATGAGAGCCATGGCTAGTTCAAGTAATTTTTGTTGTCCAAATGATAAGTCTCCCGCTCTTAAATTTCTTTTCTGATAAAGCCCTACAAAGTTAAGAAGACTTTCTGCTTTTTCTGTCAATTCTGTTGGCACTTTTGCAAAAATAAATCCGGAGTCGCTAGCTTTATGACTAATAAGCATATTTTCTACGCAATTAAGTTTCGAATAAATTCGTGTTTGTTGAAAAGTTCTTAATAAGCCAAGTTTTGCTACTGCTGGTACAGGCATTTCAGAAACCTCAGTATTGTCAAAAATAATAGATCCTTGATCTATTGGGTGAGTGCCTACAATTGAGTTAAATAAAGTGGTTTTACCAGAACCGTTTGGTCCTATTAAACCAACTATTGATCCCTGCTCTACTGAAACAGATATATCTACGTTGGCTTGAACACCACCAAAAGATTTACTTACATTTTTTACTTCTAGAATACTCATTTTAGTTCCACCTGCGCTTTACGATCTTTTTCATCAATTACTTCACCAAATCTTTCAGGATATTTTTCTCTTAACCAACCCATTAGTCCCTCAGGGAAATAAATTACAATTACTACAATTAAAACTCCTAAAGCAACGTATTGCCAACCTAAGATTAAAGTCCAGAAACCCTCTTTTAAAAAATGGAATAAGGTTGCACCAATAACCGGTCCCCATAAAGTTCCTTTACCTCCTAGAATTGCCATTAAGACCATAAACACTCCCATTTCTCTTCCATCAAAAGCAACATCTGTTGAGTCTATGTAACCAATTAGTCCACCCATTATTCCTCCGGCAAGACCAGCAAAAAAAGCGGACACCATCCATCCGACAATTTTATATTTCATTGTTTGAATACCCATCGCTTCAGCCTTATCTTCATTGTCTCTTATTGCATTTAAAATTAATTTGAATCTAGATCCATAAATCCATTTGATAAAAACAAATGTGCCAATTAATAAAACAAAACTTAAAAAATAGAAAAAATCTCCTCTAGCTCCAGGATCAACTATATCTTTAGGAAACGGAGGTGTAGTAAAGCCCTGGCCTGCTCCAATGATTTCAATACCTCCAGCAATTTCACCTGCGGCAATACCTAAGCCTAAAGTACAAATAGCAAAATAGTGACCTCTTAATCCTAAAATTGCGTAACCAATAGCACCTGCAATAATGGTTGGGACTAAAGCTGCTACCAATAAACCAACGCCCATTCCTTGAAAATATTGAGATGTAGTATGCACAAATGTTTTTTCACCACCGCTTTCCGTCCATTCTGCTAATGGAAAAAACATACCAACTTGAACCGATGCAGTTAAATACATTCCAAGACCGTAAAAAAGAATATTTCCAAAAGTATTATAACCCATTTCTCCGCCTTGCAGATTCCATGTCATTGCTAATACAATTAAAACACAAAGTATTGTTAACTGAACTTTAAAACCTGGGAACAAAAATGGAGCGGCTAATCCTAAGATAATTAAGCCAGAATATAATAATAGGTCTTTTTGTTTTACTTTATTCATTTATTTTAAATACTCTCTTTTCTTTGATAATTTAAATCTTCTATATACCAAGATGAAAACTAGCAGCATAAACACTGCTCCAATTCTAAATTCTGTTCCTAAAATATAGTCTGCAAACTCTTCAAATAATCCTAATCCCATTCCAGAAATCGCTACCGCAGGTAAATTTCCTAGACCTGCAACAATCACTATCATGAAAGATCTTACTGTATAAGGAAGACCTACATATGGGTGCAGGGTAAGTGTAATTGCAATTAAAGCACCAGCAATTCCACACAATGCTGCGTTTATACCAAAAGTTGCCGCATAAACTTTTTCTGTATCAACACCTAAAATTTTTGCTGCTCTAGCATTTTGCGCTGTAGCTCTAATAGCTCGTCCAAGTCTAGATTTTTTCATATATATTACTAAAGCGATTGCATATAAAATACTTACTACTGCAGAGAAAATTTTTGAATTAGGTAACGTTACTGAATTATCAAATAACATTGTTGTTCCGTACTCTGATTGAGCAACAACAACATCTGCGCCAAAAATAAAATTCATTAATTGTTGAAATATTATAGCGATACCAAAAGTTGCTAAAATTGAGATAAATAAATCCCGATCTACGACTTTATTAATTACTAACTTATAAAGTGCCCATCCAACAAAAAACATTATAATTGGAGAAACAATAACGCCCCATGCTGGGTGAATTCCAGCTAAATACATCGTATAAGCGATATAACCTCCAAGAATTACAAGGTCTCCTTGAGCAATATTTATTATATTCATTACTCCCCATTGCAGAGCCATACCGTAGGCAATTAAAGCAAATAAAATACCTAGAAGAATTCCGTCCAGAGAAGCCTGAACCATAAGGATTGGAGCTTTAAAAATAAGAAAGTCCATAAAAACTTAAAACTTATAAAAGAAAAGCCCCCTAAATACTAGGGGGCATTTCAAATCTAATTAGATATTAACTTCTTTCAGACCACTTAGGGATTGGATGGAAGAATTTGTCTGAAGCCCATTTTGTTGGAGCAACAACTTTATTCTCACACGTATCACCTTTACATCTTACTTGGAATAAAATCATAGGCTTGGCAGTGTTTTGTCCACCAGGTCCAAATTTTATATTTCCATAGAAAGTTTGCATTTCAGTAACCTTAAGAGCATCTCTTACTTTATCTCCATCAAAAGAATTTGCTCTTTCGAACGCATCTTTAAATACTAATAAAGCAGCAGAAGACTCAGCTGATTGGTATGGTGGAGCATAACCAAATTCTTTTTTAAAGTCTCTGTCATACTTCTTACCAGTTCCAAAAAACTTATCTTTATAGCTTAAGTTTTTGTGCCACTGTGATGCACATAATGCGTACTCTGATTTCTTTCCGTGTTGTTTAGAAAGTTTTGCAGCGTCGCAGTGTGTCATCGCTAACATAGGGACATCTACTTTCATTTCAGCTATTTGTCTGATTGCAGTCAATGCACCCTTTGTGTGACCTGATACAACAAGTACATCTGGCTTAGTAGCTTTTACTTTAGCTAGTGTAGCTGCCATATCGTTAAGTTCTTTTGGTAATTTATCATCGATAATAATCTCTGATCCAGTTCTCTTTGCTGCATCTAAGATACCTAATCTCACGTCTTGTGAGAATGCATCCTGTTCAAATGCTTGAGCAATTCTTACTGGCTTACCACCGTTTTTCTCTACGGCTAAATCGATAGCTACTTCAAGGTATTGGTTAGCTGGTGATAACACAGCAAACAAATATTTGTATCCTTTTGTAAATAAAGATCTAGATGCACCATTTGCTTCAACCATAGGAATTTTATATTTCTCGGTTACTGGTGCGATGGCTTTTGTTAAACCTGAACTGTAAGGTCCAAGCATATACTTAACGCCATCTTGGTTAATTAGTCTTTCAGCTAATTGCGCGGCTCTCTTTGGATTTGACTCATCATCGTAATAAATGATCTCAAATTTATATTTCTTCCCTTGAACTTCAACTCCACCCATTTTATTGATTCTGTCAACGGCCATGTTGTAACCGTTCTGAGTGTGAACTCCATTTGAAGAATATTTTCCAGTTAGAGAAATTGCAGCACCTAATACTATGTACTCACCATCAACTTTTGCAAAAGAAGTTGATATGCTTGATAGCATCAATGTGATAGCTGAAATTAATGTAATAAATAGTTTTGTTAATTTATTCATTATTTCCTCTCTGTTAATTAATTAATTAATGAATTATTTAAACAAGAAATGAATAAAATGACAACAGGCAGAATTGACTAATAATTTTGTGAAAGAGCTACATAAATGGCTATAAAAATTAAAACACACGCAGAAATTGTATTTAAAAACTTGGGATTTCCTTTTAACCAAATAGAAACTTTATTAGCTGCTAAACCATAAACCATTAAAGTTAAAAAATCTAAAGTAACGTAGGTAAAAATTAATATGAAAAATTGAGCAAAATAATTTGAAGAAAAATTGATGAACGAAGTAAAAATTGTTCCAAAAAATATTATTGATTTTGGGCTAAGGCCTGCAACTAAAAATCCATCCTTGAAAAAAGAAAAAGTTGATTTTAGATTTTTTTGTTTATTTCTTTTTAATTTTATCTTCGAATTCAAAGTATCATATGCGAGATAAATCAGATATATAATACCTGCCCATTTTAATGAACTTAAAATTTGTGGATTATCACTTAATAAAGTTCCAATAAAAAAAACAACAACTACACCTTGAAAAAAGTTTGCTGTGATGTCACCTAAGGCTGTCCAAATAGATCTGGATAAACCGTAATTTAGTGTATGTGAGACTATAACCACTCTAGGTGGCCCAGGTGTAATAAACATGAACAGAATTATTTGTAAAAAAATAAAAAAATCTGTGGGAAACATTATATTTATGATTATATAGTTTTTGATGAAGAAAAAAAGTTTTATTCCTCAAACAAGAGTAAAAAATCCAGAGCCTAAGAAAAAAGATGAAAACTGGATAATATGGGCTGCATGGGCTGATAGAATTACTTTTGAAGAAATCAAAGAGCAAACAGGTAAATCTGAGTCGGATGTAATAAAAATAATGCGAAGAAATCTTAAATCAGGCTCATTTAGACTTTGGAGAAAAAGAGTTCACAATAAAAGCATAAAACATCGAAAAAAATTTAATTTAGAAAGAAAAAAATTAAGAGAAAAAATCAAAATAACTGATATATATTAAGTATGAGAAAAGTAACAATGTACTCCGGGGACCCGTGCCCATATTGTAATGCTGCAAAGGCATTATTAAAAAGTAAAAATGTTGAAATAGAGGAATTTGATATTTGGAAAGACTCAACTAAAGCCAAAGAAATGTTACAAAGAACTAATGGGGCAAGATCAATACCACAAATATTTATTGGTACACATTATGTTGGTGGTAATGATCAACTCCAGGAAGCAAATAGAAGTGGCAAATTAGATGAACTTCTAAAAGATTAATGAATTATATAAGGTCCGGTATCTCTTTTTTTAAAAAAACTATTATCGTAATTTTAATAACATTTATTCTTTCTTTAATTATTGATTTTTTTTTCGGAAAATTAATTTTAAGAGGGTTAGACAGCTACTTGGTAAAAACAGAGTTTTACGGAAGACTGATGCGTATCGATCACCCGGTTTTTCACCACTCTTTTTTGCCTAATGTAAAATATCGAAATTCCAGAGGTTTTGAAGGTAAGTATATTTTTTGTACAGATAATCATGGTTTTAGATCTGAATGTCAAAAAAAAAGAGGTAAAGAATTTGATTTTGGATTTATGGGAGACTCATTTGTTGAAGGAACATCGGTAAATTATGAAGATACTTTTGTTGGGATGTTTGCAAAAGAAAAAAATAATGCAAAAGTGGCTAGTTTAGGTATTACATCTTACGCACCAAGCATTTACTATTCAAAAATAAAATATTTAATTGAAAATAATTACAAATTTAAACACATTATTTTTTTTATAGATATTAGCGACTTATATGATGATAGTGTTTTTTACAAATTAGATGATAATGGAATAGTTTCAGAAAGGTATGAGAAAGATAAAGGTTTAAAAAGAAGAAAATTTTTAAGGTCAAATTTTCCATTTACAAATTATTATATGTTTATAATTAAAAAAAGTAGACAAATTAAAAATATTTCTCCAATAGTAACAAAAGATATCCCAAAATTTAATGAAAAGGCTGCTACAAAAGCAGAGTGGACATATTATAAAAAAAATGAGCATCCTTCTTATAACTTAGGTATCAAAGAATCTCAAAAACTTCTGATAGAAACTATGACAAAAACTTATGAACTTTTAAAAGATAATAATATAAAAATGAGCCTTGCAGTATACCCTTGGCCTCAACAAATTAAAAATGATGTGACTAACTCAAAGCACGTAGTAATGTGGAAAGAATTCTGTGAAAATAGGTGTAGTAACTTTATAAATTTCTTCCCATTATTTTTCGAAGAAAAAAAAAGAACCTCATTTTTAGAAGTTTATAAGAAATATTATTTTTGGAATGATGTTCATTTTAATAAAAAGGGGAATAGATTAATTGCTAACAAATTATTAAAAATCTTCTAAATCATTTTATATTTGCTTTAGTTATCCTTAAAGAATTTATTGCACTCATTAAAGATATTGAGCCAGGTTGTATGTCAGAAAAATTTGAAGAGTCTAAAATTATAATATTTTTATTATTGTTTAATCTACCTAAATTATCTGTAAATGCCTTGTTGGTTTTTGTGCTTTTTTTTGACATTGGTAAAGAAGATCCTAAATGATAACTGGAAAAATCTTTAAACTTAAATTGAAAAATAGGTAAAGTAATCATACCCTTGCTTAAATTTTTAATACAAAATAATGATAAGAAATAGATTCTTTTTAAGAGATTAGATTTTTTATTTGATGAATAATTAATATCTTTATTTGATTTTTTTTTCATAACAAGTTCAGGAGAGTCTTTTGAACTTAAATATCCTATACCAATGCTTATTTTTAGAAAATCATTGAAGAACACTCTCAAAAATTTTGGCAATTTATGTAAGAAAAAATCAATATCATTATAAATTTGAATGAGAAAATTATCATTGTGTTTGTGATATTTAAATATCTTTGAACACATTTGTTTACCAATTTTTCTTTTTTCTTTGTTCAGGTTTATTATTGGGAATGCGAACATTGTGCTATCTTTTATTCTCAGCTCTTCTATTTCATCAAAAGATTTAATTATAATATCTGAAGTTGAAACAGGGCCAGCAGCTAAAAAAACTTTTTTAGCAGAAAAGGTATTGGATTTCATATTATTTATATTAGTACATTCTAATTCGATAGCTTTTTTTTGTGATATTTTTTCTAACTTTAAGTTTGGAAAATAATTTATTTTCTTTTTATTTATTAGTTTTTTAAATAAATCTTTTATATTCAAGATGTTGTTTTCGGGGCAGCCATACATGCACATCCCTCTCGATTTACAATTTTTTAAAGCTAACACAGCGTCTTTGTAAAACTGATCTTTTTTTAAAATTTCTTTTTCGAAACTTATAAGTTGACTAATTGATTTTTTATCTAGTTGTAGCATTTTACAAATTTCATTAATATCTTTGTAAAGTTTTTTTTTTGAAATTGGCCAATTTTTAAGCTCTTTAGAATTATAAAGATAAAGTACGCCTCCCCAATTATTAGAAAATCCACCTAATGACTTGGAGTAATATTGATCAAAGTTAGAGCCTAACTCATTATTAAACTTTTTTGAAAAATAGTAACTGTGATTTGACCCATAGGACAACTTTACTGAAGAGTTTGATTGCAACTCATCTAATTTTTGAGTTAACTCTTTTTTATTTTTTTCGATGTATTTCCAACTCCTTTTTTCATAGAAATTTGATAATTTCTTATCAATCTTTTGTCCTATATCTATAACTGCAAATTTCTTTTTTTTATTTATTAATCTTTGTACTGCCGGAAAAGCAGAAAATCCGCTACCTATAACTATGTAATCAAAATGTTGCATTCTATTCTCTAGATTCTAATTGCAAATCAAAATACATAAAAAAGGATCCAACTGCTGAATAAACTAATATTCTAATCATATGATTAATTTCAGCTAGTTCACCAAAACCGGTTAAATACCATTTTAATAAAACAATAATTAACTCCATTATAGTAAGAAATATAAAGAACATGAATATTTTCATCAGCATATTATTTTTTTTCATTTCTTTTAACCTAGAGATCAATTTACTTTCTAAACTTGAAATATTTACTAAATAAATTCTAATACTAACTATTCCTAAAAAAAAAGCGGAGAAAAGATAGTTTATTGCCAGTAACGAGAAGATTGTATGATATCTCGGAAAATTATTATCAACATTATAAAAAGATAAAATAAATATTATAGCGTAATTGATAAGATAGATTTTTGATAATAGGTTAATAAATTTGTCTGGTGCATTAGCTACAATATATCTTAAGTGTCTCCAGCCGTCTCTCCACCGTGATAAGTGAGGAGAACCTGACCTAAAATCTTTTCTAAAATTAATTATAATTTCTTTTATATTTAAGTTATTAAATTTTGATTTAATAAACATTTCTGAAGCAAATTCCATTCCTTTGCAAAAAAAATTTACTTTTTCAAAACTTTGAAGCTTAAGCATCCTCATACCTGAATTACAATCTTTGACTTTTAAACCAAAAAAAATACTAATTAATTTAGACAGCACAGGAGTACCCAGATATCTGTTTAAAAAAGGCATAGAGTTTTTTTCTTGCTTAATTAACCTGTTGCCATAAACCATATCAATATTTGATTGTTTAATTTCCTCATACATAGGGACTATCTCATTTGGATCATAAGAACCATCCGAGTCAAAAAAAATTAAATATTTTGATTTTACATCCTTTATACTAGTTTTTAAATTTGATCCGTAACCTTTGTCTTTAACATGATTAATTAAAACATTGTGATCTTTTGCAATCTTAATTGTATTATCAGATGATCCGTTATCTGAAACTAATATGCAATAATTTATATTCTTTTTTGATAAAACATTTTTTATTTCCTCTATTATTCTTCCAATAGACTCTTCCTCGTTTAAAGCAGGTAACAAAACTGTTAATTCATAATTTTTAGTTTTTTCTGATATATCATTACTCATTTGAACCTATTTCTATTTCATTTGGATCATTAATTAAACTTAAATATCCATCATATGTGAAACTAGAGTTAATTTTAAATACCTTAGTAAAAATAAATAGAATAAATTTTGTCAAAATATGAGGGACATATAGTTTCAATTTATTTTTAGTGACCAAAAAATTTATAAACTTTTCGTTAAGATCAACAATATTTTCTGTTTGAGATAAGTTATCTGGATTTAATAGAAATTTTTTTATTACTGTTTCTACTTTGACAAAATTAACTTTAAAGTTTCCGTTACCTGGTACAAAAATGATTGGTAGTTTAGAAAATATTTTATTAATTTTATAAATTAATCCTCCGTTTTCTGATAAAACCATTCCTAATCTTAGTATACGATTATTTTCATTCTCTTTTAAAATATTTTCACATAAAAACTTGTTCATTCCATATAGACTAACTTTTGAAATGGCGCTAACAGAAGAGGCAAAAAAAATTGGAATACCTTTTCCTTTCGCATATTCATATATTTTCTCAATACCGAAAATATTAATATTTTTTCCCTCTTTTTTAATATTTCTTCTGTCCCAAGAGAGTAAAATTATTTTTTCTATTTCCTCAGGGTATTTTATTAATGTATTTAAATCGTCACCTAAATTAAAATTAATAAGATTGTTTTTTTTTGTTGAACTTAATTGAATGCATCTTTTTTCACCTATCTCTTTAACTAAGTTCTTGCCGATAAACGAATTAGCTCCAATAATAACAATTTTTTTTTCCATTAAATTTAATTTTCTCTTAGCTTTAAAATTAAATAATCACTTTTTTTTTCTATTATAAAATCATCAATTGATTTCTCATTAGGTATACATGGGCTTTTAAAATACTTACATAAATTTTTTTCAGCAAATCTTATATTTTCTGCATCACCGTAATAAATCTCCAATATTTTTCCATTTTCAATTTTTTTACTCATCTTTTTAAAAATTTTAGAATCTTTATAATTTATATCAGGGAGTGGACTAGCAATCTCGTTTTGCGTTAATATTCTCATTGAATTTTTCAATAAAAAAACTGCGAATAATATGATTAAGGAAAAATTCAAAATTTTAATCAATTTTAAAAATTTAAGATTAAAGTTTAAATAATAAAATATGTAAATAAATATAAAATATATTACAACAAACATATAGCTTAATCCGTATCTACCGTCTGGGAACTTTATTATGAATATGAAAAAGAAAATTAAATTTAAATAAAATAGGATATTAATTTTTTTTAAATCTCCTTTTTTGTAAAGTTTTTCTCGCCTCAATCTACTTTTTTTCGACAAGTAAAATAAAATAAGAAAAACTAAAGATAAAAATATAATGTAATAATCTATTTTTTTTAAAATATTATTGTAGTAACCTCCTTCAACATATGAATTTACCCATTCAAAGGAGTTCTTAAAGTTTTTCTTTTTTTCTAGTTCATTTTCATAATTTATAAATTTTCTAATATTTTGATCGAAGTTTTTCCAACCTTTTGAATGCAATTCTGAAAACTGACTTGAATTTTTTGCGGATATTAAAAAATTAGAATTTGATGAGTACCAACTTAATTTTTCAATACAAGTGAAATTAAGAGGATAAATAAGGCATCCTGTCAAAAGAGTATTTTTTAAGAGCCAAAAAAAAGTAATTAACACCGAGAATAAAGGAACAAAACTAAAATTTTTATACAAATTATTTTTGATATAAAGCCATGCTGGAATAAATAAAATAAAAATAAGCAACGGTTTAATGAAAAAAGTAAAAAGAGATAGCAAGCAGATTTCTTTAAAGGCGTTTGAAGTTAATTTTTTTTCCAATAATATCTTAAGAGAGAAAAAAATTGTTAAAATAAAGAAAAGGTGACCTCCAGTATCGTTTCCATATTCACTTACCCTATTCATTTCAATAAAAAATAAAACTAATGTCATAAAGAGAAAAATTTTTAGATAAAAGTTTTTCTCTAATTTATATTTTTCGTAAAAAAACATTAAAAAAAATGCTCCTATTAATGAATTCACAAAAAGCACACCGTCAGGCCCTGTCAACGAGTTATGTAAGGATGCAGCAAAATATTGAAGAATGGAATGTGATCCAAACATTGGATGTAAAGAAGCTGAACCTAAAATTATTTTATAGTCATTTATAAGTCTTGAAAAAGGCAAATGATACCATGCTCCATCAGGATCATAATAGTTAGAGTACGAAATTAATAAAATATTTAATAAAATTAAAAGAATAACCTTCTTAATAAAATTAATAATTTGAACTTTATTTTTTAATTTAATGATAAAAAAATTTAATATTATGAAAATGAAAATAAAATTACTTATCATCTCATTTAGTGGAGCTAAAAGATTTAGTATAAAACTCAAAATACTTAAAAATACAATTCCTAAAATTCCATAGTAAGTTATTCCAAGTTGAATTTTGTTTTGAAGGATTATTTTTGAAAAAAAGTGACCAGCAGAAATTAAAGTGATAGTTAAAATTGTAGAATTAAGAATTATTTCATACATTTAATAATGTATATATTAACCTAATTTTGTAAGAAATGGGAAAGTTGCTAGAATATAGTAACTAATTACCTGTATTTGGTTAGTAAGAATTAACACACCAGTCGTTAAAAGAATCAATCCTCCAGTTTTGGTTATTAAACCAAAATATTTAGACAGACTTTTTTTAGTATTAATAAAAATTGTTATGAAATAACCTGATAGAATGAATGGTATTGCTAGGCCTAGAGAGTAAAAAGTTAATAAAATTATCCCTTTTGAAATAGTCGACTCCGTTGCAGATAGAGTAATGATCGATCCTAAAATTGGTCCTATACAAGGAGTCCATCCAAATGCAAAAGCTCCTCCTACAATTAATGGAAAAATTAAATTATCTTTATAATCTCCTGTATCAAACCTTTTTTGGGTATTTAAAAAATTAAAATTTAAAAGCCCAAGAAAATTCAACGCGAACAATATAATTAAAATTCCGGCAAAAATTCTCAGCTCATTAGAAAAAAATAACAATACATTTCCTACTGCAGAAGCTGCAGCGCCAAGAGTAATAAAAACCAATGAAAAACCTAATGAAAAAATTATTGTTTTTAAAAGCACGACATTTTTATTTTTTTCCAATTCTGGTAGCGGTTTTCCAGAAATATATGAAATATAGCCTGGTATGATAGGTAATACACAAGGTGTTAAAAAACTTATAAATCCTGCTCCGAAAGCTAAAATAGATTTTATAATCATATATAAATGATACTATCACATATGATTATTAAATATTTAAGTTTTCTCATAGGTCTCATTTGGTCCTACTCCTTTATAAAAGCTCAATCAGTTTTTAGCAAAAAAACGGCTATACTATTTAAAATTTTCATTTCAAAGATATCTTGGGTTACATTTGTATTGGCCTTGTACTATGGGTTTAAGAATTTTACATTTCAAACTGTAGTAATAAGTGCTGCAGTTGCAGTTCTCGTAACACACCTAGGATTTTACTTACTAAGTAATTATATGAAAAAATTATTAGGTGAGCAAAACCTTAAAAATATTAAAGTTTTTTTTGAATATTTTTTGATATTGTTCGTAATTTATTATATTTTTGTATAAAAGCTTGAAATGAAAATACTTATTACCGGGGGTGCCGGATATATTGGCAGTCATGTTTCACATTTGCTAGTTGATAGGGGATATAATGTTACAATTATAGATAGCCTATTAACGGGTAATAAAAAATTAATTCCTAAAAAAGCAAGATTTTTTAATTCTGACATTTCAAATGTTAAAAAAATTAATAGAATTTTACAGAAATATAAATTTGACTTAGTTATACATTTTGCTGGTTTAATAAGAGTAGATGAGTCTGTAAAATTTCCAAAAAAGTATATTTATAATAATTACGAAAAAACAAAAATTTTTTTAAGTATTTGTTTAAAAAATGGTTTAAAAAATCTTATTTTTTCATCAACTGCTGCTGTTTATGGTAATCCTAAAAAGAATAAAGTTAGTGAGAATAATAAGTTAAGTCCCTTGAACCCTTATGCGAAGTCAAAGTTGATGATAGAGAATTTCATAAAAAAATTATCAAAAAAAAATGATTTAAAGTATGTAATTTTAAGATACTTCAATGTTGCAGGGGCAGATAAAAAAATGAGAACTGGTTTGATTTCAAAATATTCTACGCATTTAATTAAAATTGTAAGTGAAGTTGCTGTTAAAAAAAGGAAAAAAATTTTGATAAATGGAGATAATTACAAAACAAGAGATGGTACACCTATCAGAGATTATATTCATGTATCTGATCTTGCTGAGGCACACCTATTATCTTTAAAATATTTACTGAATGGAAATAAATCAGGTATATTTAATTGTGGTTATGGAAAAGGATACTCTGTTAGAGAAATAATACAAACAGCAAATAAACTATTTAATAACACGATAAGCTTTTCTATTGGACCAAAGAGGCCTGGGGACAGTAAGTATGTAGTTGCCAATCCAAATAAATTTATAAAAACAATGAAATGGAGACCAAAGTTCAACAATATTAAAAAAATAATAATAAGCGCAGTGAATTGGGAAAAAAAATTGAAGATTATATAGCTCTATTTAGTTTTTATTTTTCCAAGAACTTCAAAATTTCTATCTGTAATTACGATTTCTCCGGAACTTGGCACCGCAGTGGTTATTGCTGTGATAACACTATAATGCGTTACAAATACTAAGTTTTTATTTTTGCTGTTCCAATCACTAACTAATTTTTTTATCTGGTTAATTTGTTTTAACTCGTTTTTATCGTACGGGGGCGTAAAAGTAGAATTGAGACCTTTAAAAATTTCAAATTTATTAAAAGCATAATAAGCGGTGTCTTTGCACCTGCACCATTCACTAGAAAGAACTTTATCTATAAGAATTTTATTCTGTTTGAAAAGTTTTCCTATTCTCTTTGACTGTTCAATGCCCTCATTGCTTAAATTTCTTTGTGTTTTGCAATCTTTGAGATTAAAACCATCAGGATCACCGTACCCTGGAGCTTTTGAGTGTCTGATCATAATAATTTTATTTCCCTCCGATGCGATTTTCCAAGCTAAATCTGAAGAATATGAATTTGAAAATGAAAATAAAACTATTATTAAAACTGCGAGAAAATTAAGGGAAGTATGTACACCTTTCATGGCGGTCTAAAAGATAATTTAACAAATTTATGGTATCTTGGTCTATTTACCATAATTATTAATTTTATTAGTTAATCTAGTTGTATTCAAAAACTTATTGCGTGTGTGAATAACTACTTTGTGTTTTTTGGCTTAAACACTAAGCAAATCCCGTTATTGCAATATCTTTTGCCAGTTGGTCGAGGACCATCATCAAAAATATGTCCGTGATGTCCGCCACATTTTTTACAATGGTATTCAGTTCTTGAATAACCAATATGCATATCTGTTTTTGTCTCAAAAACACCTGGTAAAGAGTCAAAAAAAGACGGCCATCCCGACCCACTTTCATATTTTTTACTAGACTCGAATAATTTCGTACCACACCCAACACAGTGGTAACTGCCTTCACGCTTTTCTTTATTTAGATGACTTGATCCAGGAGGCTCGGTACCTTCCTGTTTAAGTACATAATTTTGCTCTGGAGTTAAATTTGAATCCCAGTCTTTATTCATCTTTGACTTTATCATCGACACCATAGGCTTTAAAATTTCCTTTGTTTTCTAACTTGACAGCTTTCGCTGGAATTCCAACCATGGTAGCATTTTCAGGAACATCTTTGACAACAACTGCGTTAGCAGCAATTCTTGCATTGTTTCCAATTTTTATTGGACCAATAATTTGAGCGCCTGACCCAATTACTACTCCATCACCAATTGTTGGATGCCTCTTTTCATGACGTTGTCTTTCACTGTCGATGCTTGGAGAACTCCCGCCCAATGTAACAGCATGGTAAATTGTAACATCATTTCCAATTTCAGAAGTTTCTCCTATAACTACTCCCATGCCATGATCAATAAATAAATTTTTTCCTATTTTTGCTCCTGGGTGAATTTCTATTCCTGTAAAAAAACGAATTGTCTGTGATATAATTCTCGCTAACAAATCAAAACCGGCAATATAAAAAAAATTTGATATTTTATGAAAAAAAACTGCTTTTACCCCAGGGTAGGTTAAAACAATACTTATTAGAGATTTTGCCGCAGGATCTCTTAATTTTATAGAATTTAAATAATCTTTCATAACTATGTATATAATGACTACTTGAAAAATTTAAAGAATAATTTATAAAATCCGATTAATTATGAGTAAAAGTAATCCTTTTCATTTAGCAGTTCCAGCTGGTGATCTTAAATCTGCAGCTGATTTTTACCAAAATATTCTTGGATGCAAACTTGGTAATAGAGAGGAAGGTAAATGGGTAGATGTCGACTTTTGGGGAAACGAACTTACACTTCATAAAACTGAAATGAAGCTACCTAGAGAGCGTCACTCTGTAGATATGGGTAAAGTGCCAGTTCCGCATTTTGGTGTACATTTAAAAAAAGAAGTTTTTAGAAAAATAAAAGAAAATCTGTCGAAAAATAATATTGATTTTTTAGACAAGCCTTACATTAGATTTGAAGGCCAAGAGGAAGAACAAGAGACTTTTTTTATAGAGGATCCTCACGGCAATGTTTTAGAGCTTAAAACATTTGAATAATAAGACTGTTGACTCTAAATATAAATTCTTGATATATTTAATTAGCGCTGAGTTAGGACAACTTGCGGGCGCTTAACAAATCCAGCTAAAGCGTCAGTCATCTTAGACCACCGCTTTAGACGGTGGTTTTTTTTTAGAAAAATCTAAAAATTAAATCGGGTATTTGAACCATATTGTACACCTGGCAATTGCCGAAGTACTAAAAAGGAGAAGATGAACAAAGTTAAATTCGTTCATTCTTCTCCAGGAAGATGGAGAAAAAAATGAACGTTAAAAATGAAACATTAAGGGAGGAAATCAATGACTGATTTTAAAAACCCAGAAACTATCGGCTTACATGGTGGGGACTATAGAAGTGACCCGTCAACTACGTCAGTAGCAGTTCCAATTTATCAAACGACTTCATACCAGTTTAAAAACGCTGAACACGCAGCAAATTTATTCGGTTTGAAGGAATTTGGTAACATTTATACACGTATAATGAATCCTACAGTTGACGTTTTAGAAAAAAGAGTCGCAGCGTTAGAAGGCGGTGTAGCTGCGTGTGCTGTTGGCTCAGGTCAAGCAGCATCAGCGATGTGTATACAAAATCTAGCACAAGCTGGAGATAACATTGTTGCATCAACTGATTTATATGGAGGTACAGTTAACCTGTTCAAAAATACTTTGAGACAACAAGGTATAGAAGTAAGATTTGCAGATCCTGCAGATCCCAAAAATTTTGAGAAGGTGACTGATGACAAAACAAGAGCTTACTACGGTGAGACTCTTCCTAATCCTTATCTTCGTGTATTTCCAATAAAAGAAGTTTCTGATATTGGTAGAAAAAAAGGCATACCTTTAATTATTGATAACACTGCTTCACCCGTTATATGTAAACCATTAGCTCATGGAGCTGCAATCGTGATGCATTCTTTGACAAAATACATTGGTGGACATGGAACTTCGATTGGTGGAATAATTGTGGATGGAGGAAACTTTGACTGGGTTAAAGATAGAAAAAGACAGCCTCTACTTAATGAACCAGATCAAAGTTATCATGGTGCAATTTGGGCCGATGCAGTTCCACAATTAACTGGAGCGAATATCCCATTTGTGATCAGAGCTAGAGTGGTTTTATTGAGAGACTTAGGTGCTCCTTTAAGCCCATTTAATGCTTTCCAAATAATTCAAGGTTTGGAAACGGTCGCTTTAAGAATGAAACAACATTGTAGTAACGCAGAGAAAGTTGTTAATTTTTTAGATGGTCATAAAAAAGTAAAAAAAGTGATCTATCCTACAAATTACCAAGGTGAAATCAGAGATAGGGCTAAAAAATATATGCAAGGAGGTTTTGGTTCGTTGGTTGGAATGGATTTAGGAACTAAAGAAGCAGGAGCCAAGTTCATTGATAACTTAAAGATGCTTTACCACGTTGCAAACATTGGAGATGCTAGAAGTTTAGCTATCCACCCAGCTACGACAACGCATAGTCAGCTTACTGAAAGCGAAATGTTAGCTGCTGGAGTAACACCGGGATATGTAAGATTGTCAATTGGTATTGAACATCCCGATGATATAGTTGCAGATATTAAACAAGCGCTAAATTAACACATTGTATATTTGGCCCCATATAGTTAAATGGGGCCAACTATGATTAAACAAATTAAATCTTCTGAATTAAAAAACTACCTTAAAAATAACCCTAATAGCGTTCTGTTAGATGTTAGGACAAAAGCAGAATGGAAAGATGGTGAAAAACCTAATAGTGAAGCATTAAATTCAAAAACTTATTTTATTACAGTCAGTCCTGATTTATCAAAGTGGCAAGAGCCCGATCCCAACTTTGTAGAAAACGTTAAAAAAGAAATATCAACAGATAAAGAAATTGTTGTAATGTGTGCGGCTGGAGGGAGATCACAATTGGCTGCGATGTTATTAACTAAAGAGGGTTTTAAAGCTCATAATTTATCTGATGGTTTTAGTGGTAATGGCGTTGATCCAGGCTGGAAGGCTACTGGACTGCCAACTATTTAATCTAAACTCTTAACCTTAAAACTTTTATCAATAGAATTTTGTAAAGAAACAAATTTTTTCTTCATTCTATCACAAAACTCGGGAGAGGTATTCTCAAGAAAAGAAACGCATTTTACAGTCTTAATTGTCACTGGCATGTTTTGTTTATTTTTTTCTTTTGCATAATTCTTTGCATGCTCCACAGGAAATTTTCCAGTTTTATTTTTTACTGCATAACTTAAGGAAGTAGTTAAAGCAGATTGTGCGACTTTACCACTGGCTACTCCTGAAGCTGGTCCTATTAAAGTTGCAGAACCGTAACAACCAGTTAAAAATAAAATAGATACAATTGACAATAATTTTTTCATACTTCCCTAGACTTTGTGCCATATTTTTAATCAAAAAAAACAAATCAGTGTCCCAAAATGAGTTTATCAAAATCAATCAATAATAGAAATGTAAAGTTAATTTATTTCTCTGATCGGCTTATTATCTAGACAGGCTAACAAGTTTTCTAACATCTGATTATAAAATTTATTATAATTCTCTGCTGTCACATATCCAAGATGAGGTAACAGTAAAGCATTGGGTAAAAATCTTAGCTTATGATTTTGAGGTAATGGCTCAATATCATAAACATCTAATCCTACACCAGCTATGATTTCATTTTCTAAGGCTTTTATCAAATCCTTTTCATTAATGATTGGACCTCTGGAAGTGTTGATCAAAAAAGCACTTTTTTTCATCATAGATAATTCTTTAAATTTAATTAAGTTTTTGTATTTTTCTCCGAGTACAACATGTATAGAGATTATATCTGAGGTTTTTATTAAATCATCTTTGCTCATTGGTAAAATTCCTAATTCATTGGCATTGGATAAATTCAAATTTTCACTCCAAGCAGATACTTCCATTTCAAATGCTTTTGCAACTTTAGCAACACGTGTGCCGATCTTACCAAGGCCTATAATGCCTAACCTCTTTCCTTTTAATTCAGCTCCAATGGTCGATTGCCAGTAGCCTTGAAACATATTATCTATCTCAACTTTCATATTTCTCATAAGTCCGTGTATTAAGGCCCAAGTTATTTCAGCTGCAGGATTTGGATTAATGTCAGTTCCACATACCACAATTCCTTTTTTTTTTGCAACTTCTAAATCAATTGAATTATTTCTCATGCCTGATGTCATAATGTACTTAAGTTTTGGTAAATTATTTAATAAAGTTTTTGTTATGGGAGTTCTTTCCCTCATTATAAATAATGCTTCAAAATCTTCTAATAATACTTTTGTCTCTGTTTCATTTTCAAATGGTTCGGTAAAAACCTTAAATTCAATTTGAATTTTATGATCTTCGGTATTGATAATTTCCTTAAAAACGTTTTGATAATCATCTAAAACTGCAACTTTTATCATTGAATTTTCCTATTAGATAAATAGATACCAGAAATTATAAAAGTTGCGCCAAAAAAATGAAATAGTTGAAATCTTTCTTTAAAAATTATTATTGCCAATAATGCGCTGAAAAGTGGCATTAGCTGAATGAACATCGATGACCTATTTGGTCCTATAAGTTCAATTGCTTTCTGCCAACAATAATAAGCAGCAATTGCAGGAAAGATAACCACATATAATAAAATAAAGATAGATGCTTTATTTATTTTAATGTCTAATCCGATTGATTGTTCATAAAGAAATTGCGGTACTAAAAATATTAATCCTACTGAAACCATAATTTGAATTAAAGAAAATTGAGATAATTTAAATTTGTTTTTTTTTAGTAATGTTGAATATAACGACCAGCTCAAAACACAAACTAGCATCCATATATCTCCCTTGTTAAAACTTAAGGAAATTATTTTTTGAATATCTGCATTAGAAATGATTATTCCAACTCCAATTATTGACAAAAATAATCCAGAGAGTTGAAATATATTTGTTTTTTCAATTTGCATAACTGATGAAAAAATAATGATCATTGGAGGAATGGCAGCTAACATTAAAACAGCGTTAATAACTTGAGTGAAGTTTAAAGCAAAATAAACTACCGAGTTGAAAGTGCTAATTGACAATATTCCCATTAATCCAATTGTAAAAAAATTATTTTTTATATAATCCCTCTTCGCCAAAATTTCTTTAATTGTGAAAGGTATCAATATGAACCATACCATGACCCATCTTAAAAAATTTAGAGTAAGTGGCGGAACTTCAAATAAAGTGGCAAATTTTCCGACAATAAAATTTCCTGACCAAAATAAAGCTGCTAATATAAGAAAGGTATATGCTAAATAATTTTTTGACAAAAAAATCCTAGTTAAATCTTTTAGAGCTATATGGTTGTAAATCTAAATTTGTATTCTCCCCTGAAACAATACCAGATACAATCTTCCCAGTAATTGCACCAAGAGTCCAACCTAGGTGCTGATGTCCAAAAGAATAAATGATATTTTTAAACTTAGATGAAGGTCCAATCACAGGTAAAAAATCAGGAAGTGTGGGTCTAAATCCAAGCCACTCATCCTTATGGTTTTTCAATTGCGGCAATAATTCTTTTGAACATCTTAATATGTAATCTATTCTCTTTTTAGACAATGGATTTTTAAGTCCTCCTAGCTCTACAGTGCCTACAGCTCGTAAACCTTGATTCATTGGTGTCATACCAAATCCTCTATCCAAAAAAATCACTGGTCTTGATATTAAGTGGTCCATGTTTTCAAAATGGACATGGTAACCTCTTTCAGTGTCTAGTGGTATATTTTCACCTAGCTCGTCTGTAAATTTTTTTGAAAATGCGCCACAAGCTAAGACTATTTTTTCAAAAGAGTATTTTGTTTCTGAAGTAGTGATTTCAGTTTTATCTTTATCAGTTTGTTTAAGATTTTTTACTTCAGATTTAATAAATTTACCGCCCTTTTTTAAAAACAATTCGAATAGTTTGATTAATATTCCATGGGGGTCTCTTGCATGATATGCGTAGTCATAGAATGCACCAGCATCAAAAACTGGACTTAAATTCGGCTCCAAATCTAATATTTCTTTTTGATTTAAAATTTTTTGTTTTACACCGAGTTGATCTCTTACTTTAATTTCTAAGTCTCTACTTTTTTTATTTTTATTCGTCCATATGTATATAATGCCTTTTCTTTCCACCAAGTTGGATGTATCAATTTCTTTGAATAAGTCATCATAGGCATCTAATGATAAATTAAGTATTTGGTGCATATACTTTGCTGTATGCATCATAGATTTTTTTGTAGAGGATTTTAAATACTTTAAAATCCAAGGTAGCATTTTAGGAATGTAATTCCATTTAAGTGCCAATGGCCCATATGAGGTAAATAACATTTTGGGTATATCGTAGATTATATCTGGTCTATTAAGTTGTAAAACCGCATAAGGGGAGAAGTGACCTGCGTTACCATAAGAAGCCATTCGGCCTGGATCTTGTTTATCAAAAATTGTAACTGGAATACCTCTTTTAATAAGATGGAGTCCAACACACACACCTTGTATTCCTGCCCCCACAACTCCAACAGACTTACATTTATAATTATTCATTAAGAATATTATATATAATGTTTTGTTAAATTGTAGTGCGTTAGATTAAAGCTTCTGACTCTTTGTTAACAACAGCCTCAGGTTTGCCGTTTTTCTTCTTTTTTTCTTCTTTTGTCTTTGAGAATAAGAAATCACCAGCTGATTTAGTCTTAGTTTGTGATTTTTTTATGTAACCTTCAATATCAGCTCCATTTTCGGTTCTTAAGTTTGATGAAAATTCAATATCACCTTTAACAACACCAGTTGACCCTATTACTACGTTGTCTGCAGAAATTTTCCCATCTAAATGTCCGTAAATTTCTACTTGATCAGCCTCTATTGCACCAGAAACTGAACCTGTTTCTTTTATAACAAGTTCTTTAGAGAAAACTGGACCTTTAACAAGACCTGCAATATCAATTGCTCCGGAGCTATTTACTGTTCCGTCTATACTTACAGTTTCACTTATTAAAGATCTTTCAGAATCGCTAATATTTTTTTTCTTGTCACCAAACATAATTATTCAGATTAGATCACCTCATCTTTAACATGGCAAGCATTAATTTAACTTTTTTTGACCATTTTGGTCTTAAAATTTGACTTAATTAACTGGCACATCCTTGTAAACTTTACAGGACATTACAATACCCAGACCTATCATCATTGCCATCATAGATGAACCACCATATGACATTATTGGAAGGGGTGCTCCCACAATAGGTAGTAAACCTAATACCATGCCCATATTTACAGCTACATATACAAAGAACGCAGTAGCAAAACTGTAACAATATAATTTTCCAAAACTACTTCTCGTTATATTCCCAATTTGAACAATCCTATAAATAATTAAGCTATAAATAAGGAGTATCGTCACAGACCCAAAAAATCCAAATTCTTCAGAAAATAACGTGAATATGAAGTCAGTATGCTTTTCTGGTAAATAATCGAGGTAACTTTGTGATCCATTCAAAAAACCCTTGCCAAATAAACCTCCGGACCCAATAGCTATTTTTGACTGAATGATTTGATAGCCAGCTCCTAAAGGATCTCTGTCTGGATTTAAAAATGTTAATATTCTTGCTTTTTGATATGGCTTTAAAAAAGATATAGCTATCGGCATGAGTGAAATAAACAAAATAGAAGCATAAGTGAAAAACTTAACTCTAACACCAGCTAGCCATGCAACCACAATCCCCCCTATTGCTATTAATATCGATGTACCAAGATCAGGCTGGGTAACAACTAATAATACAGGTGCTATTAGAGCAACAATAGGTAAAAATAAATGTTTAATTCTATTTACGTCAACAGTTGAAATCCTATGATAGTATTTTGCCAAAAATAAAATTAATGCAACTTTCATCAGTTCCGATGGCTGTAAATTCATAAAATATAAATTTAACCATCTTTGAGATCCAGAAGATGTTAGACCGAAATATTTTACAGCTAACAAAAGTATAAGTATTGATAAATAAAATATAGTACTTGTTTTATACCAAAATCTAATTTGAAAAAACGAGATGACAAAAAACATTGTAAAAAATACTCCAAACCTCAGAATATGACTTTTAGTGTGGTATTTAAATTCTCCTCCATCAGTAGAGTACATTGCAAACATACTAATCAGACCAAGAATTAATATGCTGAATACAAGAATATAATCAAGTGAATAGACTTTTTCTCTGAACGACATACTTGACTGTATTGATCTCGGTTGAAACATTATATTTCCTTCCCTAATGAAAATTGATAACTTCTTCTAAGTTCATGTCTCTCTAAAACTTTTTTAATTATTTTTTTAGCTAATGGAGCTGCGGCGCTACTTCCGGTGCCACCATGTTCAACAACGACACTAATTGCATATTGAGGGTCTTTAACAGGTGCAAACGCCACAAAAAGTGCATGGTCTCTATCCTTATAATTGAGATCCTTTTGTTTTACCTCAAGCTCTCTTTGCTCAGCAGTAAATCTTTTGATTTGAGAGGACCCTGTTTTTCCAGCGAACATAAATTTTTTATCCAATAATCGCGATCTATAAGATGTTCCCCCTGCCTCATTGGTAGCTGCATACATCGCATCTTTAACAAAATTAATATTTTCTTGATTTCTGAATAATGGTTTTAAATTAAAGTTGGAAACCAACATATCTAATGGCAGAGGATCATTTGGGTTGTCATTTTTATATTTAATAAATTCTCTTAAATTATTTTTTTCTTCATTTACCAGCAATCTTGGTTTGAGTTCAAAACCACCGTTAGCCAACTGCGCTGTCATTAAACATAATTGTAAAGGCGTTGACTGATAGTAACCTTGGCCAATTCCAGAGTGTAAGGTTTCACCCAGATACCAGTTTTTTCCTATAAATTTTTTCTTCCAGCTAGTGTTGGGTACAACACCAGACCTTTCCTCAATAAAACCATCCAGTACTGTTTTTCCTAAGCCAAATTTTTTTGCTGTTTCCGAGAGCCTGTCCACACCAAGTAATCTAGCAACCTCATAAAAATATACATCGCAAGATCTCTGTATGGCTGTTCTCATATTAACATCTCCATGTCCTTTTTTCTTCCAACAGTGAAATTTTTCTCCATATAATTCTGTAACACCATTGCAATTTAAATATCTTTTTGGATTCCATACGTCATTTTCTAAAGCACTTAATGCAACTATGGTCTTTAAAGTTGAGCCTGGAGGATATAAACCTGAAATTACTTTATTGTTAAGAGGTTTTAAATCATTTCCTATTAATTCCTTCCAATAATCTTTTTTCACCCCATGGACAAACGCGTTTGGGTCGTAATTAGGGGAAGACACCATTGAAACAATATCTCCATTATATATATCCATCACGCAAACCGCTGCTGCCTTATCTTCCAAAAGACCAGTAGTGAATTTTTGAACTTCAAGATCAATTGTTGTTCTGTAATCAGTTCCTGCTTTACCTTTATCAATCTGAATTTGTTTAATTCTTTTTCCAAACGCATTTACTTCATATCTTTGAAAACCTACTTTACCAATTATTGATTTATCTAACTTATGTTCTAATCCGGTTTTACCGACGGAGATACCTGTCACTGCCATGTCTCTTAAATATTCTTTCCTTTCAAGATCCTTTGCGCTAACCTCAGATACATACCCTACAATGTGTGCTGAAGAAGAATTATTAGGATACACTCTTGCCACAGATACTATTGGCTCAACTCCCTGAAGTTCATGAAGAAATAAATTGATCCTAGAAAATTCTGACCAAGTCAGATTATCTGAAACAATAATTGGTTCCCAGGGTTTTTGTTTTGTAATTTTTCTTTTTAAAAATGCAATACGTTTATCTGTCAAATTTAAAATTGTTTTTAACCTAAAAAATAATTTTTCTAAATCTGGAGAGTTTTCAGGGGTAATGTGTAATTGAAATACCTTTTTATTTGAGGCTATTTCTTGATCAAAATAATCTTTTATCAATCCTCTTTGTGGAGCAATTTTCCATTCTCTAAATCTATTTTTATCTGATAAAGTTTTATATTTTGTTGCCTCGTTAATTTGAAGAGACACTAGCCGACCAAATATTCCAAAAAATACAATTGCTTTGGCCGTGGACAGTATAAACATTCTCCTGCTTATAAGCTTAGACTTTATTATCGTATTTCCGCTTCCAATATTATTAATCATCGTGTTTCAGTACCATCATCTTACTATAAAAATTAAATATTCCCCATACAGCTGGGTAAAATAAAAACGTAAAAAATGCATTATAGAATATATCGGTATATTGAAGTTTAATCGCTGAAAAATTATATATTAATATCACCAGTACTAAATTTGAGAAAAATATTGCCAGTATAAAAGTAAACCAGTCAGTAAATAATGAAATATTAACTGTAACGTTTCTCACATATGACGCTACAAAAGATACTGTTAAGTAACTGATTGAACTCAATCCAAGAGGTAACCCCATTACAACATCATTAATTATTCCAGCCAAGAATATATGGCCATTTCCAATTACAGATTGATTTTTTAGCATCCAATAATAGATTATTGCTATTTGTAAATTAAAAGACAAAATTTCAAAAAAACTACTAAAGTAAGTGTCAATTTCACTGATAGATATATAATAAAGTAATATTAATGGGCCTAAATTTAATATGTTTAGTCTAAAATTTTTAAATAAGATTGCCATTAAAAATTTTCCTTATCTACTTCAGTTAATTGAACAGTTACAAAAGAAAGTTGATTTGGGTCAGAGAATAATCTTACATTTATCGATTTTTCTTCAACAATAGTTTTACCAATAGGTAATCCAGGTATTAAAACACCATCTTTTCCCGAGGTAAAAACATTAGTATTTGGTTCAGCTTCATAAGTTTCGGGCAAATATTCCATTGCGGGATCCCTTCCTCCTTTGCCAGTCAGTATGGCTTGAGTAGATTTTTCTCCAAAGGTAACAGGAATACGACTATTCAAATCATTTAATAATAATACTCTTGAAGAAAGATAGTTCACTTCAACTATTCTTCCTACTAAATAATTTCCATCTAATACCGGCATTCCTTTGGCTATACCGGAACTTGAGCCTCTATTAATTATAATTGATTTTAAGAACGGACTATTTTTATCTATTAAAACTTTTGCTAATGTGCTTTCGCTTAAAATATTAGTATCAGACTCAAGTATTTTTTTCAGATTTTCATTCTGATTTGTTAAGTATTCAACTTGATACTCTTCTTTTCTTAGCCGTTCGATCTCATCTTTTAAGAATTTATTTTCTTTGTAGGTAAAAATAAGATCAGATGCACCTTCTTTAGTATATGTAAAAAGTTTAAAAGGCGAAGTGGCGATATTGGAAATTCTGTACAAACCATCACTTATAAGGTTTTTAGTTAACTTTATACCTTTAACATTATAAAAATCTAAAAAAAAAATTATTGTCGATACTATAAATAGAAAAAAAAGTGAAAACTTTTGTCTAGCACCTTTTTTTAAAAGTGCTGATCGAACTGCTATACCAAAATCTTCTCTGCTTGTAGACATTAACTTTAATCAACTAAATTAATATTCTGATAGCATAGTAGAGAATAATTCTTCATTCTCCAAGGCTTTACCTGTTCCTACAGCAACGCAGGATAAAGGATCATCTGCAATGGTAACTGGTAATCCTGTATCTTTAGAAATTAACTTATCTATGTTTCTTAATAATGCTCCGCCTCCAGTAAGAACTAATCCCATATCAACCAAATCAGCTGACAATTCTGGCGGTGTATTTTCCAAAGCTTCTTTAATTCCTGCTAAAATTTGATTTAAAACTGGCATTAAAGCTTCGCAAGCATCCTCCTCTGTTAAAGATATTTCTTTTGGTGTCCCAGATCTAATATCTCTACCTTTCATCAAAAAAGTGTTGGTGCCTGTTGGTACTGCAGTTCCAATTTCTTTTTTTATTTTTTCAGCAGTTGAGTCTCCTATTAATAAATTAAATTTTTTTCTCATGTAATTAATGATTTGTTGATCTAAAGCATCTCCGGCCACCCTGAGAGATTTAGAGTAAACTACACCTCCTAATGACATGACGGCTATTTCAGTCGTACCACCCCCGATATCAACAACCATTGATCCTGTTGCTTCAGAAATAGGTAAACCTGCGCCTATTGCAGCTGCTATCGGTTCTTCAATAAGTTGGACTTTTCTTGCGCCTGCAGCCAAAGCTGAGTCTTGTATTGCTTTTCTCTCAACTGGTGTGGAGCCAGTAGGTACACAGATTAAAATTCTTGGGTTTGCAAAAGCTGTCTTTTGATGAACCTTCTTAATAAAATGTTTTATCATTTCCTCAGTAACCACAAAGTCTGCAATTACTCCGTCTTTTAAGGGCCTTATTGCCTGTATATTTCCCGGAGTTCTTCCTAACATTGTTTTAGCCTCATCTCCAACAGCTAAAACTGATTTTTTATTGCCGTCTGAGATAACTGCAACCACTGAAGGTTCATTTAAAACTACACCCTGTTTTTTTAAAACTACTAAAGTGTTAGCTGTTCCTAAGTCGATTGCCATGTCTTGTGACCACATCGATGATATTCCTGATAATGATTTAAATAGTGCCATCTTTTTCCCTTATATATTTAGTGCCGATCAGATCCGTAGGATCTGGGGCAGTTTTTTTTCTTTTGATTATTAGTTTATTGAGTGCATTTAAATATGCATCAGCCGAAGCTACCAATGTATCTGTATTAGCTGCTTGACCAACTGTTGTTTTGCCGTTCTCCTCAATTCTTACACTTACTGTTGCTTGAGCATCAGTGCCCTCAGTGACTGCATGAACATTATAAAGTTGTAAGTTCACTTCGTGAGGGTATAATTTTTTTATACATTTAAATATTGCATCTACTGGACCGTCTCCAGATTCGTTTGCTTCTTTAACTTCACCCATTACCTCAAGTTTCATTATTGCTTTTTGAGGCTCGCCAGTACCTGCAAATACTTTTAAAGATTTTAATTTGATAACATTGTCCTCTTTTAACAAACTATCATCAACAAGCGCAGCAATGTCTTCATCATAAACGTGTTTCTTTTTATCTGCTAAAATTTTAAATTTACCAAAAGCAACGTCGATTATATCATCTGTAACATCGACATATCCCATATCAGATAATTTGTCTCTAAAAGCATGTCTGCCAGAGTGCTTGCCCATTACTAGTGAGGTTTTTTTAACTCCGACACTTTCAGGT
Organism: uncultured Pelagibacteraceae bacterium; assembly: GCA_902563575.1. Taxonomy (GTDB): domain Bacteria; phylum Pseudomonadota; class Alphaproteobacteria; order Pelagibacterales; family Pelagibacteraceae; genus Pelagilacustribacter. The sequence continues at coordinate 150,666 of CACEXV010000003.1, forward strand.
GTCATAATTTCATAAGTATTTCTGTTTTTTAACATTCCGTCCTGGTGTATTCCAGACTCGTGAGCAAATGCATTTTTTCCTACTACCGCTTTATTAAATTGTACTGGGAATCCAGTTGCGTTTGAAACTATCTTTGAGGCTTTACTTAAAAGTTTAGTATTTATACCTGTTGTGTAAGGCATTAAATCATTTCTAGTTCTCATTGCCATTACAACTTCCTCTAAAGCTGCATTACCTGCTCTCTCACCTATTCCGTTTATAGTGCACTCTATCTGTCTAGCGCCTGCCATTACACCAGCTAATGAATTAGCTACTGCTAAACCTAAATCATTATGACAATGTGTTGATAGAATTGCTTTATTTATATTGGGAACTTTATTAATTAAAGTTTCAATTATTTTTTTAAATTCTGAAGGTACCGAGTATCCAACGGTATCAGGAATATTGATAGTTTTGGCGCCACAATTTATTGCTAGCTCAACTGATTTGCACATAAAATCAAGATCTGTTCTCGTACCGTCTTCACAGGACCACTCTACATCATCAGTAAATTTTCTTGCGTAGGTCACACTGTCTTTAATTAATTCTAAAACTTCCTCTGGAGATTTATTAAGTTTATGTTTCATGTGAAGTGGACTTGTTGAAATAAAAGTATGAATTCTAAATCTTTTGGCATGACTTAATGAATCTTTGCACGCATCTATATCTTTTTTAGTAGCTCTTGACAGTCCTGCTGGAATAGACTTTTTTAAAACTTTGCTTATCTCTGTAACTGCCTCAAAGTCACCAGGAGATGCAATTGGAAATCCAGCCTCAATTACGTCTATTCCAAGGTCATCGAAGCATCTAGCTATTTGAATTTTTTCTTCTAAACTCATCGTCGCTCCAGGAGATTGTTCCCCATCACGCATGGTTGTATCGAAAATTATAATTCTATTTTTGTCACTCATAAACTGAGATGCATATTACAAGTAAAACGAGAATATGCAAATACTTTAAATAAATTGATTATATTTTTTGATCAGATTGGGCTAATTTTTGTCTTTGTCGACTAATTTATTTTTGCCAATCCAAGGCATCATAGCTCTTAACTCTTTCCCCACTTTCTCGATTTGATGTTTGGCAAGTTCATCACGCATTCTCAAGAAATTTTTTTGCCCTGATTTGTGTTCTTGCATCCACTCTTTGGTAAATTTACCTGACTGAATATCTTTGAGAACTTCTTTCATTTTTTCTTTAGTTTTACTATCAACTACTCTTTTCCCAGAAACATATTCACCATATTCTGCTGTATTTGAAATAGAGTAATTCATATTGGCTATTCCACCCTCATAAATTAAATCTACGATTAATTTTACTTCGTGAAGAGTTTCAAAATAAGCCATTTCAGGTGGATAACCTGCTTCGGTTAAAGTTTCAAAACCATTTTTAATAAGTTCTACTAACCCGCCGCACAAAACAGTTTGTTCACCAAATAGATCTGTCTCGCATTCGTCTTTAAAAGTTGTTTCTATAATTCCAGCTTTACCTCCTCCCACGGCTGAAGCATATGATAAAGCTAAATCTTTTGCTTTTCCTGAACTATCTTTATGGACTGCCATTAAACAAGGTACTCCTCCTCCTTTTTGATATTCACTTCTTACTGTGTGTCCAGGACCTTTGGGCGCGACCATAAAAACATCTAAATCTTTTCTTGCTTTTATTAAATCAAAATGAATATTTAATCCATGAGCAAAAGCTAAACTCGTTCCCTCTCTCATTCTTTGTTCTATGTGATTTTTATATATTTCCGATTGTAGTTCATCTGGGGTTAACATCATTACTACATCGGCCCATGCAGCTGCATCTGATAATGACATTACCTTTAGACCTGCACTTTCAGCTTTTTTAACACTTGGTGAACCCTCTCGCAACGCAACCACCACATTTTGTACACCGCTGTCTTTTAAATTTAAAGCGTGTGCATGTCCTTGGCTACCATAACCAAATATAGCAACCTTTTTATTTTTGATTAGGCTAACGTCTGTATCTTTCTCGTAATAAGTTTTCATATAAATTTATTAATTAAATATTTTTGCTCCCTTTGTCATTGCTACTGCTCCAGTTCTTGAAGTACTTATCAGACCATAAGGTCTTAAATCAAGTGTCAATTTATCTATTTCTCTTCTTAAAGCTGTAACTTGAATAACACATGATTTATTTGATTTGTCTAAAATTATTGGGTTGTATTTTTTACAAATGATTTTAACTTTAGTTTGTTTTTTTGAATTACCTAATATCTTAAATAAAGCCATTTCTCTAAACAAAATTTCTTTATCATTACGCTTGAAATCAGCAACTTTGTGAACTGGGATAAGTTTTTTTAGTTGAAGCTTTATCTGTTCAATTACCTGTGGAGTTCCTTGTGTTACAATTGTTATTCTGGAAATATGTTTTTTTTTATCTACCTCTGCTACAGCTAGTGACTCTATATTATATCCTCTTCCAGAAAATAATCCTGAAACCCTTGCCAAAACCCCTGCCTCATTATCTACCCAAACTACGAGTATGTGTCTCTCCAACTTACCAATTTTTCCAGGTGTGCTATAAGCAGATTTTGATTTAGGCATTAAACTAATATTTTCCCTTCATCAGATATTTCCTCTTCCTCTTCAGGTCCGAGTATCATTTGATTGTGGGGTTTGCCGGATGGTATCATTGGAAAACAATTTTCAGATTTATCTACAACACAATCAAATATTACAGGTTTTTTAATATTTACCATTTCCTTAATTTTTTCGTCAAGTTCATCTGGCGTTTTAGCTCTTATACCTACACAACCATACGACTCGGCTAGCTTAACGAAATCTGGAAGTGCAGCAGTATAACTCTCAGAATAATTTTTTTCGTGCAATAACTCCTGCCACTGTCTAACCATTCCCATATATTCATTATTTAAAATAAATATCTTTATAGGTAGTCTGTATTGCACGGCTGTAGACATTTCTTGCATAGTCATAAGAACTGAAGCTTCACCTGCAATATCAACAACTAACTTTTCGGGATGGGCTATTTGAACGCCGATTGCTGCTGGTAATCCATAACCCATTGTTCCTAAACCCCCAGATGTCATCCATCTGTTTGGTTTTCTAAATTTATAATGTTGTGCTGCCCACATTTGATGCTGACCGACCTCTGTAGTTATGTATGTATCTTGATCTTTTGTAATTTCATATAGTCTTTGCACAGCATGTTGAGGTTTAATAACCTTATTACTATTAATAAAATTTAAAGATTTCTTTTCTCTCCAATTTTCAATCTGCTCCCACCATTTAGATGTATTATGTTTGTTGGATGATAAAAAATTTTTATTTTTTTCTTTAAATCTTTTAATTAGATTTTTTAAAAGCTCTCCAACATCACTTGTGATTGCTAAATCTACTTTAATATTTTTACCAATAGAGGACGGATCTATATCTACATGTATCTTTTTTGAGTTAGGAGAAAATTCATCGACTTTTCCGGTAATTCTATCATCGAATCTTGCTCCTATATTAATCATCAAGTCACAATCGTGCATAGCGTTGTTTGCTTCGTATGTTCCATGCATACCTAACATACCAAGAAATTGTTGATCGTCCCCAGGATAAGCTCCTAAACCTTGAAGCGTCGAAGTAATAGGAAACCCAGTAAGGCTTACCAACTCTCTTAAAAGTGTGCTTGCCTCCGGTCCAGAATTAATAACACCGCCTCCAGTATAAAAAATTGGCCTTGTGGAGCTTTTCATCATTTCAATGAATTTGTCTAAGTCTTTATTAGAAATTTTTAAAGTAGCTTTACCATTTAGTTTTTTCTTTAATTTATTCTTTGCGAATTTATAGATACCTTTTTTAAATTGAATATCTTTAGGTATGTCTATTAGTACAGGGCCTGGTCTACCAGTCGTTGCAACTTCAAATGCCAAGTGTAAAGTTTCTGAAAGTTTATTTACATCTTTTACTAGCCAGTTATGTTTTGTGCAGGGTCTAGTGATCCCTGTTGTATCACATTCCTGAAACGCATCAGTACCAATTAAATGAGTTGGAACCTGTCCTGAAATACAAACTAGTGGAACTGAATCCATGTACGCGTCGGTAAGCGCAGTTACAGCATTAGTTGCGCCTGGACCAGACGTCACTAACATCACTCCGGCTTTGCCACTTGATCTTGCATAACCCTCTGCTGCGTGTCCTGCTCCTTGTTCATGTCTAGCTAAAATATGTTTAACTGATTTATGATTTTTTAATTCGTCATAAATAGGTAAAACTGCTCCACCCGGATAACCAAAAATATATTCAACCTTTTGGTCGATTAAGGCCTTAAAAACAATTTCTGCACCTGTGAATAATTTTGGCATCTTCACAATCTACAGGAGAATTTAATTGAATCAAGTTTTAGCTTACCTCTTTTAAAATTTTTTTAAAAAGATTTGAAGATTTATCGCTATAAACCCTTGTCCAGTCAGCCATATGACCTCTTGACCAAGTACTCTGTCGTTTTGCGTACTGCCTAGTTTTGATATTAACATTCTCAATTAATTCCTTATATGTCTGCCTTCCCTCAAAAAATGAATTAATTTCAGCAATACCTATAATTTTATTGGCAGGAAGTGACTTAATTATATTCAAATTTAAAAAGTTTTTTACCTCTTTTAAGCACTTTTGATCCGCTAAAATTTTTTTTGTTCTATCATTAATCTTGATAAGCAATTTTTCTCTCGGAATATTTAAGTAAATTTTTCTTACGTCATATTCTGTGAAATCTGATTTTGTATTTTTTGCCCATTCATATATGGACTTTTTTGTAAATCTTTTAACTTCAAATGCTCTTAAAACTCTTTGCGTATCAGATGCTAGAATTTTATTTTTACAAAGCGGATCTGAGGAAATTAATTTTTTGTAAAATTTTTTATAGCCGATTTTATCATATATTTTTTTTACAGCCTTCCTCTTTTTATTACTAATTTTTGGTATTCTACTTAATCCCGAAGTGACTGCTTTAAAATAAAGACCTGTTCCTCCTACCAAAATTGGCACTTTACCTTTTTTAATTATATTTGCGGCACATTTTTTTACTTTTTTGAGCCATTGTCCAACTGAAAACTTACTACTAACTGATTGAAATCCATAAAGATGATGTTTAACTCTTTTTAAATCTACTATCTTTGGTCTTGAAGATAAAATAGATATCTCTTTATAAATTTGCATACTGTCTGCATTTATTATTTCTCCATTAATTTTTTTTGCTAACAAAACTGATAGTTGGGACTTGCCAGATGCAGTAGGGCCAGAGATTAAAATTATTTTTTTATTATTATTTGATTTTAACCCCAAGATATCTTCTTTGGTTTCTATTATTGATAACAGTAAGTAAAAGAGTTTGCTCTTTTTGACTAATTATATTTTTTACCACTCTATTAAGTTCAGATGAGGATTTGATTGGTCTTTTTTGTACCTCAATCAAAATATCGTTTTTATTCAATAGTCCTGAAAGCGGGCTGTTATTATAAATTTCATTAATTACTGAACCTGTAAGAGAACTTTTTAGATTCCTTGCTTTCCTGTCATTGGCGTTAATATCTCTTACATTTATTTTTAAACTGTCTATGTCGAAGTTCTTACTACTCTTGGGCTTCGATGTTTTCTTTTCTTTAAACTCACTTGATGACTCTAGTCTACCTAAAACAAGTCTTTTCGAAACCATTCTTTTATTTCGCCAAATTTTAAGCTGGACACTTTTACCAACTGCTGTATTAGCAACAACTTTTGGTAGCGTCCTCATTGTGTCAATTTTTTTTCCATCAAACTCAAGAATTATATCACCAGGCTTGATGCCTGCTTTATCTGCGGGACTTTTGTCACTTACACTAGCAACTAAAGCGCCTTGGGGTTTTTTTAATTTTTCTACTTCGGCAATTTCTTTAGTGACTTGCTGTATCCTTACTCCCAACCATCCTCTTTTTGTCTCTCCAAATTTTATTAACTGATCTATAACGTTAGAAGCAGCATTTGCAGGTATAGCAAATCCTATTCCGATAGAACCAGCTTGACCTGGAGCTATTATCGCTGTGTTTATTCCAACCACATCGCCATCAAGATTGAACAAAGGTCCTCCAGAGTTACCTTGATTAATAGATGCATCTGTTTGTATAAAATCATCATAACGAGTAAGATTAATATCTCTGTTTCTTGCAGATATAATTCCTGAAGTTACTGTTCCACCTAAACCAAATGGATTCCCTATAGCCACAACCCAATCTCCAACTCTAGCTTTGTCTGAGTCGCCAAATTTTACTGGAGTGAATTTCTCGTTGGTTTCAATTTTTAACACTGCTATATCTGCATACGGATCTGCACCAACAACCGCAGCTTTATACTCTTTATCTCCTATTCTTACTATTATGTCTTCAGCATTAGCAATTACGTGATTATTTGTAACCACTATTCCATCTTCACTTATAATAAATCCTGAGCCCAATGATGATGCTTTTCGTTCAGTAGGCGTTTGGAATTCTTTAAACATATCTTCAAAAGGTGAACCTGGTGGAAATTGAAATGGAAAAGGATTTGCTGCAGATCTTACTGTCTGCGTCGTTGAAATATTTACGACTGATGGCATTAATTTTTCTGCTAAATCAGCAAATGACTCAGGGGCCGATCTAGACAGCGCTGACGTAATAAACGTTGAAAAGAGAATTAGAATTGATAATTTTTTAATGAATCTCATTTATGTTCTTATATACCAAATTATAATAAAACCGATTGATAGAAATAATATGCCAGTTAGTCTTAGTTTATTATTTGGAATATTCTCTATCATTTTAAGCATATTTTTTATTCTTGACGGAAACATGGCAACGATTAAACCCTCTATAAATAAAAGCAATCCTATTGCAGTTATAAGGTCTTTCATTATTATTAGGTTAATTTTTTTTCGATTTAATTAGGCCAGATTTCCCAAAAAATTTAAAGAAGTCACTGTCTGGCGAAAGAATTAAGGATGTATCGCCCCCAATTAAAGATTTTTCGTATGATTGCATAGCTCTGTAAAAACTAAAAAATGAAGGATCTCTACCGAAAGCATTAGCAAATATTTTATTTCTTTGACCATCGCCCTCACCTTTCATTATTTCAGATTTTTTCTTAGCATTTGCTAGAATTACCGTAACCTCTTTATCAGCTGTTGACCTAATCTTTGTGGCTATTTCCGCACCTTGCGCTCTAAACTCTTTGGCTTCTCTTTGTCTTTCTGTTTGCATACGTGCATATATTGCATCGCTGTTAGCTTGCGGTAAGTCAGCTCGTTTAATTCTGACATCAACTATTTCAATTCCAAAATTTTGTGCCTCTCTATTAACATCGTTCTGAATTATCGACATTTGTTTCGCTCTGTCCTTTGAGAGAAGTGTAGCTAAATCTTGTCTTCCTAAAACACCCCTAATTCTTGAGTTAATAATTGTAGCTAATCTTTGTCGAGCCACTCTTTCATTTCCAACAGATATATAAAATTTTAATGGGTCTATTATTTTAAATCTTGCAAAAGCATCGACTATTAATCTCTTTTGATCAGCTGCAATTACTTCTTCTGGTGGATTGTCTAAATTTAAGACTCTTTTATCAAGATATGCAACATTCTGTATAAAGGGTAATTTAAAGTTTAAACCAGATTTTTTTATAATTTTTTTAGGATCACCAAACTGTAAAACTATGGCCTGATTTATTTCTTGAACGATAAAGATTGATTGAAAAACTGTAACTCCTAAAACAATTATAATCGGAAGTAAAAATTTAGAAACTTTCATTAACTATCTCCCTTTGGTTTTTTCAATTCTGGTAACGGCAAGTAAGGAACTACGCCTTGACCTGAATTTTTATCTATAATAACTTTATCTATATCTGCTAAAACCTTTTCCATAGTTTCTAAATACATACGTTCTTGTGTAACTTGCTTTGCATTTTTATACTCATTATAAATTGCTAAAAATCTAGAAGCTTCACCTTCTGCAGCCGCAACTACTTCTTTCTTATATGCTTCTGCTTCTTGAAGTATTTTTTCAGCGTCACCTCGAGCTCTTGGGATAACATCATTAGCATACGCTTCGGCTTCGTTTTTAGATCTTTCTCTATCTGCTCTAGCAGCTTGAACATCTCGGAACGCATCGATAACTTGGCTTGGTGGATCCGCTTTTTGAGTTTGAACTTGTGTAATCTGAATTCCTGATCCGTACTCATCAAGAATGTTTTGTGTTATCTCCTGAACTTCAACCTCAATGTTTGATCTTCCCTCAGTCAAAATGGACTGTATCTCACTTTTCGCTATAACCTCTCTCATAGCTGTTTCAGAAGCGGCCTTTACTGTTTCTACAGGACTTTGAATATTAAAAAGAAATTTTCCAGCATCTTTTATTACCCAAAAAACTGAGTAGTTTATGTCTACAATATTTTCGTCCCCGGTAAGCATTAAACTTTCTTCTGGTACTTCTCCAATACCTGAAGATCTTCCAGAGTCACTAGCTCCTCTGAATCCAACATCAATTCTATTAACTTTTGTAACTTTGGGTTTCAATACACGTTCGATTGGAAACGGAAAATGATAATTTAATCCAGGTTGTGTGGTGTTAACGAATTTTCCAAATCTTAACACTACCCCTTGTTCATCTGGAAGAACTCTATAAAGTCCGCTTAAGCCCCAGATCACCAGTAATATCAGTAATCCTAACACTATTGGTTTACTGCCGCCAGATTTTCCACCTGGTAAAAATTTATTTATCAATCTTTGTAAATTGCCAATTAATTCGTCTAAATTTGGAGGTTCTCTTCTTGCGCCAGAACCATTATTATCTCCCCGAGTAGGTCCTGATCCCCAGGGTGATTGATTTTTAAATATGTTACTAAACATCGCCATGCGATTTATATAGTGACTTTTGTGCTAAAAACAAGTTTAGTAACAGCGTTATAATGACTAGATTTAAGGATTTATGAGTGACGAATTAAGAAAAAAACAGAAAAACAAGATTTTTTTAAAAAAACCAATCGATGGTATCCGAAAAACCTTAATGGTTTCTAGTGCTAAAGGGGGAGTGGGTAAATCAACAGTAGCTATCAACTTAGCTTGTGCATTTAAAAAGATAGGGCTCACAGTAGGATATTTAGATGCTGATATTTACGGACCCTCTTTACCAAAATTAATAAATAATAAAAAAAAACCAGACACAAATAATGGAAAATTAATACCTGTAGAAGAATTTGGGATAAAATTTATGAGTATGGGATTTTTAGTAAACGACAGCACTCCAATGATATGGAGGGGGCCAATGGTTATAAGCGCCATCAAAACTCTGACTGAAAAAGTTCTATGGGGTGACTTAGATATAATGGTGATTGATATGCCTCCAGGAACTGGTGATGCCCAACTAACTTTCGCTCAAGATATAAAAATTGATGGAGCTGTAATTGTATCGACACCTCAAGATTTGGCTTTGGTGGATGTTGAAAGGGGTATTGAGATGTTTGAAAAAACTGAATTAAGGATACTAGGTTTAATAGAAAACATGAGTTTTTTAAAAACTGAAGATGGAAAAATTATTGATTTATTTGGAAAAGGTGGAGTTGAAAAAATATCTAAAAAATATAACAAAGAGCTTTTGGCACAAATTCCCATTCATAAAGACCTTAGAGTTTCAGCAGATGTGGGTAAGCCAATTGTTATTGAAAAAAAAGAGCATGAAATTTCTAAAATTTTTATTGAAATGGCGAAAAAAATTAAACTAAGTTTTGATTGAATCCAAAGGATCCCATTAACTCGTTCCACTCTCTTTTAGAAAGACCAGAACTTTCATAATCGCATTTTTTACCCTCTATCATCTTTTTAATGATTTCTTTTCCTTTGGCAGATAATTCCATTCCTCCTACCCTGTAATCTATAAATGCATCATAGGTTGTCGGCACCCATTTTTTTACGGTATTCATCATTACATCAGCGTAAGCTCTAATTTCATATTGCGCGTGGCTGTCAGCTCTAAGTGACAAAAAATTCAAAAGATTTAAAAGATCAGTTTTCCAATACCATTGAGTATATGAATTAAGTGTCAAATTCATTCTAGCTAATTCTCTAGCAAGACCTTGTTTTTTTTCATCAATAATATTTCCATCATAAGTCTCGTTAAGCATTTTTTCATAGTTTTTATAATTTCTTTCTGCATCCTCCTTTAAAACATTAAGTATCTCATCTGCCTGTGACCCATTAATTAAGCTGCCTCTACCTTGTCTATTATTTGTCGATTGTGCTGCTAAATGCTGTTTGTCAGGAATATAAAATTCTTTATCTAAAATAGAATATCTTGCGGAATATTCGTTAACGTTTGCAGTTCTATGTCTTATCCATTGCCTCGCTATAAAAATCGGTAGTTTAACATGATATTTAATTTCACACATTTCAAACGGAGTGCTGTGTCTATGTCTCATTAAATACTTAATTAAACCTGCATCAGTAGAAACTTTTTTTGTTCCTTTTCCATATGAAACTCTTGCAGATTGCACGATTGATGTATCGTCTCCCATGTAATCAACGACCCTGATAAAGCCATGATCGAGTACAGGTAAAGCTTCATATAATATTTTCTCTAATTCCGGAGAGGTTACTCTTTTTGTCGTGCTCTTTTGCGATTGTTGGTCGAGAATTTCCTGATGTTGTTCTTTAGTAAGTTTCATAGAATTTATTTATTGAATCTATTCTAATACGTTTTATATTACAATTGTTGGTTTTCCAACTATGACGATAAACGAATCTCGTAATAAACATTGCGGACGTGGGGGCAGTACCCACCACCTCCACCATATACAACTTGAGGGGGTGAATTAGGCTCGACGAGTGTCTAAAAGTTTTTCTTTCGTCCGAGATGGTTCCGACGTAACGGGCTATTATAAATGCAAATAATAAATTTGCACTTGCTGCTTAATTAACTTGTTAATTAAGTGAACGGGGTTTGGGGCACCTGGCAACAGAACGCCCCTAACTATTTCTTTAAATTTTTGTAAATTAATCCGTATATTAAAATATTAATTACTAGCAATGATATACCAAGATATATTTGAATTTCAGCATTTAGACCTTTGGGATAAATTATTTGAAAAAGATAATTGTTGATAAAATCATTAGAATAAGTTGTCAACTCACCTTTATACAGCAACCAATTTTCTAAATAAGTTAATGGGCAAATAGTATTGGTTAGTTCAACATAAATTCCCCATAATAATGCTGGGAGATGAATATAGATAATTTTTGAAAAAATAAAAAAGAAAAGTCCGCCAAAGATAACGAATAAGATAAAAATTAAATGCGTAATTAAAGTAAGATTTGCAAAAAACTCGTACATTTAAACAACAGACCTGAGCCCAGGATCGCTATGAGTCTTTTCATTTTTTTTCATCTTCCGATGGCTGTTCTTCTTGAGGTTCAGATTTAACTTCCTCTTCGGCTGGCTGTTCTTCTTGAGGTTCAGATTTAATTTCCTCTTTGGTTGGCTGTTCTTCTTGAGGTTCAACTACGACTTCTTTTCTAAAATCTCTTCTTGGACTATCAGGTGCTCTAGTTGCGCTTCTTGATGATGAATTATCTCGTTGTCTAAAATAAAAATATGCACCTGACGAAATAATTAATATTGAGCCAAATAAATATAAAGCTAATCTCAAGTAGTTTATTCCCGAGTCTTTTGAACTCTCTATTTCTTCACT
>CACEXV010000004.1 GCA_902563575.1 uncultured Pelagibacteraceae bacterium
TTTTATAGCTCTATTGCTCTTCTCAAATTCTGCCATATCTAATCCAAAGATTAACGCCAAAACAGCTATACTGATGGACTTTAATTCTGACGAAATAATTTATGAAATGGACGCTGATCTCTCTATTTATCCTGCCTCTATGACAAAGATAATGACCACAATTGTTGTATTTGACTTACTTAAAAAAGAGAAAATATCTTTGTCAGACGAATTTATAGTTTCCAAAAAGGCTTGGAGACTATCCCAGAGTGGATATTCATCTATGTTTATTATGGTGAACGATTCTGTCACTGTTGAAGAATTATTAAAGGGCATAATAATAGTTTCTGGTAATGATGCTTGCGTTGCTTTAGCCGAAGGAATTGCAGGTACAGAGGAAAATTTTGTAGAAATAATGAATGAAAAAGCTGCGGAAATTGGAATGGAAAGTACAAACTTTGCCAATTCTTCTGGCATAAATCATACGGAAAACTATTCAACTGTTAGAGATATAGCGTTAATGACCAAATATCTAATTAAAAATTATCCAGAATATTACGAAATGTATGCTGAAAAAGAATTTACGTGGAATAGAACAGGTGGAGACCCAATAAAGCAATTTAATAGAAACGGATTATTATTCAAAAACTTGGGTGTTGATGGAGTGAAAACAGGTTACTTAGCAGTAGAGAAATATTCTTTGGCTAGTTCTTTGAAAAAAGATACAAGAAGGCTTATTGCGGTCGGATCTGGTTTTGATAGTAACGCAGCTAGAACATCACAATCAATAAGATTGTTATCTTGGGGATTACGAAATACAGACACCTATGAAATTTCAAAAAAAAACAGTACAACTTTTGACATTAGATCATGGCTAGGAAAAAAGGATATAATTAAAGGCACAACAAAAGAGGATGTGTTTATTACACTATCAAAAAAAGACTCCAGGTTCTTAAAAGTATCACTAGATTATAACGGACCAGTAAAGGCACCAATCGAAAAAGATCAAGAAATAGCCAAATTAAACATTTATAAGAAAGATGAATTAATTAGATCTATTCCAGTTTATTCATCAGAAGAACTTAAAAAAGTAAACTTTCTAAAAAGTTTATTTTTATCTCTCAATTATTTAGTTTGGGGTGATGTATAAAAAAAAACCTTTTTTCATTGTTTTTGAAGGAGTAGAGGGGTGCGGTAAATCATATCAAAGTCAAAAACTATACAACAACCTAAAAAAATTAAAGATTAAAAGTATTTTAACACGAGAACCAGGTGGAACAGATAACGCTGAAGTTATAAGAAATTTAATATTAAAAGATTATTTTTTAAAAAATAAAAAAAAGGCATTTCATCGATATACCGATACGTTTTTGTACCTGGCTGCAAGAAACGAGCATGTCCAGGATAAGATTATACCTGCTTTAAAATCTAAAATGGTTGTAATTTGTGATCGGTTTATCGACTCAACATATGCTTATCAAGTTCACGGAAAAAAAGTTAATAAGGTTTTGATAGATAAGATACATAATGTAATTATAGGAAAATATAAGCCAAACCTTACTATTGTATTAAAAGTTACAACCAGGTCATCAAGGCAACGAATAAAAAAAAGAAGATTAAAAAATCGGTACGATAAATTTTCAGACTCTTTTTATAAAAGTGTACAAAAATCTTTTTTAAGGAGAGCCAAAGGACAAAAAAATTATGTTATATTTGAATCATCAAAAAATACACCTAAACTAGAAAAAGATATATTAAATCTTGTTCTAAAAAGACTTAGATAAATGGAACAATTCTTGCACAAAAAAGAAATTTCTCATCGATTATTTTTTTTGACAAAATACCTTGATAATTTTGGGAAATTAGTAGAAACAGAAAATTTTCCAAAAACGTCTATGTTTACAGGCAACAAAGGACAGGGGAAATATACACTCATTAGTCACTTATTATTTAGTATTAAAGATGACAAGTATGATAATAATAATTATCAGATAAATAAAAATTCTAAATTTTATAATAGTTTTTACAGCGGTATAAATACAAATTTAATATATATAGACTCTTCTTTAATTAAGATCGACGATATTCGAGAATTAAAAATAAATATTCTTAGTAAAAAGATTAATAATGAAAAAAGATTCATAGTTTTTGATGATATAGATTTAATTAATCTAAATTGTGCTAATGCGTTATTAAAGATCATAGAAGAACCTTTGAATAATGACTATTTTTTTTTAATAAACAACAAGACCCAAAATTTAATAGAAACAATAAAGTCACGATGTGTCGAATTTAAAATAGATATGAATTTTAAAGGTTTAAATAACGATATTCAGGAGTTTTTAAAAACCTTTGAGTTAAAACCACTAATTGATTTTGATCATAATCTTTTAACACCTGGATTATTTTTAAGATTCAATCAAATAATGTATGAATATAATTTGGACTTAAACGACACTATTTACGAAAATTTTAAAAAAATTTTAAATAATCATAAAAGGAATAAACTCAGAATTAATATTGATTTGATGAAATACATTATAAACTTTTATTTCGAGACAGAAAATAAAAGTATTTCTAAATTTCAAATTATCAAAATAATTGACGAACTTTTTAATTATAATTTAAGTCAGAAAACTTTTCTAGAAACAGTTAAGAATATTTAAAATGAAAAAAAATTTTTATATTACGACACCTATTTATTATCCATCAGGGAAACCTCATATGGGTCACGCGTACTCAAGTATTTTAGCAGATATTTTTGCAAGATTTAAGAGATTGGAGGGGTACAATGTACATTATTTGACTGGGACGGATGAACATGGGTTAAAAATCGAGAGAGAAGCCAAAAAAAATAATAAAGATACCAAGGCTTTTTGTGATGAAATTTCAGTAAAATTTAAGGATTTAACAAGAATTTTAAATCTTTCTAATGATGACTTTATAAGAACGACTGAAGAACGACATTATAAATCTGTAGAAGAAATATGGAATAGACTCATAGATTCAAAAGACATCTATTTAGGAAAATATAGCGGCTGGTATTCAATTTCTGATGAAGCTTATTATGAAGACGATGAGATTATTGAGGAAAATAATAAAAAGGTAGCAAAGTCGTCAGGTTCATCAGTTGACTGGGTCGAAGAGGACTCATATTTCTTTAAATTGTCAAAATGGGGTGATAAACTTTTAGAACTATATAAAACGAATCCAAAGTTTATTCTACCCGCATCAAGAAGAAATGAAGTAATAAAATTTGTAGAAAAAGGTTTAAAAGATCTATCTGTAAGCAGAACATCTTTTAGTTGGGGTATACCTGTACCCAAAAATAAAAAACATATTATTTATGTATGGCTTGATGCTTTAACAAATTATTTAAGTGCATTAAATTTTCCTGATACTAACGATAAATTGTATAAGAATTTTTGGCCAGCGGATATTCATCTTATAGGTAAAGATATACTTAGGTTTCATGCTATATATTGGCCAGCGTTTTTAATGGCTTCAAAATTACCTCTACCAAAAAGAGTTTATGGACATGGATGGATTTTATCTGATGAAAAGAAAATGTCTAAATCTCTAGGAAATATTCTTGATCCTATAGACATAATAAACAAGTATGGAATAGATCAATTAAGGTATTATTTAACAAAAGAAGTATCTCTTGGCAATGATGGAAATATTTCACTAGAGAATCTAAAAAAGTGCATTAATAATGATTTAGCAAATAATTTTGGAAATTTATGTCAAAGAGTTTTCTCTTTTATTGGTAAGAATTTTAAAGGAAAGATTCCAAAAAAAATTAAAGACAATTCGATAGATAAATCATTTAACGACGAAATAACAAAAGATTTGAAAAGCTTAATTGAATTAATGGATAACCAGGATTTAAATAGTTATATTAAAAAAGTTGTTGATTTTTCTTTTAATGCAAATAAATATTTTAATGACAACGAGCCGTGGTCTTTAAAAAAAAGCGACTCTGAAAGAATGGGCGACATAGTATCAAGTATTACAAAACAGATTTTAAACATAACTTTGTTACTCAGCCCAATTATTCCAAAGACTTGTGAGGTGATTTTAGATACCTTAAATATAAAGAAGGAAGATAGAATTATTGACTCAATAAAGAAAGATGTTCTTAATTATGATGTGCCTATTAAAAAAAATGAAATATTATTTAAAAAGGTAGATGATGATAGTTGATTCACATTGTCATTTAAATTACGAGCCCATGTACAGTTCTTTGAAAGAAGTTCTATCAAGGGCTAAAAATAATAATGTAGATTATCTTTTAACAATATCCACTGAAGATAAAGATTATGAAAAACTATTAAGTATAATAAAAAATAACGATGGAGTTTATGGCACATATGGTATTCATCCACACGAAGCAAAAAATCATAAAGAAATCAATTCCAAGTTAATCATAGAAAAAACCAAGATGAATGAAAAGATAATTGGAATAGGGGAGACCGGTTTAGATTTTTATTATAATCATTCAGAAAAGTCTGAACAAATAAACTTATTTAACGAACATATTATAGCGGGATTAAAAACATCACTTCCAATAATAGTTCACACTAGATCAGCAGAATCAGAAACCTTAAATATTTTGAATAAATATATGAAAAAAAATAATATGAAGGTTCTGATTCATTGCTTTACAGGTTCATACGAATTTGCAATGAAATTAGTTGATTTAGGCTGCTATATATCGGCCAGTGGCGTGGTAACTTTTAGAAAGTCTAAAGATTTGGCAAATACTTTCAAAAATATACCTAATGATAGATTGTTAGTTGAAACAGACTCCCCATATCTATCGCCTGAACCGTTGAGAGGTAAAAAAAATGAACCTAGCAACATAACTCATACTGTTAAATTCTTATCTGATTTAAAAGGCATTTCTTATGATGATTTATGTGGGTTAACAAGTAAGAATTTTTTTAAACTATTTGGAGATTTAAACAAAGGAAGCTAAAAGATGGACTTCTCAATAATAATCCCAACATATAACAACATTGACTATCTCAAACTTTGTATTGATAGCTTAAAAAAAAATTCGAAATTTAGTCATGAATATATTTTTCATGTTAATGATGGTTCAGATGGTACTTTACATTATTTAAAAGAAAATAATTATAAATTAACTCATTCAATTGAAAATATAGGATTATGCAGAGCTGTTAACAACGGTTCAAAAATTGCTACAAAAAAGTTCTTAGTTTATGCACATGATGATATGTATTTTTGCCCAAATTGGGATATTGAGTTATCAAATGAAATTAAAAAGATTGGAAAAGAAAAAGATTTTTTTCTATCAGGGACAATGATTCAGCCGTTCAAATCTTTTATTCATTTAGATTGTGGTAGCAATTTACTAAATTTTGATGAAAAAAAATTATTAGAAAATTATAACAAAGTATTATTTCATGATTTTCAAGGTACTACCTGGGCTCCTTCTCTGGTGCCAATTAAGACTTGGAATAAAGTTGGAGGTTTTAGTGAGGAATACACTTATGGCTTAGGATCTGATCCTGATTTTAATATGAAATTATGGAATATCGGTGTGAGACTTTTTAAAGGTATAAGCAAAAGTAGGGTATACCATTTTTCATCAGTTTCTCTTAGATCAAAAGTCTGGAACGATGGTCACAAAACTTTTTTATTAAAGTGGGGGATATCTATCAAATTTTTTAGAAAACATTATTTAAGATCTGATACAATTTTTAAAGATGAACTAAGTGATCCTATAAAAAATATTGATTATTATTTTGATCTATTTAAATGTAAATTTAAGTTATTTTTTCTTAGAATTTTAAATTTGTTTGCTTCATCTAAATTTTAATTTTATTTAGAGCATTTTGTTTAAATAAATTTGACTCTTGAATATATCTTCTAACCATCTGATTACTTTTATGACCAGTCATAGCCATAATGCTTCTTTCTTCAGCACCGAATTCAGCAGTTGATGTGGCAAAACCGGATCTTAAACTGTGACCAGAATATTTTGAAGGATCTAATCCAGCTAATTTAGCATATTTTTTAATCACTAATGATACATTTTTGTCTGACATTTTAAATATTGCTCCATCTTTAATTTTGTTATGATTAATCCAATTTTTTAAAGATATAACGGGACAGTAGGATATATTTTCAAAATACGGTATTGCCTTGATCATTCCTTCACCAGATTGATCGGTCTTTGACCTGCTTACAAAGATTTTAACTCCTTCAGGTACAAACTCAACATCTTCATATTGTATTGAGACTAACTCAGAGCGTCTAAAGCCACCTGCAAAACCTATTAATATTAATGCTTTATTTTTAAGTTTAATGTTTGGTTTGGTTTCTTTAGATATAACTTCAATTATATTTTTTAAATGATTGATTAATATAGGTTTTTTAGATTTTTGAAATGTACCTATCTTTCTTTTTATCCCTAATAAGTTTTCGGAAATTAGAGGATGTTTAACATCTAAATAGTGCCCGCTTAATTTGTGAACAACGCTAATAGAAGCAATTCGCCTTTTAAGAGTGCTGAATTTTGATGTTTTAGCCAAATGTGTAATGTACAAAGATAAGGTTTTTGGATTTGTTGGCATAGATCGTTGTCCGTGAATAGCACAAAATGATTTAAAGTCATTAAAGTCTGAGTTGTAAGCTTTAATTGTATTTTTAGATTTAGATGTTCTTACATTAGATAAAGTGTCTAATTCTAGGTTTTTAATTTTTGTTGTTAAATCTGTCATATTTTCCGATAACCATTAATTATCGGAAATATAATTGATTCAAAAATTGATGTCAATCCTTAAAATTTATACAGTTTATAAATGGATATAATGATTAAAATTTCGAGCTTAACTATTGATTGCAAACTTTTGGAAACGGAAACCGCAAAAGAAATCTATAAAATGCTTCCAATAAAATCACAAATCAATACATGGGGAGATGAAATCTACTTTGATATCCCAACTAATAGAATTAAGCCGGATAAAACCGCAAAAGAGGTTTTTGAGCTTGGAGAAATAGCTTTTTGGAACCAAGGCAACGCTATAGCAGTTGGTTTTGGGCCAACGCCAGTCAGTAAAAAGGATGAAATTCGCTTAATTTCACCAGCAAATCATTGGGCTAATGCTAAAAACCCGCATGAATTAAAGAAACTAGGAGAGTTTAAAAATGGTGAAAGTATTGAGGTTTTGAAGTGTTAAAAGGCACAAAATTTCAAGTAATAGTGTGGAAGTATCTTAAAACCATTCCAAAGGGTCAAACGAGAACTTATAAAGAGGTTGCTAAAGCAATTAAAAGGCCATTATCCTATAGAGCTGTGGCCAATGCAATTGCAAAAAACCCCTATTCGCCCCTCATTCCATGCCATAGAGTTATTAAATCTGACGGTTCTGTTGGAGGATATTCTGGAAAAGGTGGTGTCAAAACAAAGGTTAAACTGTTAAAAAGTGAGGGAATATTGCTCTAGATTTGTTGATTTATAAGGGTTTTAGGAGTAAAACGTCTAATATTTGTATATTTTTAATCTTCAACGGTTAGTTGCATTAGTAATATATTAATTGCAAAAAATTGGGCATCTATGGCCGTTTAATCGATATATTCTATAACTGCAAAGCTCGTAAACATGTTGTTATTTATAACGAATAGATGACTTAGTTTTTATGTATAGTTGAATTTTAGATCGATTATTTTTGTTTGTTTGCAACAGTTTTAGTTATTTTTAATATATATTACTAATATAAGTAAATATTATTTACTTAAATGTAATTTTTTAGATTAGTTTTGTATTATAAAGTACTGATTTTATTAGATAAAATAAAGTAATGAAATATAAACAACAATTGGTAAAGTAACAAAAGAAATAAGAGTGGATACAACAATCGTACTGGCAATGCTATCAACAACTTTCTTCGGGGAATACATAGATCCAACTAAATAAGTTAAAATAGCACTTGGCATAGAAGATTGAATAAAAAGAACACCGGCCTCTACCCCTTCCAATGAAAAATATTCTATTAAAATAAGACCAATTATTGGACCAATTATCATTCTTGTAAAAGAGTTAATCAGAGATAGTCTAAAAGAGAATACTTTAAGCTTTGTTAATGCTATGCCGAGAGACATCAATACAAGGAATATGGTTGCATATGCTATTAGAAAGGTAGCGTTCTCAAGAAAAACTGGAGTTTCAATTTCAAAATATAAAAAAACGATAGAAGCTATGATACCATATATGGGTCCATTTTTTATTAGTATTTTAAAGTCAAATTCTTTTTTTGCTAACAAAATACCTATAGTGAAATGAAAAAGCATTATTACAGATGCAATTGCTGCCGCAATGCCTAAACCTACTGATCCATAGGCGAATAAACAAATTGGAAGACCTATATTACCATTATTAGGAAGTATTAAAGGAGGTAGTTCTCTAATTAAATCTCTTTTTGTGATTAATAAAGTGATAATTCCAAAAAAAGAGAAGCCTATTATAGCCAATATCTCATACGTAAAAAACTCTAAAAATGTATCAAATGTAACCCCGGTTGTTGTTAATGAATAAAATATCAAAGCAGGTGTTCCAAAAGTTCCAGCTAATTTTGTTATAAATTTTGTATCTATTTTTGGATCTTTTTTTCCAAGATAATAGCCTATTCCAATAATTAAAAAAACGGGAAATAGGACTTCGAATAGTTTAAAATAGATTTCCATTAAACTCTTACGTCAGACTTTTTTGGTTTTCTGATTTTACCACTTTTGAAATTAATAGCTGTTTCAAATTCCATAAGACGTTTATAAATAGACCTAAGTTCAGTTATTCTAGTCCAATTTTGTAAGAAAAGAGAAAAGCTGCTTTGAACTTCACGAAAGGCAGATGCTGTTTGTATTAAAACTCCCAAGGTCATTGCACCAGTAAATAAACCTGGACCCATTAGTAAATAAGGCACAATTATCATCGATTGATTGTACATAATTAACCATAAATCAAAATATCCGTAATGAAGAAATAACCTATGATAATTAAATTTGATCCCTGTAAATAATTGTAAAATTGTGGGTGCTTTAACGTAATTTTTTCTATCATCCTCACCATAAACTAACTCTTTTCTAAATGCTGCTTCTACTTTTTGATTATTGTACTCAAGACCAGGCAATTTAATTCCAACCAGCCAACTAATAGCTAATCCACCTAAGCTAGCAGACAGTGATACCCATACTAAAGATCCAGAAATATCTTTAAAAAAAGGTATAACTACATTTGATGATAATCCCCATAGAATTGGTAGAAAAGCAATTAACAGCATTATTGCTCTAACTACTTGGAGGCCTAAACTTTCAACTATTTTAGCGAAATTCATACAATCTTCCTGAATTCTTTGAGACGCGCCCTCTACCTTAGCATCTACTGCTCTCCAGTATGGCATATATGAAAAAGTCATAGACTCTCTCCATCTAAACGCCCAAACTCTAGTAAAATAATTAGTAATCGTGTAAATGATTACGTAAGGAATAGCTAATTTCATAAAAAGAAATATGCCATCATAAAATTCTTTAATGTCTCTTTCGGGAGCTTTTTGTAATAAATCGTAAAATCCTTTATACCATTCGTTAATTTTAACATCAATGTATGTTTGGGCTAATAGAGATAATATAATAAATCCAAATCCACCCCAGGACCAAAGCAACCATTTTCTCTCTGTAAAAAAACTACGCCACATAAATTATTTCAAAAAATTGTCTGAATATGATTTTATAATCATTTTTCTTACTTTAGGCTCTATAACTTCATACTTAATACCATTTTTTTTTGCATATTCTATTGCCTTATCCTTGTTATCAAATTCTAATTTAATTGAAGAAAGAGTATCATTACTGGATTCCCATCCCATTAGTTGATTTGTAAATGTTTGTTTTGTTTCAAACTCTAATAACCACTTTTTAATCTTACCCCTACCTGATTGAGTGGCGGTTTTTGAAGGTTTATATATTTTAGCTTTTTTCATAATTGGTCGGAGCGGCAGGATTTGAACCTGCGACCCTCTGGTCCCAAACCAGATGCGCTACCAGGCTGCGCTACGCTCCGATTGCTGTTTTTATAGGTTAAATATAGCATTTTGGCAATTGAAAGATACGTGTAATATAAGTAAAGAATAGTATGATCCAGTATATTTCTAAACCATTTAAGTATTTTTTTAGGCTTGAGTCCGCCTCAGGACTAGTCTTGTTATTTGCGGCAATTATAGCTTTAGCAGTTAGCAATTCAAAATTTGGTTATTTATATTTTGATTACTTAAGTAGTTATTTTACACTTGGATTTAAGAATTTTGGATTAAAACTATCAATTTTACATTGGATAAATGATGTTCTAATGGCAATTTTCTTCTTCCTTGTCACACTCGAAATTAAAAGAGAGTTAATTAAAGGAGAATTATCAAATCCGAAACAAGCTCTTCTTCCAATAATTGGAGCTGTAGGTGGAATGTTGGTCCCTGCTTTAGTTTACATCTTTTTTAATTATAATGATAGCGTAAGACTTAATGGTTGGGCAATACCGTCTGCAACAGATATAGCTTTTTCGCTTGGTGTTTTGTCTTTATTGGGAAAAAGAGTTCCGGTTTCTTTAAAAGTCTTTTTAACGGCTTTAGCAATTATTGATGATTTGGGGGCGATTATAATTATTGCTTTTTTTTATTCCGGTAATATTCAAATTAATTATCTTATATTAATGTTTTTTGCATTTTTAGTTCTATTCATTATGAATAGATTTAATGTAAAGTATTTTATATTTTATCTTCTAGTGGGACTTCTTTTATGGGATTTTACTCATCAGTCAGGGATACATGCTACAATAGCAGGCGTGCTACTTGCTTTAACAATTCCACACAATATTAAAAATGAGAAGAAATCTATGTTGTTAAAAGTTGAGCATGCAATTTCACCATACGTAGCTTTTGGAATAATGCCGATATTTGCTTTCGCAAATGCTGGTGTATCTTTAGATGGGCTAAGTCTTTCAATTCTTTTAGAACCAGTACCATTAGGAATAGTATGTGGTCTTTTCTTTGGTAAACAAATAGGAGTATTCATATTTGGTTATTTATCAATTAAATTCAAAATTGCAGAAATCCCCAATAATGCAAACTGGACATCATTTTATGCTGTTTCAATATTAACTGGAATAGGATTTACAATGAGTTTATTTGTTGGAAATTTAGCATTTGTTAATAATATGGAATATATGGATGGTGTAAAAATTGGTGTATTAGTTGGATCACTGCTTTCTACACTTGCAGGATATTTTTTACTTTTAGCCTCACCAAAACATGCTTCCAAATAATTTATTAAAATTAGCAAACAATACAAAATATTATGGATTGAGAAATATCTTTACCCATAAAGCTAAACTTAAAAATAGTAAGTGTGGCGACAAAATAACTCTAGAAATAGTCGTAAATGATAATAAAGTAACTTCTATGCGTTATGAAAGTGAGTCATGTATATATTGTCAAATTTCAGCAAATCTTTTGGCCGATCAAATAAATATTATTAATAAAGATAATTTTATGAAAATATATGATATTTTAAAATCTAGTTTCTCTCAAGACAAAGCTTTAGGTAAAGATTTAAAAAAATTTAGCGTGCTTTATAACGTTAAAAACTCTAAGAGATCTGAATGTATAATGTTGCCACTAAATGCCTTAAGAAAAATTTTAGAAAGATAATGATCAAGAGATTATTATTTATTATTATGTTTTTGGGATTATTTAACAATTTGTTTGCAAAATATGATGAGCTAGCTTACTCACATACTTTTAATTCTATTAGTAATGAGAAAATAAACCTAATGGATTATAAGAAAAAAGTTATTGTAGTGGTAAATGTTGCAAGTAGGTGTGGATACACACCACAATATAAAGATCTTCAAACACTATCTGATAAATATAAAGAAAACTTGGTTGTAATTGGCATTCCTTCAAATAATTTTAAACAAGAGCCGGGGTCTAATAAAGAAATCAAGGATTTTTGTGAAACTAATTTTGGAATTACTTTTCCAATTACTGAAAAATTAGATGTTTTGGGTAGTAACGCTCACCCATTTTACAAATGGGCTAAAAAAAACCATGGCATTGGGGCTATACCAAAATGGAATTTTCATAAAATTGTAATAGGAAAAAATGGAAAAATTTTAGATACTTTTGCTTCTTTTACTAAGCCTAGTTCTAGAAAATTTATTGATTTAATAGAAAGAGAAATCAAAAATTAATCTTCATCCCATCAAATGCAGGTACAACATTTTTAGGTAGTTTTTTTTTGAGTTGAGTATAATCCATATCAACGTGCAAATTTGTTAATATTGATTTTTTTGGTTTTAGAAATTTTATAATTTCCATTGTTTCATCAAAGCTAGAATGCGTATACCATTTTTGATATTTGAAACAGTCAACTATAAGATAATTTAAATTTTTTAGTAAATCTAAGGATTTATTTGGTATTGATTTAAAATCAGAAATATAAGCAACTTTATCAAACAAATAACCTCTCGTTTTCACTAATCCATGTTCAACTTTAAAAGCGGTAATTTTAAATTTAGCATCGTTTTTCTTTATGCTAATAACATCCTTGGTACTTTTAAAATACATAATTTTTGGATAGTATTTTGAATTCTTAAATAACCAAGGATAAGATTTTTTTAAAACTCTTTTTGTCTGTGAATTACAATATAGGGGGATAGTATTTTTATTGCTCATAAATATTCCTCTAAATTCGAATATACCTGCAATTTGATCAGCATGTTCATGTGTGTAAAATATCCCATCTGCGCTTTTAATCTTATTTTTTATCATTTGTTGCCTTATGTCAGGGGATGTATCGATAAATAAAGACAACGGACCGTAATGAATGTGTAATGAACAACGAGTTCTAATATTCCTAGGGTCATTCTTTTTACATTTACCCCAATTCTGATTAATCCACGGAGAACCTAATGAACTTCCACATCCAAGAATAGTAAATTTTTTTTTCAAATTATTTTTTGTTCCATAAATATTTTTTCTTTAAAGGAAGATCTAGTGTTTTCTTCAAAATGAAATCTGCCACTAATGTTGAATTAAAATATTTTAAATATTTCGCTTTACCTTTTCTTCCAATATTTTTTCGCATTTTTTCATCTAAGGAAATTCTTTTAATTTTTTCTGACAAATCGTTAATATTTCTATAAAATACCATCTCATCATTTTCAAAGAAATCTCTGTAGAATGTTTTATCATCGATTAAAGTTACTAACCCATTTCCTATAATTTGTGTGATTCTATCACTACTATAATACTTTATAGGCTCCCCTCTACTTAAATTTAAACCCATTTTCGAATTAGAAATAGTTTTAAAATAATGATCAGCCCAAATTGGTTGAATTTTATTTACACCATACAAATCAAATTTTACGTTTTTTGTTATTGATATTAATTTATTTATGAAATTTGATCTTTCATCAAATTTACCAGTTTTTAAAACTCCTCTATGAACTCCATGACTTAAAGCAAAAAAAACGTCCATGTTACAATCTTTTTTATAATTCTCTAATGTTTCTAATGAAGGATCTGCCGGATTTGGAATAAAATAATTTTGTTTATTTTTCGGTAAAAAATTCAATGCGTCTGGACTTGTGGTTAAAAAATTAGCCTCAATGAAATCAGACTTATCTAAAATTCTATTCTTATTTTTTTCGTAGTCAGGACCGTTTTTATTTAATGGATCCAGAAACCATTGAGAAATTCTTAAATTGGGATAATCATCCTTTAACTCCCCTAAAGTCTCTGATTTAATTGAGTCAGCGTGCCCGAGAATAATTAAATCTGGTTTAAAATTATAGCAAGTCTTCTTTAATTTGTTATTAAGTGCTTTAGATCCGTTGAAATCTTTATAATTTTTATAGTATCTTTGAATATCTCTGTCACTAAATTCAAGAATACTATGGCCCAATCTTACAAATCCATTATTAATTCGTCTTCCTGTGTTAAAGTATAATCTACCATCGTATCTTTCATTAAAATTTGTAACATGCAATATTCTTAAATTTTGATTAGTTTTTCTTGTTGAAATAAGATTATTAAAACCAAGCTTTTCATCTCTATAATTATCAATGATTTTAGAAACAAATTCATTCGTCAAATAAAAATTTCTTAATGATAATTTTTGATAATTTAATCGTAATTGATTATCTTTAATTAAAGTACTAATCTCTTTTTGTAATTCTTTGATAGTTAATTTCTTTAAAATTACTCCATTAGTAATCGTTTCAGGTAAACCTCCCCTATCACTAATTATGACAGCACATCCAGATGAAGATGCCTCTAAACTTGTTCTTCCAAATGGTTCGTCCCATCTTGAACATACGACAGCTATACTGCTTTTTTTATAAATACTAAGAACTTTTTCATGATTAATGAAACCATAGTTTTTTATA
Source organism: uncultured Pelagibacteraceae bacterium (assembly GCA_902563575.1). Lineage (GTDB taxonomy): Bacteria > Pseudomonadota > Alphaproteobacteria > Pelagibacterales > Pelagibacteraceae > Pelagilacustribacter. Next base: position 14,447 of record CACEXV010000004.1, read on the forward strand.
TTTTTGTGTTCAAAAAATAATCTATCTCTTCTCTCATCACCAATGATATTAGCGCTCCAGTCTTTATGCTTATTTAGAACTCTAATTACAGCAGGACCAAAAATATCATATCCCTTAGATTTATTTAATTTTCCAACAAATGTTATTTCTTTCTTTTTATTTAATAAATTAACTTTTTGTTTTTTTGCCGATTGAAAAACAACACCTAATTTTTCACTATTAATAAATTTATCATGCATGCCTTCAAGAAATCTTTTTTTAGACCAATTGCTATTAAAAAGTATTTTAAAACAATTTTTTAATAAGTATTTTCTTGAACTAATACTTTTAGACCCGTTCATTGTTAATGGATCATTATGAAAATATAATACGAAATTTCTGTGATCTAAATTTTCAACTAATTCTTCAAGATAATTAGGTCTATTATGTATTTCAATGAGATCGGAAGGATTTTTTTTTTCAAGTTTTAGAAATTCACTTACGTATACTCTACTTTTGCTTTGAAATCTAATTTTTGATAGAGGAATATTGAAATATTTAAGATTAAATTTTTTTTTTAAATCTGTGTTTCCATAAATTGTAATATTTTTACGATATTTACTTAATTTAACTGTGTCTCTAACAAAAAGTGATACAGCTCCAGGATATATTGGTGAAAAATTTTCTTTATATGGTAAAAGTATTGAAATCTTCATCAGTAGTTGTTTTTAATAAAATTTCTAAGTTTTCTATTTTTTTTAATATAATTCTCTCGAGATATAGCTTTGGCTTTGTTTTCAATATGCTCGCTATAAATAAGCTTCCATTTTCTACCTCTTGTAAATTTAGCCCCTTTTCCAAAGTTGTGTAATTTAATTCTATTTTCTAAATTTTTTGTATATCCAACATAAGTTGTATTACTTGATTTTTCTTTGAGCATATAAACAAAATAGCTCATCTAATTAATAGCCTTTAGTCTCTTCCTTTTTTTTAATATTCTTCATTTTTTCAACCGAAGTCTTTGCACCAGCACTCATAAATCTTTGGTCAGATCCTACAGTAACTAAATTGAAGCCTCTATCTAACATTTTTTGCGCGTATTCAGCGCTCATATTATGAATTCCTGCATAGATATTATTCTTTTTCGCATGATCTAAAATATTCATTATTTCTTTAAAAACTTTACTGTCTGTGGGTTTATCAAAGCTAGGTGTTTCACCTATAGCTAAACTTAAATCTGCCGGACCAATGTAAATTCCATCCAAACCTGGTGTTGTCATTATTTGATCTAGGTTGTCCAAAGCTTCTCTGGTCTCTATCATAGCTAGTTTAACGATCTCATCATTTGCATGTTTTCCATAATCTTGACCGCCATATAATAATCCTCTAATTGGACCAAAACTTCGATATCCTTGAGGTGGATATAAACAGGCACCAACAAAATTTTCAGCTTCTTTTCTATTACTTACCATAGGACAAATTATACCATATGCTCCCGCATCTAATATCTTCATTATCTGTCCAGCCTCATTCCAGTTTACTCTGGCCATAGGGATAACATCCGTTGTTGAAATTGCTTGTAGCATGCTTAGGGCATTAGGATAGTCAACAACTCCATGTTGCATATCTATTGTAATGGAGTCCCAGCCCTGTTTAGACATAACTTCAGCAGAAAAGCCACTTGGTATTTGCAACCACCCATTAATTACCGGTATTCCTTCTTTAAAATTTTTTTTTATTTTATTTATTCTCATTAATCGTAATGTATGCCCATATGGGTATATTTAATATTGAGATAATCCTTAATAGCCATTGAGCCGCCTTCTCTTCCATATCCAGTTTGTTTTATTCCACCGAAAGGTGCTTCCGCTACTGCTACTACAGGGGTGTTAACAGCTACTGTTCCTGTTTCCATTAATTCAGAGGCTTTATTGGCTTTTTCCATATCATTAGTGTAAATATAACTTGCTAAACCTAATTCATTATTATTTGATCTCTCTACAACTTCATCAAATTTTTTGAATGTTAAAATGGGAACTAAAGGACCGAAAGGCTCTTGTTTTGTAATTGTGAAATCATCTTTAATATTGTCAAAAACAGTTGGCTCATAGTAGTATCCTTTATTAAATCCAGATGGTCTTTTACCCCCAGAGAGTATTCTTCCACCCTCTTTTTTTGTTGTCTCAACAAGTAGTTCAATCTCTTCAAGTCTTTTCTTAGTAGTTAATGGTCCAAGGTTTACATCCTTTTCCATTCCATTACCAATCTTAAGTTTTTTAGTCTTTTCTACCATTAATTTAGCAAATTGGTCCTTTTTGCTTTCATGAATATAAAATCGACCTGGAGAAATACAAACTTGTCCGTTATTTCTAAACTTAGCCGTAATTGCCATATCTGTTACTTTGTTAATGTCGACATCATCAAATACTATGAATGGCGAATGTCCACTTAATTCCATTGTTACTCTTTGAACTTTATCTGCTGCTTTCTTCAAAATCAATTTACCTACCCTTGTTGAACCTGTAATTGATACTTTTTTTATTACGTCAGATGATAATAGTTGGTCAGAAATGAAAGCCGGATCACCAGATAATAAATTTATAACGCCTGGTGGAACACCAGCTTCTTTACAAATGTTTACTAATTCCATAACACTTCCAGGAGTAATAACATCAGGTTTAACTATAACAGAACAGCCCGCGGCTAATGCTGTTGAAATTTTTCTTGATGCCAAGATAATTGGGAAATTCCACGGAACCAATGCTGCAACTACACCTACAGGTTGGTAATAAACGTGTATTCTTGTGTTTGGAAATCTACTTTGTAAAGTCTCACCGTATATTCTCTTAGTTTCTTCTGAGTTCCATTCAAAAATATCTGCAGCGCCACCTATTTCCCCAGCAGCTTCTGCTAAAGGTTTACCAACTTCAAGTGTAAGCCATTTCGCCAATACGTCAGTTTTTTTTCTTAACAATTCAGATATTTTTCTAATAATTTTTGATCTTTCCCATGGAGAAGTATTCTTCCATATTTCTAGACCATTTTCTGCAGATTTAAGTGCAAGCTGAATATCTTCGCTAGATGCTTTTGAAGCCGACCCAATAATTTCCTCATTAGCTGGATTTACAACTTCGTAAGTTTCACCTTTTGATGACTTTTTCCACTCTCCATTTATGAATTGACCAAATTTTTCGTACATAATTTATTTATTGAAAATAAAGATATATTTAATTAGGTTATAATGAATTTATGAAAAACATTCAACTTACTTGTGCTCATGCAATAATTAAATTTCTAACAAAGCAAAAGATATATATTAATGGAAAAAAAGAACCACTTTTTCCAGGGGCTTTCGGTATATTTGGGCATGGCAATGTGGCTTGTCTTGGTCAAGCATTGGAAGAAAACAAAAAGGAATTGCCTACTTGGAGAGGTCATCATGAACAGAATATGGCTCTGACGGGGATAGCTTTTTCAAGAGCAAAAAGAAGAAAACAAATTTTTATAGCTACAAGCTCAGTTGGCCCTGGATCAACAAATATGCTTACAGCAGCCGCAGTCGCAATGAGCAATAGATTACCAATGCTTTTTTTACCTGGGGATACTTTTGCCAACAGAATGCCTGATCCGGTTTTGCAACAGGTAGAACATTTTAACAATCCTAATATAACTCAAAATGATGCATTTAAATATGTGACTAGATACTTTGATAGAATAACAAGACCAGAACAAATAATTCAAAGTTTACCACAAGCAATTCAAACTATGATAGATCCAGCTGACTGTGGGCCAGCTTGCATATCTTTATCTCAAGATGTTCAAGGTGAAGTCTTTGAATATCCTGAAGAATTTTTTGAAGAGCAAATTCATACTATTAGAAGACCAAGACCTGATGACTTTCAAATTAAACTAGCTGCAGATTTAATAAAAAAATCTAAAAATCCAATAATAATCTCTGGTGGTGGAATTTTCTATTCAGATGCAACAAATGAATTGAGCGAATTTGCCAAAAAACATAATATCCCGACTGCACAAACTGTCATGGGATACTCTACAATGAAAAAAGATGATCCTTATTTTTTAGGAGCTATTGGAGGTTTTGGGGGGAAAGAACCAAATAATTTTATGAAAAAAACAGATTTGGCAATTGCCATAGGGACTAAACTTGCAGACTTTACTACAGGCTCTTGGGCTAATTTTGAAAATCCTAATTTTAAATTAGTATCAATTAATGTGTCGAGATTTGACGCAAATAAACATATGGCTCAGTCAATAGTTGGTGACGCTAAAGTATGTTTACAAGATCTAACATTAGCTCTAGGTAATTGGAAAGCAGAGGATGATTGGCACAAAAAATCTCGTATAGCAGTGAACGCTTGGAACAATTATCTTGAAAAAGAGAGCGGTCCTACAAACCAAGAACTTCCATCTTACGCACATGTTGCAGGTGCTATATACAGAAAATCTGAGCCGTCAGACATAGCTGTTACAGCAGCAGGTGGTCTAGTTGGTGAAGTTTTACAAGTATGGAGACCAAGGGAATTAAATACTCATGAAACTGAGTGGGGCTTTAGCTGCATGAGCTATGAAATCTCAGGAGCTCTTGGAATTAAAATGGCTAATCCAAACAAAGAAGTTATTTCTTTTATAGGTGATGGATCTTACTTGTTATACAACTCGGATATTTACAGCTCAGTAATAACTAATAATAAAATTATAATTATTGTTTGCGATAACGGTGGTCATGCTGTGATTAATAGATTACAACTCTATAAAGGTGGAAAAGAATTTAATTGTCTTTTGAAAAGTTCTAAAACACCAAATCTTGTTCCAGTTAATTTTGCTGAACATGCAAAAAGTATGGGAGCTGAGGGTGAACATGTAAATTCAATAAGTGAGTTAGAAGAAGCCTTTCTTAGAGCAAAAAAATCAAAAAAAACTTACGTAATTAGCATTCATACTGATGGCTACCAATGGCTAGAAGGATCTGCGTATTGGGAAAGTCCAACTTTATCCTTACCTTCTTCTGAGGAAAATAAAAAAGCTTTAAAAGAACATCTTGATGGTAAGAAAAAACAGAGAAAAGGTGTATAAGCTTCTAAATGAAAAAGATTTTCAATGTAGGCTTAATTGGATGTGGTCATATAGCTGAAACATATTTTAGAGCACACAAGTACTTTAATAATTTCAAAATTATAAAATGTGCAGATATAAACACCAAGGCTGCAGAAATTTGCGCTAAGACTTACAAGATTGAGTCATTAAGTGTAAAACAAATACTTAAAGATAAAGATATTGATATCATACTTAATTTAACTATTCCGAGTGCGCATTATTCAATATCAAAAAAAGCTATATTAAACGGTAAACATGTATATTCGGAAAAACCGCTTGCTACGAATTTTAATGAAGGAAAGAAATTAATTAGATTAGCTAAACAAAAAAAACTTTTTATTGGAAATGCTCCAGACACCTTTTTGGGAGGAGGTAGCCAAAAAGCTAAAGAATTGATTGATAAAAATACAATAGGAAAAATTAAATTTGGAAATGCAATTTTCGCTTATCCAGGTATTCAATCGTACCATCCAAACCCTGAACCTTGGTTTGCAAAAAATGAAGGAGGCCCAGTAATAGATATGGGTCCATATTATTTAACTGCTTTAGTAAATTTATTAGGTCCAGTTGATAATGTTTTCAGTCAATCTTTAAAAAATACCAAAAAAAGAATAATTGGTATTGGGCCCAGAAAAGGCAAAATTATTAAAGTCGAATGTCCTACTACATATTTTTCAACGTTAAGCTTCAAAAATAAAACTATAATCAGGTTAACATTATCATTTGATGTTATATCTCATTTGAGAAATCATATAGAACTATACGGTGAAAAAGGCTCTATGGTTGTGCCTGATCCTAATATGTTTGGGGGTAGCGTTTTAATAAGTAAAAAAATGAATAGTAATTGGAAAAATTATAAAACGAATAAAACTTTACTTGGAAAAATTAATATAAGAAGTCAAAGTCTGCGTGCTAATGAGTCACCAACAAATGCAAATTATAGAGGTGCTGGATTGTCAGAAATGATTTATTCAATTCAGAATAAAAAAATGCACAGATGTAATGGGGATTTGTCACTTCATGTTTTGAATGTAATTGACTCAATACACAAATCAGCAAAATCTAGAAAAAAAATTAAAATACTTACTCAATGTAAAAAACCTAAATATTTTACAAAAAAAGAAATTAACTCAATAATTAAGTAGAGTTTTGTCTACTTAATATTGCTGCGCCTCTTACTCCACTTGCATCACCATATCTCGCTTTAAGAAAAAAAGTTTTAAGATTTATATCTTTTATATTATTGAAATTTGATAAATAATTTTTAGTCATATTTTTAATTTTATCAAGAGAACCCAGTTCATTTGAAAGCCCCCCACCAAAAACTAAAGCATCAGGATCAATTAAGTTAATAATCAAGGATATGCTCCTACTTAATTTTAAAAAGAATTCATTAACAAACTCCATATCATCTTTAAGATTTTTTCTAGAATTATCAAAAATTTGTTTTGCTGTAAGTTTTTTTTTAAATTTCAAATAGTATTGTCTTTCTAGTCCTTTTCCAGAAATATATTCCTCTATATTGGTTGAGCTATCAGGCTCACCGATTGGAATATGTCCCCACTCACCTGTAAAGGAGTTTGGTCCTATTTGAATTTTTTTGTCAATTATTAATCCTCCACCACATCCTGATCCAAGAATTATTCCAAAAACTGTTTTAAAATCTTTTGCTGAACCATCATACGCTTCAGATAATGCAAAACAATTAGCATCATTTTCACATAAAATTTCTCTATTTAAACTTTTTGAAATATCTTTAGAAAAGGCTCTATTATTTAACCAAGGAGAATTAAAAGCATTTTGAATTAATCCTGTATCTAAATTAATAGATCCTGGGTGACAAACACCAACATTAATTTTCTTCTTATATTTTTTCTCAATATCGACAACCATTTCTGTAATATCGGTGATAGTTTTTTCATAATTTTTTGGAGACTCTATTCGACTCTTGTACATTTCATTTCCATTATTTTCTAAAAGGACGGACGCTATTTTTGTAGCACCTAGATCTATACCAATATTCATTTTATACAGTTCTATTCATCTCTTGCAGTTCAACCTCTAACTTATTAAGCTCTTCGCCTCCTGCCATCATGCTCAACAATTTCTCTCTGGAAATATCTTTTTTTTTATAAGTCCCCAAACTTTTTCCTCTGTTTAGAACTGTAAAACTGTTCCCTACGGGATATGCATGATGGACATTGTGTGTGATTAAAATTACTGCCAATCCTTGTGATGCCGCTTTTACAATGTATTTTAAAACGACAGACGCTTGGTGCACACCTAAAGCCGATGTCGGTTCGTCTAAGACCAAAACTTTAGCTCCAAAATATATAGCTCTACTAATTGCTAAGCACTGTCTTTCACCTCCAGACATTGTACCTACTGCTTGAGATGGATCTCTAACGTCAATTCCTATTTGACCCATTCTCTCTGCTGCAATTTTATTTGCCTTTTCAATATCAAAAGTTTTTAATAATGGAGGGCCCTTCATTGGCTCCCTCCCCATAAAAAAATTTCTAGTAACACTCATTAAAGACACAAGAGCTAAATCTTGGTAAACAGTCGCTATACCCATATCAAGCGCTTCTTTTGGACTGTCAAAAATAGTTTTATTGCCCTCAACTATTATTTCACCTTCATCTGGTTTATGAACACCTGCCAAAGTTTTAATAAGAGTTGATTTACCAGCACCATTGTCACCCAATAAACACATAATCTCCCCTTTTTTAAGCTTCATAGTTACGTCTTTTAGAGCAATCACTTTTCCAAAAAACTTACTTATATTGTTAAATTCAATTAAATATTCTGACATTATTTACTTTCTGTAACTTTTCGTCTTATATAATTATTAAATATAACAGCTATCAACATCATTGCTCCCAAAAAAACTTTAAACCAGTCTGTATCTACATCGGTATAAAATATACCCATTGAAACAGTGCCGAATATTAAAGCTCCAAAAGCAGCACCTATTGCAGATCCATAACCACCGGTAAGTAGACATCCTCCTACAACTGCTGCGGCTATAGCTTCTAATTCTTTTAAAGTGCCTCTCATAGTGTCAGCAGATCCCGCATCTAAAACTTGTATAGTTGCAAATATTGTAGCTGCTACGGCTGTACCTATAAACAAACTAATTTTTACTCTCCCTACAGGCACACCAACATTGTTGGCTCCATTTTTATCTCCACCTGATGCAAAAATCCAATTTCCATATCTAGTTTTCATAAGAATCCATGTTGAAATAATTGCTAAAAATATAAACCAAATTACTGAGGGCGGTATTCCAGTCGCTAATGGAGTACCGTCAGTTCTTAATGTTATCAAATTCATTGAGCCTAGCCATGTAAAAACCCACTTAAAAGTATCTGTTGCAAATATCCAAGCTAATGGATCGTTTTCTATCAAAACTCTTAAACCCGGAACCTGTGTTCTTCCGGTTATAAGTCTTGTAATTGCAAGTGTTGCTCCTCTAAGAATAAATAACATCGCCAGAGTTACAATAAAAGAAGGTAATCCTGTTTTAACAACTAAGATACCATTGAAATAGCCAATAATTACTGCCATAGAAAAAGCAAATATAATACTCATCCAGAGTGGCCATCCCCAATAAATTGCAGGTATAGCAATACAAATACCAGCAAATCCAATCATAGATCCTATTGATAAATCAAATTCACCACCAATCATTAGCATTGCTGCAGCTATAGCTATGATTCCTAAATTAGCTGACACATCTAGAAAGTTTAAAACACCATATGCACTAAACATACCTGTGTCACCTGCAACTATTCCAAAAAAAATAAAAACAAGTATAGCGCCACCAAGAGCTCCAAGCTCAGGTCTATTTAATAATAATCTTAATTTTGAAACTTTTTTTAGTCTCTCGTCCTGATTAAAATCAGTTTTATTCTCAATACTTTTAGACTTATCTGACATAATATAAAAACTAAAAAAAAGGCCTAGTGATATTTCACCAGGCCTTTTCTTGATTTAATTTTATCTATAGCCTTGAGCAGCCCATTTAATTACACTTTTAGCATTTTTCGGTGTAACAAAACCTGGACCAGTCATAACTACACCTGCGGGCATAGTTCCGTATCTCATATATTGAGAAAAGATAGCTATAGGTAAATACCCCTGTAGATACTGTTGTTGATCAATTAAAAACTCAACTTTTCCAGCAGCAGCAGCTTTAAGCATACCTGGCGACATATCAAATGTACCAAGCTTAACACTTCCAACTTTACCTGCAGACTCCAATGCTTTGAGAGCAGCCTCTCCTGCTAAGCCAGCTCCTAAAGTAAGAATTGTGTCATATCCACCTCCTAATTTAGCAGCTACAGCTTTTTGAATTTCAGTTGGGTCATTTGATGTACCTAGAATATCTACTGATCCACCAAAACCTTTTTTGAAACCAGCACATCTTCTATCTAAAGCGACATTACCAACTTCGTGGTTAACGCATAGCGCTTTTTTTCCACCAGCAGCTTTCATTTTTTGTCCGCCTCCAACTCCTGCTTCAAATTCTGTTTGACCTACATGTGCACTGATACCTAGCTTCATGTAATCATCTGAGCCTGAGTTCATAGAAATTACTGGGATACCAGCAGATATTGCAGCTTTAACTGATTTACCTAAAGCAGCAGCGTCTGGTAATGTGATTACTATTCCTTTTGGCTTTTGTGAAACGGCATTATCTATTAATTTAGCCATCTCAACCATATCAAAAGTTGCTGGTGCAGTATATTTGCAAGACACCTTCATGTCTTTACAAGCTTTATCAACACCATTCTTTGCAACTGACCAAAAAGGATCATTTGCCTGCCCGTGAGATACAACGATAATGTCAACTGCTAAAGCAGATACTGACATCATCACCCAACTCAAAAAAGCAGCAATTGTTAAGTATAATTTTCTCATGATTATCCTTTTATTAATTGTTAATTTTAAGCAATTAAAACAAATAAATTAATAAAATTCAAAAAAAAAAAAGAATAATACAACTTTAAGTAGTTTAATTTACTTTAATTTTATTACTTTTTTTTGCTTAAGCGATTCATGCGCAGCATTAGCAATTTGTAAAGCATTGAATCCATCTATGTATGTTGAACGAGGAGAAACTTTTTTTTTGTGCAACATAATTAGATCATACAATTGTAATTGATAGGCATCTTTATATCTTTCAATAAAAAAATTCAAAAAAGTTTGCTTTGAATTCGTTCTGGTTGAATTGAAAATTTCAGTCTCATTAATTTTTTTATTCCCAGATATTAACATCCCCTTTTTTCCAAATAATTCTACTCGTTGATCATATCCAAAAGAGCAATGTCTTGAATTTGTTATAACGCATATAACACCTTTTTTTGATTTCATTGTGACTGTTGCCAATTCATGATCATTAATTTTTTTGTACATTGGATCAAATGAAGTGGCAGCCGCATTAATTTCAATTATCTCATCATTTTTTAAATAGAATCTGCATAAATCAAAATCATGTATCATCATATCTCTAAAAATTCCTCCGGAGGATTTAAGATATAATTTTGAGGGTGGCGCAGGATCTCTGCTTGTGATAATGATTTTTTCTAACATACCTATCTTACCTAAGTCCAAATCTTTTTTAATAGCATAATGTCCTGGATCATATCTTCTATTAAAACCCATTTGTACTCTAGATTTATTTTTTTTAATCTTTTTATAAGTTTTAATTATTTTATTTATATTAAGATCTAAAGGTTTTTCACAAAATATCGTTTTATTAAATTTTATGCCTTCATTAATATATTTTAAATGTGTATTAGTTGGGCTTGAAATAAATATAATATCTACTTTTTTATCTCTAAAAATATTTTTATAGTTATTCTCAATTTTACAATCATAAAGCCTTTTAGCTTTTCTACTTAGTACTACTGCTTTTTCAAATACGTAAAGAAGTTTTAAATCTTTTTTATTATGAATATTTCTAGCATGCATTTGCCCTATTCTTCCAAATCCAAAAAGTGCAACATTAAGCATTTATTTTTACCCATCGTTTTTTCTTGGATGATTTTACACATGCATCTATATATTTTGCAGTAATTAAACCGTCATCTTCATTAGGAAATAAATAGTTTTTATATCTTTTTTTATCTTTTATTTTGTGTGATATTTCTCTGTATAAATTTGAAAAAGCGCTTAAGTAACCCTCAGGGTGACCAAATTTTATTCGAGAAAATTTCTTAGAATATAAACTTTCATTATAAGCGCGATCTAATTTTTTAGTTGCTCCACTTATATTACTGTAAACAAGGTAATTTGGGTCATTTTGAGTCCATTCTAAACTTCCTTTTGTTCCAAACACCCTAATTTTAAGACCATGGATTCCCCCTTTCGCGTTCGTAGAAATCCAAAAAAGACCTTTAGCATCGTTTTCATAATTAACAAAAACCTGAGCATTTGTATCAAATTTAATTTTATTTGAATATTGAGTAATCTGAGAGAATAATTCTTGTCCTTTTAATCCTGTTATATAATAAGCCAAATGAAAAGCATGAGATCCGATTTCATTTAAAACAGTAGATATCCCTGCATATTTACTCTCAAGTTTCCACTTAAATATCTTTTTTGCATTACTGTAAGTTATTTTTTTTCCGTTAGTCCAATCTTGTACATATTCAACATTAATATATTCTATATTTCCTATTCTTTTATCTTTAATAATTTTTTTAGCTTGTCGTACCATTGGATATGCTGAATAATTATGTGTTAATCCGTATACAATTTTTTTATTTTTTTTAATTGTTTTATATAATTTTTTTGCTTGAAATAAATTACCGGCAAAAGGTTTATCCGATATTACATGTATTTTATTTTTTATAAACAATGCTGATATTTCTTGATGACTACCCGGTGGTGTCATCACAGACACAACATCTATAGAGTCTTTCCTTTTTATTTCTTTTAAGCATAATTCTTTAAAATTTTTATAACATCTATCTTTATTAATTCCTAATTTACTAGCAAATTTTTGATTTATTTTTAGGTTTCTTGAGAACACGCCTGCTACTATTTCAAATTCATCATCGAATCTTGACGCTATTCGATGAACATGACCGATCCAAGAACCTGGGCCACCGCCTATAATTCCAAGTTTTAATCTTTTTTTCATTTATTTGAAAATTTAATTGATTAGACTTTAATAGTATACTAAAAAATATTTCAACTTATGAGTATTAAAATTGGTGTAGCTCCCATAGCCTGGAGCAACGATGATATGCCAGAGCTTGGTGGTGATACTACTTTAGAACAATGCTTGCATGAAGCAAGTAAAGCTGGTTTTAGTGGAATTGAATTTGGTGGAAAATTTCCAAAAGACTCTAAATTGCTGATACCAAAATTAAAAAAGGAAAAAATAAATCTTTGCTCAGGTTGGTATGGAGCAAAACTTTTATCTAGATCGGTAAAAGATGAGCTTGAAGAAATGAAACAGCAACTTCAACTTTTTAAAGATTGTAATGCCCCTTGTATGGTATTTGCTGAAGTGTCAGGCTCAATTCAAGGAGACGCAAATAAACCTTTATCAAGCAGACCAATTTTATCCAATGAGGACTGGAAAAACTTAATAAATAAAATAAATGAAATTAGTTTAATTATGTCGGATCAGGGTATGCCACTTGCATACCACCACCATATGGGAACTGTAATCCAGTCTGAGTCTGATACCTATAAACTTATTGAAAACACAAAAGATACTGTAAAATTACTATTAGATACTGGTCACATGTTATTTGCTGGCGGAGATTATTTAAAAATTACAAAAGATCTTAATGAAAGAATTATACATGTTCATTGCAAAGACATGAGAAAAAAAATTCTAGAAGCATCAGTAAAAAATGATTATAGTTTTAGAAAAGCTTTTCTGGAAGGAGCATTTACTGTTCCGGGTGATGGTTGTATAGACTATAAACCCTTTCTAAGTATTTTAAGAGATGTTAATTATAATGGTTGGCTAGTTGTTGAAGCTGAACAAGACCCTGCGAAAGCTAATCCCTATGAGTATTCTAAAAAAGGTTTCGATTATTTATATCAGACAGCTAAAGATTGTGGTTTTGAAATTATTAATTAACGATATATTGAAATAAGTTCATTATTACCTGCGGCAACACACGGAGATTTTATACAAGTCCCTATTATCCATTCAGATCCAGGATCAGACAAAAAATCATTACTAGAGACAAATATTATCCCTTTGTCTGTAGATTGCCCAGCTTTCCCCTCAGCTTGAATTCTAGGATCAGATGAACTTTGGATTAGTGCACTTTTTATTTTGTAAGGATTTTTCAACTTAATATTTTTGATTAAGTACAAAGTAATCTTATCAGAGGACCAGTCCTCTAAGCATTTTTCTCCCCAAGCAGTTAACGAATTTTCATCTGATGAACATTTATTAACCTGTTCATTCATAAAATCAACAACAGTTTTATGATTAGATTTTATTTGATTAGATTGTTCTACAACTTCAGTCCTGGTGGAAGCTGTCCATATTAACATTGTAACTACATAAACAATTGAACTTATTACTAAAAACTCTAATGGACCAAAATTTTTTAATTTTCTTTTTATCTCAATCACAATTTCACCATCATTTCTTTCTGAATTTTATTGTCAAAAAAATCAATAATATTTTTAATAGTTTCTATTGCCATTCTAGATGTACATTCGTCAGTAAATGTAGCGGAATGTGGGCTAAGAATAATTTTATTATTTTTTAGTAGCACACTATCTTTATCAATTGGTTCGTTTACAAATACATCTAGACCAGCTCCAAATATTAATTTGTCTTTAAGGGCTTTATCTAAATCATTTTCATTTATTATTCCACCTCTAGCCGTATTAATTAATATTGCTTTTTTTTTCATCTTTTTAATTTTATCATAATTTAATATATTTTTTGTCTCTTTGGTAAGAGGCATGTGCAATGATAAAATATCACACGATCTTATAGCCTCATCAAAGTTTTCAACTTTTTCACCACCATTTTCTTTAATGACTTTTTTGTCAACGTATGGATCGTAAATTTTAACTTTCATTTCAAAATTTAAACATCTTTTTATAAGTGCTTTGCCTATTCTTCCAAAACCAGCGATTAATATTTCTTTATTATATAATTCAATGGTTTGTATTTTATGTGAATTTTTTTTAAAATTGCCATTCCTTACCTCATTATCATATTCCTTTATAGATTTACTAATTGAGAGTATTAGAGCCAAAACATGTTCTGCTACAGCAACTGCGTTAGCTTTTGCAGTGATTAATAATCTTATATTATTTTTTTTAATATAATCTAAATCCACATTATCATAACCCACACCATGTCTTGAAATAACTTTTAATCTTTGGCAGTGCTTAAGTATTTTTGAGTCTAATTTACTTACTCTTAGTGTGCATGCATCAAATTCAGGTAATTTTTTAATTAAATTTTTTTCAGAAACATCTGTTATAATTTCATATTCGAAATTTGAATTTTTTTTTAATAATTCAACACCGTCATTATGAATCTCTTCAATTATGGCAATTTTATACATAAACTATTTGGCGGTCCCAAGGGGAATCGAACCCCTCTTTCATGGATGAAAACCATGTGTCCTAACCGATAGACGATGGGACCATATTTTTTGAACTCTTATTAACAGAAATATCATCGATAATAAACTCTACTTTTTTTTCTCCACCCCACTCATTAAGACTTAATTTTCCAGCGATGTTGAAGCTTTTTTTATGATTTCCTGTCAAATAAGCACTAATTTCAGTATTAATTGAATTAAAGGCAACACATTTTATCATAATACCTTCTTCAGTAATTAAATTTGATTTAATATGACTTTCTCCAACAATTTTAGAGTTTAAAGTTTTGACACTATTTATAACAAATTTTGGTTCAGGATTTCCAGGTCCAAAAGGAGATAATAATTGTATTTTATTGTAGAAATCAATATTTAATGCTGTCCCAAGAATCTCACTATCTAAAACTAACTTTTTATTTTTTGATGAGTCAGGTTTAATTTTTGAAAATTTTTTTTTGGAAAAATTTTTAAATATTTCAATTTTACTTTCATCTATCGTAAAGCCACCCGCCATTTTATGCCCACCTCCTTTAACAATTATTTTTTCGTTAAGCGCAGATAAAATCAATGATCCAATATCAAAACCAAAAATTGATCTTGCTGAAGCTTTTCCCACGCCATCTTTGATTGATATTAATATAGTCGGTTTATTATATTTATCCTTAAGTCTAGAAGCAACTATACCTATTATACCCTCATGCCAATTAACTCCGCTCAACACTAATATAGGATCGTTCAATGACTTTTCAGATTCGGTCAACACTTTTGCTAACAATTCTTTTTCCATCAATTGTCTTTCTTTATTAAATTGATCGAGCTCCAAAGCTATTTGAAAAGTTTCCTTAGGGCTTGGATTTAATAAAAGATTCACACCATGACTACTTTTTCCAACTCGTCCACCAGCATTAATTCTGGGTCCCAATTGATATCCAATATGATAAGTTGTTGTTGTGTTTTCAATTTTTGAAATATTTATTAAATTTTTAATACCCAAGTTATTTTTTTTATTTAGAATTTTTAACCCTTGTTTAACAAAAACTCTGTTTAATCCTACCAGTGGCACGACATCACAAATTGTGCCTAGCGATACAAGATCCAACAATTGTAATAAATCTGGTTCCTTAATATTATCAAAATAATTAATTTCTCTTAAATGTTTATTTAGAGCTATTAAAAATAAGAAAGTAACTCCTGACGCGCAAAGATATTTTAAATCAGACTCATCATCTAATCTATTTGGGTTTATAATGGAATGGGCGTCTGGAAGTTTAATTTCACATTGATGATGATCTAGAACAATGACATCAATACCTTTTTTTTTAGCAAAACTAATTGGCTCATAAGATAAAGTACCGCAATCGACAGTGAATATTAAATCAACTTTTTTTTTAATTAATTTTTCAAAACCTTTTATAGAAGGCCCATAACCCTCTAATTTCCTATTTGGAATATAAATTTCATATTGTCGATTTATACAATTAAAATAACTAGCTAAAAGTGCTGCTGATGAAGCACCATCAACATCATAATCGCCAAATATTCCCAATCTTTTATTTTTTTTAATAAGACCCACTGTTTTTAAAACAGATTTATCCATATCTTTGAGAATATTGGGATTTGGCAATGTGTTTTTTAACTGTGGATTAATGAAATTACTAAGTTCATTTAATTCAATATTTCTCTGAGAAATTAACTTTGCTGAAATTTCATCCAAGTTGAATGTTTCTTTGATTTTTCTTACCTTGTCGGTATCTGAATTTTTATAAATCCATTTTTTTCCTGTAACAGAAAGTACATCCATCTAAATATTATATGTATTTTTTGTTTTTTTGATAATTTTATTATCTTTATGCATGATCAAAGAGGATACATAATATTCTTTATCAACAACTTTTACGCCATCAAGCATGTCACCTTTAGTGATAGCACTGGCACAAAAAATTACATCTCCTTTTATCATATCTTCTAACTCGTATTTCTTTTTAATATCTTCAACTCCCATTTTCTTGGCTCTATCGATTTGATTAGTCTCTAAAACTAATCTTGTTTGAATTTGACCTCCTAAACAACACAGAGCTGCAGCAGATAAAACTCCTTCTGGGGCACCGCCTATTCCCATATAAATATCAATTGGTGAATTATCATCAGCAACCGAAACTGCACCAGAAACATCTCCATCAGAAATAAATCTAATTTTTACTTTCATTTTTTCTAACTCTTCAATTATTTTATCATGTCTTGGCCTTTTTAAAACGCAGGCAATTAATTTACTAGGTTCAGTTTGTTTGGCATCAGCGAGATTTTGGATATTTTTTTTTACGGAGAAATCCAAATCTACTAGTTTTGATGGTAGATTTTTTCCTATTGCAATTTTTTCCATGTAAGTATCTGGAGCGGAAAACATGTTTCCCTTTTCTGTAACGGCTAGAACTGAAAATGAATTTGGTAAATTCTTAGCTACGAAGTTTGTGCACTCTAAAGGATCGACAGCAATATCTAAATTCTGTCCGTTTCCACTTCCTAGCTCTTCTCCAATATAGAGCATAGGTGCTTCATCCATTTCACCTTCACCTATTACAATTTTTCCTCTCATTTCAATTTTATTTAATTCTTTTCTCATAAAATTGACTGCACTTTGATCTGCAGCAATTTTATCATTTTTGCCAATGAATTTAGAAGCACCTATAGCACCCATTTCAACTGATTTACGAAACATGTTCAAATATTTAGAGTCAATTGACATTATCTTTAAATGTATTCTATTCGAATAAATTTTGGTTTTTTTATCACAAATTTTTTTCTTGCCAAAATATTTATGGTTTTGGACAGTAAATTGTCTTTTGAATTGTGAGTTATAATAATAATTCTAGAATTTTTCTTAGAATTATAAGGTGATTGAATTATTCTCTTTATTGAAACTTTATTTTCGGAAAAAACTTTTGTGACATTAGTTAGAACTCCAGATATATCTTTAACTTCTAAACGAATATAAGCAGAATAACTTCGTAAATTTATATCAGAAGTTTTAAATTTTTTTCTCTCTTTTTTGGAAATTGAAAAAGGATATTTAATATTTCCTCTTAAAATTGAGGAAATATCTGACACTAGCGCTGATGTGGTTGCTTCAGGCCCCGCTCCCTCTCCTTGTATAACGCTTTGACCTACAGGCTTAGCTTCTATTACCACAGCATTTAAAACACCATTTATATTAGATAAATAGGATCCTTTTTTTATCAAAGCCGGATGAACACGCTGGCAGATTCTTTCTTTAAATATATCTGATATTCCTAATAGTTTTATATTGTAGCCTAGTTGATCTGCATTAATTATATCTTCTTTATCTATATTGCTTATACCCTCTACATGAATATTTTTATTTATAAATGAATTAAAGCAAAGTGATGTTAATATCTTTAATTTAGATGCCACATCCTCTCCATTTAAATCTGATTTTGGATTATTTTCTGCATAACCTAGTTTCTTAGCGTTGATTAAAGAGTCTTTAAAATCCATTTTTTCTCTTTGCATTGATGATAAAATATAGTTTGATGTCCCATTCATTATTCCATAAATTTTTTGTATTTTATTTGCTATTAACCCCTCTTTTATGGACCTGACTATTGGTAAACCTCCGCAAACAGCAGCTTCATATTCAAGATTTACTCCTTTTTTTTCTGCTATTTCAGATAATTGATCACCATATTTAGCGATTAGTGCTTTGTTTGCTGTAACAACATGTTTTCCATTACGAAGTGACTCGAAAACTAATTTTTTTGCTACGCCCTCCGAACCTCCAATCAATTCAACTACTAAATCTATATTTGTATTATTTATTATCTCTTTATAATCTTTTGCCCATAATTTTTTTTTAATTTTTATTCCTCTCTTTTTATTTCTATTCCGAGCACATACCTTCAGAACATTTGGTATAGCCATATTTTTCTTAATTAATTGATTTTTGTTTTGAATTAGATATTTCAATAAATACGACCCTATAGTTCCTAAACCTACTAACGCTATGTTCATTTTCTTTTTCATCGAATTACCTTGTTATATCAGGAAATTTTTTTTTTTTACTTAAATTAGTCAAATATTTTGCAATCTCATTTATGTCACATTTTTCTAAATTTCTACAAATTTCTTCTAGTCTTGCAGTTGATTGTATTTTTTTTTCTATTGATTGAATATCTTTTTTAAAAGCTGCAGACTCATTATCTTTTTTTTTATTTAAAATTACCTTTTTATCTTTTTGCTTATTTTTCTCTGTTAATTTCGCTATTTTAGTTTTTTCCTTTATTTCTCTCTTTTTTGCAATTATCTCTTCTTTAGTTAATTCTTTTATTTCTTTATCTAATATTGTTTTTTCACTAATTTTTATTACTGGATTATTTCTATATTTTCCGCTGTTTAACCTTACTAAATCGTATATCTTTTCTTTTTTTTCTTTTTGTCTTAAGATTTTAACTTCAATAGACAGATTTTCTTGAAAATATAAATCAGCTTCTTTCTTGTTAATGCACTCGTGATCCCCACAAATTAGAACACTTTTGCTAGATGCACATCCTAATAAAAATAATAAAAGAAAGAGGTATATTTTTTTCATTTAAGTCCTTCGTTTTCTTTGTAGTTATAAATAAGATTCATATTTTGTATCGCTTGTCCAGAAGCTCCTTTTACCAGGTTATCTATACAGGAGATAATCATTGCTTTATCTTTATGTCTTGTTTCACAAATTGATATTTCACATTTATTGCTATTTAACACGTTGCCTGATCCTATTTCTTTATTGAGTGAATTTATTTTAACAAATTTTGAAGTTTTGTATTTTCTCTTCATAAAATATAAGATTTTCTTAGCAGTAATCCCCTTTCTTAATTTAATATATATATTAGATGTAATGCCTCTATATGTTGGTATCAGATGAGGATTAAATGTATATTTAATATTACTACCAGCTCTTTTTTTAATTTCTTGATCTAATTCAGCCATATGCCTATGCTCTTTTACACTGTATGAAAATATTGAACTATCTAAGTTTTTATGTGTAAATCTGAGCTTATAATTTTTACCAGCACCAGAGAAACCAGACTTCGAGTCAATGATTATCTCGTCTTTCTTAATTAATTTTTTTTGTAATAACGGAACTAGTGGTATTTGAATGGAGGTTGGATAGCAACCTGGATTTGCTATTATTCTATAATTTTGTATTTTTTTTTGAACAAATTCTGAAACAGAATAAATTGAATATTTAATAAGATCTTTAGCTGAATGATTTCTCTTATACCATCTTTTGTAATTTTCAGGTTTTGTAACTCTAAAATCTGCTGAAAGATCTATAAATTTCAAATGTTTAAACTTATAGAATAATTTTTTAACTAATTTTTGTCCTTCTCCATTTGGCAATGATAAAAATATTAAATCTATTTTATTCCATTCAACTTTTTTAATATCGGAAATTATTGGAAGTTTTTTTTTCAGTCTTTTGTCAAATCTACTAATTCTAGAACCTAAATTCTTTGTTGCGCAAAGATTTAATATTCTTACCCTTGGGTGGTGAGACAACAGATAAACTAAATCCAATCCCACGTAGCCAGTTGCGCCAATAACAGCAACTTTTATTTTATTTCCATTCATAAGAGTCTTATATCACTCCAACAAAGAATATTAAATTAAATGTATTACCTTTTAGAAAATTGGAAGCTTCTTCGAGCTTTTCTGTGTCCGTATTTTTTTCTTTCAACTACTCTTGAGTCTCTGGTTGTAAGTTTCTCTTTTTTTAATACTTTTTTGTGGTTTTCGTCAAAACCAATTAATGCTTTAGCCATACCCAAAATTATCGCTCCTGCTTGACCTGAAAGGCCACCTCCTTTTACAGAGCACTTAACATCATAATTTGCAGACACATTGCAAACATCCAGTGGTCGTGTAACAATTATTTGATGAACTGGTCTTTTAAAGTATTCGTCTATTTTAAGTCCATTTACATATATTTTTCCCGACCCTTTTTTAATCCATACTTTAGCGATTGATCTTTTTCTCCTGCCAGTAGCGTATTTGCTATCTTTAAAATCGAGTTTAACTTTTCTAGTTAAATTTGATTTAGAGGTTTCTAAACTTGCTGATGACATTATATTTTAATGCTATTTTTAGTATTTAATTTAGAAAAATTAATTTCTTTTGGTTTTTGAACTTCGTGTGGATGTTTGTCACCACTATAAATTTTAAGCTTCCCAAGTTGTTTTTTTGCTAAGGGACCACCTGGCAGCATTCTTCTTACAGCTAATTTTAAAATTTCTTGAGATTTATTTTTTAATTTTAATTTAATCGGTGTAAATTCTTTTATGCCCCCAGGGTGGCCAGTATGTTTATAATATTTTTTTTCATTAAATTTTTTGCCAGTCATTTTCATTTTTTCAATATTAGTAACTATTACAAAATCACCATTATCAATTTGAGGATTAAAAGTTGCTTTATTTTTTCCTCTAAGAACTTTAGAAATATATGCAGCTAATCTTCCAACAATCGCGTTCTCAGCATTTATTAAATACCAGTTGTTTTTTAAGTCTTTCTTTTTAGTAAAAGGTGTCATTTTAATAATCGGGATAATTACTATAATTTTTTACAAAGTCAAACTTATTTTGATATTCTATAAGTCAATTTTAAAGAAGTTAATACAAGTATTACACCGATAAACTGATGTAATACGCTTAACTGCATATTTAAACCGCTTATCAAAGTTAGTATTCCTAAAACCACTTGAATATTTAAAAAACTAAAATAAGTGAGAAAAATTTTATTTAAGTCTTTTTTGGCATAATTAAAAACTGTGTACCCAACATAAATAGAGTAAAAATACAATAGGTAAGCTAATGTTCTATGGTAAAATTGAACTAAACTTCTGTTATCAAAATTAAGTAATTCAACAAATTTAATATTGTATGAGTCATTAGGAAAAAAACTATCTCCCATTAAAGGCCAAGTTTGGTAAATCATGCCAGCATCTAGTCCAGAAACAAAAGCACCAAATATTATTTGTAAAAAAACTAATAAATAAAGTAATTGAAATTTATAATTATAACTAAAATTTCTTATAAGTGATTTCTTTTGATTATAAGCAAAGTTGAGATAATTCCAATACATTAATGAAACTATAATGAATGCCACACTTAAGTGCATCGCTAGTCGATAATGACTCACAGTAACATCATTAGTCAAGCCGCTACTAACCATAAACCAACCAACAAATCCTTGTAAACAAATTAGAAAAAAAATAAAGTAGAAACTAATTAAGTATTCTCTCCTAATTATTTTTTTAAGAGTAAAAAAAACTAATGGTATTAAAAAAAATAATCCAAGAAACCTACCTAAAATCCGGTGAACATATTCCCAATAAAATATAATTTTAAACTCATCTAATGTCATGTTTGGATATAATATTTTAAATTGCGGTATCTCCTTATATAATATGAAATAATTATTCCACCTTTCTAATGTTAAGGGTGGTAAAATTCCTTCAAATAATTCCCATTCAGTTATAGACAGACCTGAATTTGTTATTCTAGTTAGACCACCAACTGAAATAATCAAAAAGACAGTAAAAATACTTATTATAAGCCAAAGTTTAAATAACTTTGAATATTTTTCACTATAAAGATACATAATTAAATATATATTTATTTTTAGTTAAATTTAATATAATCAAATTGACGCTATGCATAACAAAAAAATACTTATAATAAGAAAAAAATTAGACTCGCTGGATAATCAACTATTATCAATAATTAAAAAACGCGTAAAGTTAGTAAGTATAATTTTAAAGAATAAGAAATTTAAAAAACAAATTGTAGATAAAAAAAGAATAAAACAAATATTAAGTAGAATTAAAAAGAAATCAAAAGAAAAAAAGATAGATACTCAAATTACACAAGAAGTATGGAAATCTATGATTAGTGCCTGTATCAAATACGAATACAGAAATTTTAAAAAGTAATTATTTACTATGCGGAGGCAATTTTTTTTCAATAAAAAATTCGTGCTTCCTTGTATTGGGATTATATTTCTTTATTTTTAACTTAATTTTAGCTTTTTCACCTTTTGTAGGTTTTTTTGCATAGTAAACAAAAGCACTGTCTGGTTTGGACTCTGGAACCATTCGAACTTTAATATGTGTCTTTTTTGCCATTGGTCTTTATTAATTTTTTTAATTTCTTTAATCTTTCTAAAATTTTATTAATTTTGTTGTTTATAAAAGTTGTTCGATACTCTATATCTACACTTGAAACCAAATCATCGTCAAGTTTTTTATTTTTTTTCTTTAATAGATCTTTTACACCTTTAATTCTTAGACCTTTTTCGGTTAATAGAAATTTAACATACTTAATTAATTCAACTTTGGTTTCAGAATAATATCTTCTTTTATTAATAATCTTATCTGCTTTAAGTTCTTTTATTTTAGTTTCCCAAAATCTAATCACATGTGTCTTAAATTTACCTGTTTTAGGATCTTTTAAATTTAAAATTTGAGCTAGTTCTGAAATATTATAATATTTTCCACCCATCAAATGTTTAACTTTTTGTTGTATTTATCTGAAATTTTAATCTTAATGGATTTTCTTGCACTTATATTATGTTCTTCAAGTGTTTTTGGATTTCTGCCTATCCTAGCTTTCTTGTTTAAAACTACTAAAGTACAAAAATTTTTAAAAACGATTTTTTTATTCTTTTTTAATTCAAATGATATTTCTTTAATCAAGTTTTTAATGATTTCATGATTAACTTTTTCACTTAATCCTAATTTTTGTGATATATCTTTTACTAAACTATATTTAACTATAGAATTATTTTTTCTCAACATTAATATGGCTTAAGTTATTTTTAATTTTTTCAAGTAAATTACCTTTAATAATTTTGTAACACACATCTATAGAATGATAAAAACCAATATAATCTGTAGCGCCATGACTTTTTACCACTGGTCCTTTTAACCCTAAAAATATAGCGCCATTAAATTTTCTTGGATCAAGTTTATTTTTAAAATTTTGAAGACTTTTATAGGAAAATAGTGAACCGATCCTAGAAAAAATGTTTTTTTGTAATGCTAATTTAAGATTAGAGGTTATAAATTTTGCAGTTCCTTCAGCAGTCTTTAACGCAATATTCCCAGTAAAACCATCGGTAACAATTACATTAGAATCTCCGTCCATAATTTTATTTCCCTCAATATATCCATTGAAAATGAAATCATTATTTTTAAAAGAGGACAATCTTTGATAAGCTTTTTTTAAAGTGTCTGTGCCTTTAATTTCCTCTGAGCCAATATTTAAAAGTGCAACTTTTGCATTATCATTTGGATATAAAGATTTGTATAAGGCAGATCCCATTTCAGCGAAATCAATTAAGTTATTTTCATCGCATTCTATATTTGCTCCTAGATCTAACACAATATTCATTCCTTTCTGGTTTGGCCACAAAGCAGCAAGAGCAGGTTTATTAATTTCATCCATAGTTTTTAAAATCATTCTGGATATCACCAAAAGTACGCCAGTATTTCCTGCCGAAAGACTTATGTCGGCATTATTCAATGTTTGAGACTCAATGGATTTCCACATACTGCTATTTTTTGAATTTTTAATTGCAGTTAATGGTGTTTCATCATCAGATACAATTGATTGGGTATTTAAAATTTCAATATTGTTCTTTATTATTTTTTTTTCAGTTAATAATTTATCAATCCTATTGGCGTCGCCGTAAAGTAACAGTTTGTAGTCATCCGATTTATTATTTTCTACAAATTTGGATATTCCATCAATTACCTTGTCCGGCGCATTTTCACCACCCATTGCGTCTATTGCAATTTTAATTTTACCAGACATAAAGAATATTTCTATAAATCTAAAATTTTTTTACCGTTATAAAAACCAGTTTTTAAATCAATATGATGAGACAGTTTATACTCTCCAGATTTTTTGTCCTCAACAATATTTTTCTTTAAGATCTTGTGATGAGACCTTCTCATACCTTTTTTTGATTTAGAAGTTTTTCTTTTAGGAACTGCCATAACTATAATTTTTTAATTCATGTATCATATTTTTTTGGTTTAAAGCAAAACAATAATTGTAAAATTCCTCAAAATATTTACATATTTCTCTAATTTTAGCATCTTTTTTCATTATTTCACTTTCGAAATACTTAATAATGACTTTTTTATTCACTGTAAAATCACTATTTTCCGAAATATCTATTTTAAGAAGTATATCGTAAAATATTTTTGTTAACAGTTTCATCTTCTTATTTACCGCTACATCTCCATATCCAAGTTCTCTAATATGATTTTCTAAATTAAGAAATAGGTCATCGAATATTTGCTGTGTATAATCTTTTTTGCCTTTCTTTTTTAGTGATATTATCAATATAGAAAAATGAAAAAATAATATGTTTATTTTGGTCTCAAAATTGTCCTTTAACCCAATTACATTATAAAAGAATAAATTACGTGATAATTTCACTAAAATATTATAATAATGATTATGATTTTTTTTAAAAAAATTAAACATATTACTTACCTTAACATATTTATTTTGTTTTTTTTAGTAAATTGCTCACTTAAGGAACCTTACAAAAATCATGGAATTAACTTTTTAGATAATAAGTTTAAGATTCTTAATATCAATAAAACAAATAAGAATGACGCATTAAAAATAATCGGCCGACCCCACTCATATTCCATAAACAATGATAACATTTGGTATTATTTTGAACGACAAACAACTAAAGGCGACTTTCACAAATTAGGGAAAAATATTTTGGTTAAAAATAATGTTTTAAAATTAGAGTTTGATAAATACGGTGTTCTAAAAGATAAATCAATTATTGATAAAGAAGAAATGAATAAAATTAGAATCAGTAAAAGTAAGACTAAAAATGATCTTGGTAAAAGAAGTATAGTTGGTGACTTTCTACAAAGTTTAAAACAAAAAATGTATAAAAATTAGTGAGCTATTACAGATAATAATAATAAAGCGACTATATTAGTTATTTTTATCATAGGATTTACCGCTGGTCCTGCTGTATCTTTGTATGGGTCCCCGACTGTATCACCTGTAACTGCTGATTTATGTGCCTCAGATCCTTTTCCACCAAAATTTCCATCCTCAATATATTTTTTGGCGTTATCCCAAGCGCCGCCACCAGCTGTCATTGAAATAGCTACAAACAAACCTGTTACTATAACACCTAAAAGCATTGCACCTAAAGCTGACAAAGCGGCTACTTTACCAGCTATAATAAAAATACATATATAAAGTAATATCGGAGATAAAACGGGGAGAAGTGATGGTATAACCATTTCTTTAATTGCCGCTTTGGTTAATAAGTCTACTAATCTACCGTAATCAGGTTTTCTTTTTCCCTTCATTATTCCCGGAATTTTTTTAAATTGCCTTCTTACTTCAATAACCACAGCCCCTCCTGCTCTGCCTACAGCCTGCATGCCCATTGAGCCAAAAAGGTATGGTAGAAGACCTCCAATTAAAAGTCCGATCACGACAAAAGGGTTTGACAAATCAAAATCAACTACTAGTCCGTATAAATTAGATGAACTTTCCCCCGCATAGTATTTGATATCTTCTGTGTAGGCCGCAAAGAGTACCAGAGCACCTAATCCTGCAGAACCAATTGCATATCCCTTAGTAACAGCTTTTGTGGTATTACCTACAGCATCCAATGCATCAGTAGTTTTTCTTACATTTTTTGGCAATTTGGACATTTCTGCTATTCCTCCAGCATTATCTGTTACAGGACCATAAGCATCTAAAGCAACTACCATTCCAGTTAAAGCTAACATTGAAGTTACCGCAATAGCAATTCCGTACAAACCAGCTAAGCTGTTGGTGTACAAAATTCCAATTACTATAATTATTGCTGGTAATGCCGTGGCCTCCATAGAAACAGCCAGCCCCTGAATAACATTTGTGCCATGTCCTGTGGTTGATGATTTGGCTACACTTTTTACAGGTCTGTAATTTGTGCCTGTATAATATTCCGTTACCCAAATTAGCAATCCAGTAATAACCAATCCAGATATTGCACAAATATATAAATCAAATCCATCAAAATTTATTTCATTTACGCTATAATTGTTAGATAAGCCTATTGTTGAATTTGTTACCGGATGTAAAATTAATAAAGATAATAATGCTGTAGCAATAAACCCTTTATACAAAGCTCCCATTATATTTTTGCTTTTACCAAGTCTGACAAACCAAGTCCCTATGATAGATGTGATTATGCACGAACCACCGATAGCTAAAGGATAAATCATCATATTGCTATCTGAAGGAAAAAAAATTGATGCTAAAACCATGGTAGCTACAATTGTTACGGCATATGTCTCAAAAAGATCTGCGGCCATTCCCGCACAATCTCCAACGTTATCACCAACGTTATCTGCTATAACTGCAGGGTTTCTAGGATCGTCTTCAGGTATACCAGCTTCAACTTTACCAACAAGGTCAGCACCTACATCGGCTCCTTTAGTAAAAATTCCCCCGCCAAGTCTTGCGAAAATAGATATTAATGACGCTCCAAAACCTAGTGCTACTAAAGCATTAATGATATCTCTGCCTTGAACATTTAAATTGATCAAAAATAAATAATAAATTGTAATCGATAAGAGCGCTAATCCAGCAACTAATAAGCCAGTTATAGCGCCAGATTTAAATGCTATAGATAGTCCCGATTGTAAACTTTTTCTAGAAGCCTCAGCTGTTCTGACATTCGCTTTAACTGAAATTAGCATTCCCACATATCCAGCAACACCAGAAAGTGTTGCGCCAATAAAATATCCAATTCCAACTAAAATGTTAAATAAATAACTTACTACTAATAATACAATTATCCCAACAACAGCTATTGTTTTATATTGTCTGTTAAGATAAGCCTTTGCTCCAATTTGAATAGCCTCCGCTATCTCTTGCATTTTATTGTTTCCCGGACTACTTGAAAGAATTTGGCCTGAAAGTAAATAACTATAAGCAACAGCCAGAATACCTGTAAAAATTATCAAATATAAAAGTTCTATGGAATTACTCATTTTTTAAAAGATAAATGCCAAAATAATTTACAAAAGGCAAGCAAAAGTTTAACATGAGTACATTCATAAGATTTTACAACGATTTTCTCAATATTCTTGATATTTTATCTAGTATAGCGTTTAAATATTTTACTTTACTCTTTTCTAGAAAAAACTCGGCGGCCTTTAAATATTCAACTATTATTACTTTAATTGAATTATTATGTTTAAACAAAAGTTCAAAAACTGCAGCTTGAACTATAATTTTTAATATTTTGTCTGTTTTTTTAAAGTCAATATCACTTCCTAAATGTTCTGAAATAGTTTGATTTATCAACTCTTCTCTTTCTAATGTACCCTCAGTAACATCTTTAATGAACTTTTTAAATTGTGATTTTTTATAATCTAGTTTAGCTTCAGGGTTTGTCGATTGTGAATAAATATTTTGAATAATTATAACTCTCGAAGAATATAATTTATTTATCATTTATAAAAAGCTTTTTAAAGAATTTATAGATTCTTTAGATTTTTTTTTAACTCTCTTAAGGGCCTGACTAGAATTATTTGTAGTTAGTATTGAGTTAGCGATAGGCTTATTTGATTTGATCATTAACCCTATTAATGAACTGAAAACAGAGTTGCAAATAAAGTCATAATGTGAAGTTTCTCCTTTAATAACACATCCAATAGCAATAAAACCATCATATTTTTTCAAGTTTCTTGATATCATCAAAGGAATTTCAAATGCTCCTGAAACTGAAATTACCTTCGTCCTAGTTTTTATTTTGATCAATTCTTTTAGTTGCAAATGTAACATTTTATTAGTTATATCTTTATAATAATTTGCATTTACTATTAAAATTTTTTTATTTTTATACATTTACTATCTTTTGTTTTATAATCTTTATTCCGAAACCTTCTAATCCAATTATTCTTTTAAAAGATCTAGATATTAAAATAATTTTTTTTAAACCTAAATATTTTATTATCTGAGCTCCATATCCATAATATCTTAAAATATTATTTTTACTGAATTGTTCTAATATCTTCTCTTTTTTTGATTTTTTGTCTTCAATCAAAATTAATGCGTAATTTTTGAATTTATTAAGGAAATTTAGATTCCTTATAACGTCTTTGTTTTCATACAAAAAATTTTTTTTAATTTTAATCGACATTACTCTAACTGGTATTACTGATCTTGAATTAAAATTGCCTTTTTTTAAAACAAAGCTTTTTGAATTATCTAATTTATTTGTAAACGTTTTTAATATAAGGTTATTATATTTTCCTATTTTAATGGCTCTACTTGATATATTATTAATTAATTTCTCATTTTTAATTCTATAGGCAATCAGATCAGAAATACTACCTATTTTAATTTTATGTTTTTTTGAAAATTTTATTAAGTCATTTAATCTAGCCATCCTACCGTCTTGGTTCATGACTTCACAAATTACAGCACTTGGATTTAAATTTGCTAGTTTAGAGATATCTACTGATGCCTCTGTATGTCCGGCTCTCTCTAACACGCCACCTATTCTTGAGACTAATGGAAAGACATGGCCTGGTGAAACCAAATCTTTTTTTTTGGATTTTTCATCGATTGCTGTTTTAATTGTTTTGGCCCTATCAAATGCAGATATACCTGTTGTTACACCCTTTCTAGACTCAATAGAAACTGTGAATGCTGTTTGCATCCTTGAGTTGTTAGTTGGTGACATAAGTGGTAAACCTAATTTTTTAACTTTTTTATTAGTTAGTGCTAAGCATATTAAGCCTCTTCCATGCGTTGCCATAAAATTAATTTTTTTGTAATTACATTTTGATGCAGGAACAACTAAATCACCTTCATTTTCTCTATCCTTATTGTCCACTAATAAAAATAATTTACCCTTTTTAGCGTCTTTAATTATTTCTTTTACTGGAGATAAAAAATTTTTTTTCATGATTATTTTGAAATCTTATGTAAATATTTTGCTAGCATGTCAAATTCAATATTAACTTTGCTCGACTTTTTTAACTTATTCAGATTAGTAAGTTTGAGAGTATGAGGGATTATTACGATTTGGAAACCATCTTTGGTTAATTTAGAAATTGTTAATGATACACCGTTTAAACCAACAGAGCCTTTTTCAATTATATATTTGTTAAAAATGGACGGTATTCTAATATTTATAAACCAGGCTTTATCTTTTATGTTTATATTTTTAATCATGCCAGTGCAATCGACATGACCAAAGAGGTAATGGCCAGATATATTTTGTCCGTGTTTTAATGATTTTTCTAAATTAATGTGATCTCCAATTTTACAGTTTTTAAACCTAGTTTTGTTTAATGTTTCTCGTGACAAGAAAAAGAATAATTTTTTTTTCTTAATTTTAGTTAAAGTTAAACATGTGCCGTCACAACTAATAGATGATCCAATTTCGTTTTTTGTAACTTTTAAATTAGTTAAAATGCCAATTACAATACTATCTTTGTTTTTGCTGATTTCTGTTAATTTACCTTGATTATAAATTATACCGTTAAACATTATTTTAATTTTATCTTAAACAGGCTGTCTCCATAAAGATAGACGGGTATTTTACTTTTTAATTTAATCTTTTTAATAGGACTTATCGTATCATTATTGTATCCATATTTCTTTAAATTTTGACTAGATTTGAATATATATAAATTATCTATTAACTTACTCTTGATCAAAAAATTTAAATAAGTAAGCCCACTTTCAACTAAAACTCGAGTATATTTTTTAGAGAGTATTTTAAAAATTTTTAAATAGTCATCACTTGTATCCATTTTCTCCAATAATACGACTTCAATTTTTTTTTTTCTAAAAAAGGAAATTTTTTTTTTATTTTTACTTATTGTAAAAATTTTTATTTTCCTATTTAAATTTGATTTAAATATTTTTAAATTTCTTTTTATTTTGAGAAATCTATCAATAATTACTATATCCGGACTTTTATCCTCTAAACCCTTTATTCTACAATTTAATAGAGAGTTGTCTTTATTAATTGAATACGATGTTGAAAGTAAACAATCGTAAGTGGATCTATAGTATTGACCTCTTAGCCTCGACACTTCATTCGTTATCCATTTATTTTTTTTATTTATCGTAAAAAAATCTTTTGATATTGCTAACTTTGCGTCAATTAAAGGGAGCTTTTTTTTATTTCTTAATTTATGACTTTTATAAAAATCATTTCCCTTCGATTTTAAGATATTTTTTTTTACTATAATTTTATTTTTTTTTAAAATGTTTGCTGATTTGCCCTTTGTCCTTAAATCAAAATCTTCGATAGAATAGAATACTTTTTTGATCTTCTTTTTTATAATTGAGTTTACACAGGGGGGTGTATTACCAAAATGATTACAAGGTTCCAAAGTGACATATAATGTGCAATCTTTAAAATTTTTTTTTTGATTTAAGGCTTTATGCTCAGCGTGTGGCCTTCCATTTATAGAAGTTGTGCCGGTAGATATTATGCTACCATTTTTTTCAACCACACAGCCTACTGATGGATTTGTTTTTGTGGAACCTAAATTAATTCTAGCCTGTTGAAAGGCTAATTCAAGGCAATTTATGTTAAATTTATTGACCTTATTTCTTTTTAGATCTGCCATGAAGCTCATCTATATATTCACCGAACTCACCGATCTCTTTAAAATTTGTGTAAACTGAAGCAAATCTTATGTATGCTATTTTATCAAGTTCTTTAAGCTCATCCATAACTTTTTTACCAATAACACTAGATTGAATTTCTGATTGTCCCATTTCTTCCAACTCCCTTGAAATTTTTGAAACTACTTTTTCGGTTGTGTCAGAGTCAATTGGTCTTTTTTTTAATGCAGTGAAAAGTGACTTAGCTAATTTTTCGCGATCAAATGGACTTCTCCTTCCATTTTTTTTTATAACAGTCAATTCCCTGAATTGAACTCTTTCAAATGTGGTAAACCTTTGACCGCCGCTACAAGTACAAACTCTTCTTCGTCTTATTGCTGTTCCATCTTCTGTTGGTCTTGAGTCAACTACTGAAGTATCTTTTTCCCTACAAAAAGGACATATCATAGATAGACCTTTAATTACTATATATTGGAAAAGATGTACATAGATCAATCACTTCTTTTTTAACCTCTTGCTCTATTTTAGAGTTATCTTCGAGATTCTTAGATAAGCCTTTAAGAGTCTTAGTTATTAGTTGACCAATTAAAATGAACTCTTCTTTTCCAAAGCCTCTTGTTGTGCAAGCAGGTGTCCCTAGTCTTATCCCGGAAGTAATCATTGGGCTCTGTGTATCAAAAGGAATACCATTTTTATTACAAGTAATGTTGGCATTGCCTAAAGATTTTTCAGCATCTTTACCAGTCAAATTATATGGTCTTAAATCGACCAGCATTAAATGGGTATCTGTTCCTCCAGAAAAAATTTTGAAATCATTCTTAATTAATGTATCTGCTAAAATTTTAGCATTTGAAATAACATTTTTTGTGTATTCTCTAAAATTTGAGTGTAAAGCCTCCTTGAAACAAACTGCTTTTGCTGCAACAACATGCATTAATGGTCCACCTTGTAATCCAGGAAAGACAGCACTATTAAACTTTTTAATTAAATCCTCTTTGTTAGTTAGTATGATACCACCTCTTGGACCTCGTAAAACTTTATGTGTTGTTGATGTGACCACATCTGCATAATCTGCAGGATTTGGATATTCTTTTCCCGCTACCAATCCTGAGAAGTGCGCCATGTCAACAAGTAAGTACGCTCCAACTTTGTCTGCAATTTCTCTAAATTTTTTAAAATCTATCACTCTAGAATAAGCGCTACCGCCAGCAATTATTAATTTAGGTTTATTTTTAACTGCCAACTCTTCGACTTGGGCATAATCAATTAATCCAGTTTCTTTATTAACTTCATAATGCAAAGCATTAAACCATTTTCCGGATTGTGCCGGTTTAGCTCCATGAGTTAGGTGACCTCCGGAATTTAAACTCATAGCTAAAGTAGTATCACCTGGTTTTAACAGGGCAAGATAAACTGCTCCGTTTGCTTGAGCACCAGAGTGAGGTTGTACGTTTGCAAATTTACAATTGAAAAGTTTTTTAGCTCTTTCAATTGCTAAGTTTTCTGAAATATCAACAAACTCACACCCACCGTAATATCTTTTTCCAGAATAACCTTCAGCATATTTATTGGTCAAAACTGATCCTTGTGCATCTAAGACAGCTTTTGATACAATATTTTCAGATGCAATTAATTCTATGTGCTCGTTTTGGCGATTAAATTCCTTTTTGATTGAATTAAAAAGTTCAATGTCAGATGTTTTTAAATCATCATCAAAAAAATTTGAAACTAGACTTTTAATTTTAGTAACTGTCGACATAATTAAATTTTTTTAACTCTTCTTTGGTGCCTGCCTCCCTCAAACTTTGTATTTAAAAAAGTACTCAATATTTTCTTTATATCTTTTTTTTTTGTTAGTCTAGCACCTAAGCATAATATATTAGCATTATTATGAGCTCTACACAAATAAGTAGATTTTAAATTATAGCATACTGCGGCTCTTATTCCTCTTTGTTTATTAGCTGATATTGCCATACCGGTGCCTGATCCACAAACTAGTATGCCAATATGGCTCTTTTTCGATTTCACTCTAATTGCAATTTTTTTTGCAAAATCAGGATAATCTACAGAATTGTCGCTATATGGTCCAAGATCTATTGTAGATATTTGATTTTTTATTAATAAATCTTTAATGATTTCTTTTAAATCAAAACCTGCATGATCCGATGCTATACAAATTTTTTTAAATAGTGAGTTCAAAGTTTTAAATTTTATGTTAATTAACTATAGTTAAATAATAATATATTTATCATACAAAAAAAAGTTTAATGTTTTAAAATATGAAATATCCTGGAAAATATCCAAAAACAAGACTTAGAAGAAATAGGACGCATGACTGGGTAAGAAGACTTGTTTCAGAAAATAGCCTTACCTCTAGTGACTTAATTTTACCAGTCTTTGTATGTGATGGACGCAATAAAAAAGAAAAAATAAAGTCAATGCCTGGTGTATTCAGATATAGTGTTGATAATTTAGAGCCTATAATTAATAAAGCTACCAATTATAAAATTCCTCTAATAGCTTTATTTCCATCAACACCTAAGAATAAAAAGGATCCATACGGAAGTGAAGCATTAAATGAAAATAATTTGATATGTCAGGCCTTAAGGAAAATAAAAACAAATAATAAAATTGGTATAATGTGCGATGTTGCGTTAGATCCTTACACTTCGCATGGTCATGACGGAATTATAAAAAATAAATATGTGCTAAATGACGAAACTAATGATATTTTAGTTAAACAAGCACTTTTATATGCTGAAATGGGATGTGATATAATCGCCCCCTCTGATATGATGGATGGCAGGATTGGTTTAATAAGAAAAAATCTCGATAAAAATAATTTAAAAAATATTAAAATCTTATCTTACGCTACAAAATATGCTTCAAATTTTTACGGACCCTTTAGAGACGCTGTGGGATCACAAAAATTACTTAGTGGTGACAAAAAGACTTATCAGATGGATAATCGAAACTCGGATGAGGCACTAAGAGAAGTTTTTTTAGATATTAAAGAAGGCGCAGATTTTGTTATGGTAAAGCCAGGTATGCCTTATCTTGATATAATAAAATTAATCAATGATAATTTTAAAATTCCAATTTTTTCATACCAAGTTTCAGGTGAGTATAGTTTGCTAAAAAATGGGATAAACAAAAATATTATTAACAGAGAGGCTATATCGGAAACTATAATGTCTTTAAAAAGAGCTGGCTCATCAGCCATTATAACTTATTTTGCCTTAGAATTAGCAAAAGAACTCAAAAATAATTTTCTAAAGTAAATCTAAATTTGGGAAATTGAATATTATTAATTAAGAAAAATTTGTTCATTAAAAGCTTTCGGGTAAACACTAAACCTTTTTTAATATCTGAGTTATTAACATCTCCCAGTTTGTTAAAGATAAACAACGGAATCTCATAAGCAGTTCCATCAATTACAAAATTTTGAAAATTTACATTTTTTTTTGATTTAAGTTTATTGTATTCAATTCCAAAACCCAACTCTTGAATTAAATAAATTTCCCATGCAATGTAATATTGTATCCATTTGCTTTCATCTAACTTATCGAAAAAATCAACAAGAGAATAAAAAATTTTCGAATTTTTTTGCATTTCAGGTAACAATAAATTTAACATTGCTGTTAAAGAGCTAATTGAACACATTCTTTTTTTGTCATCAAAATACTTGGGTGAAATTGGATCAATAATTTCTGGTTGGAAATATCCAATTTGTTTATCATTTTTACTTTTATGATTTATATATATTTTGTTTCCAATTTGTAAAAAATTTTTTATTTTTCTTGAATTGCCTCCATAAACAATACCAGAGACTTTTCCGTAATTTTTAGTGAAGACATTTATTATGTTGGCATTTTCTCTAAACTTCCTTTTTGATAACAAAAATCCTTCATCTTCCCAATCAATCATATCTATTTAATTCTTAATACTTTTATCAATTTTTTTGCTGCGTTTTGTTGAGCAATTTTTATTGAATTGCCATTAGCAGAGATCTTTTTACTTTCAGGTATTTCCACTTCGACTTTGAAAATTGGGTTATGTTGTGGCCCCGCTCTATTTTGTATTGAATATTTTGGAAGTTTTTTAAATTTTTTTAAACAATATTCTTGTAGTTTTGTTTTTGGATCGACAAATAATTGGAATGACTTATTTAAATGTTCATTCCAGTGAGTTTCCACAAATTTTTCACATAATTTAAAACCTTGATCCAAGTAAATTGCTCCAATTAAAGCCTCTAAACAGTCACTAATTATTTTTTCATCAGATTTCTCTGCTTTTTTGTAGCTATCTCCTAAAAACATAAAATTTCTTAAATTTAATTTTTTGCCAACTTTTCCGCATGTATTTTTATTTACCAAATTTGCAAATTTCTTATCTAACACACCCTCTTTGTCATCTGGAAATTTACTCATTAAATATTTTGATATAATTAAACCAAGAACTCTATCGCCCAAAAACTCCAAAATCTCGTTATTATTTATCTTATCATAACTTTTGTGGGTTAAACTTTTTCTTAACAAACTGTCATCTTTAAATCTTACATTAATAATGCTTGAAAAGTTATTTATATTTTTTTTCATTATAAGCTTTTAAAAAATCTATTTAATCTTATTGATTTCTTTATGTTCCAAAATTTAATAATTGGACTTATCAATGTATCGTTAGAAAAAAAAATTAAATTTGCCTTTCCTACAAGGTTAATTTTATTTACATATCCAACCTGAGATAAAAATCTGCTATCAGTAGAGCAATCTCTATTGTCTCCCATTAAAAAAAAGTGATCTGTAGGGACGATGTACTTATCTGTATTCTTTAAAGTGCCAATACTATTGTAAGCTGTAATGTACGAAGTTCCATTTGTAAGTGTTTCTTGATAAATATTTGTTTTATATTCTCTATCGGCGCCACATCTTATCTTAATATCATTATCTATTTTTTTTCTTTCAATCTTCTTGTCGTTAAGAAAAATATCTCCGTTTATAAATTGAACGCTATCTCCCGGAAGTCCTATTAATCTTTTAATATAATCAGTCCGATTATCTGCCGGTGTTTTAAAAACAACTAGATCTCCCCTTTTTGGCGTTTCATAAAAATATCTATGGGATGTGAAATTTGGACTAAAGGGAAAGGAGTGCTTGCTAATTCCGTAAGAGTATTTTGTCACGAAAATTCTATCGCCTATTAATAGTGTCGGCTCCATAGATGAAGATGGAATATAAAAGGGTTGAATTATTAAAGATCTAATTATAATGGCAATTAACAAAGCAATTATAATGGTTTTAACGTTTTCAATAATAATTTTTTTATAAGATTTTTTCATTTAACAATTACAACTGATGCTACGGCATAATTTTTTTCATCTGATAAAGATAAATAGACTTTAAATTTTTTTCTTATAATCATTTTTACAATTCTATAACTTTTTTTTTTAAGTTCCAAAAATGGTTTGCCGCTATTGTTATTATTTATTTCTATTTCATTGAAACTTAAACCTTTTGAAATTCCGGTGCCTAGCGCTTTAGCAAATGCCTCCTTCGCAGCAAATCTTTTTGCGTAACAAGAAAACTTATTTTTAAGTTTCTCACAAGATTTTATTTCATTTTTTGTAAAAATTCTTTCCTTTATTTTTTTATTTTTTGTAATCAAAGACTTTATTCTTTTAATTTCAACGATATCAATTCCATTGCCATAAATATTCATATTCATTTGATGATTTTTTTGAATTTTTTAATAACTGTTTTTAAACTGTAAAAAATTGACTCACCTATCAAAAAGTGACCAATGTTAAACTCATTTATATATTTTATCTTTGATAAAATTTTCGCTGATTCATAAGTTAA
The DNA here is from genome assembly GCA_902563575.1 of uncultured Pelagibacteraceae bacterium. Classification (GTDB taxonomy): domain Bacteria; phylum Pseudomonadota; class Alphaproteobacteria; order Pelagibacterales; family Pelagibacteraceae; genus Pelagilacustribacter. Next base: position 51,701 of record CACEXV010000004.1, read on the forward strand.
ACCATGACCAGCATGAACATCTAGTCCTAAACTAAATCCTAATTTTGCAGCTTTCTCAATTTTACTCAGCTCTATTTTGTAATTTTTCTTTTTATTTACTAAATTACATAGTTTGCCAGTATGTATTTCTACACAATCTGCATTGTAATATAATTTTGACATCTTGATATCGTCAATATTTGGCTCAATAAAAAGACTTACGCGTAATTTTTTTTCTCTTAATTTTTTGATAAATTTTTTTAAATTTTTCTTTTTGTAATTGAGATTTAAACCGCCTTCAGTTGTGATTTCCTTCCTTTTTTCTGGGACAATACATATAAATTGGGGCTTTTCTCTTAAAGCTATGCTTAACATTTCTCTTGTTGAAGCTATTTCAAGGTTTAATGGTATTTTTAATTTTTTTTTAATTATCTTTAAATCTTGATCTCTAATGTGTCTTCTGTCTTCTCTTAAATGTATAGTTATTGAATCTGCCCCGCTTTTTTGAGCAAGTATTGCTGCTCGTAATGGATCTGGGTATATGTCTCCTCGTGCATTTCTGACTGTAGCGACGTGATCAATATTTACACCTAGCCTAACTTTTTTAATCATTAAAGTTTTCTACTTCCTGGTTTAATGGGTTTTATCTTAGTTAAAGCTTTTGGCAAATCTTGTTTTTTATATGATGGAATATTTAATTTGACCTGAGATATAATTTTTTCCTTAATTTTTGACTTTCCATTAGTTCTATCTATAATGCACGCAAAGGCTGAGACTTTAGCACCGTACCTGGACACTAACCTTTTACATTCTAAGCTAGATTTACCCGTTGTAATAACATCTTCAACAATCAAAACTTTTGATTTTTTTTTTATAAAGAAATTACGCCTTAATCTAAAAATATTATTTTCTCTCTCAGCAAATATTGTTTTTGTCTTCAACAATTTTCCAATTTCATAACCTATTATTATACCACCCATAGCCGGCGATAGAATAATATCAAACTTTGAGGCACCTTTTTTTATTTTTGCAGCTAATGATCTGCATATACTTAATGCTTTAGTAGGATTGCTTAGTAATTGAGCGCATTGTACGTATCTTGGGCTGTGTAAGCCAGACGATAGAATAAAATGTCCGTCTATTAATGCTTTAGTTTCTCTTAAAATTTTCAAAGATTTTGCGTAAGAAGTCATTTTTTTTATGTTTATGTCTTATAATTTTAAAATTTAAATTTTTTTGCTTAATTTGACTTATTAGACTTGTAAAATCCTTTAAATTTTTAATTTGTATATCAAATGAAAATTGTAAATAACTGGATTTTCTTTTAATTAGTTCCACGTTTATAATATTACTATTATTAATACCAATTAAAGTACTTATTTCACCCAACATCCCTGGTTTATGGGGAAGATCAATTAATAAGGTGGAATTATAAATTTTCTCTTTTTTAAATGATTTTTCATCAGATCTATTTTGCCAATATCTTCTTATTGCTGCTCTAGCTTTTCCAGTTTTTGAGGTAGATAGCCAATGTAATGATGGCGAAACCTTTTTTGAAGTAACAATTTTAATCATATCTCCATTTTTAAGATTCGTTTGTAACGGCATCTTTTTTCCATTAACTTCGCATCCAATAGCTGTATCACCTATTTTAGTATGGACTGCATAAGCAAAATCTATGGGTGTTCCATTTTTTGGTAATTTAATTACAGCGCCCTTAGGTGTAAAACAAAATACGTTGTCTTGAAACATCTGGAGTTTAGTAAACTCATAATAATGTTCTGGACTGTTACCTTGCTCTATAATTTCAACTAAATCTCTAAGCCAATCATATTCTTTCCATGATAATGCGGAGATCTTTTCAGAAGATTTATATTTCCAATGTGAAGCAATACCTCTCTCAGCAAATTCATGCATATCAAAGGTTCTTATTTGAATTTCGATTCTTTGTTTGTTTGGTCCAATAACAGCTGTATGAATTGATTTATAATTATTTATTTTTGGTGTTGATATATAATCTTTGAATCTTCCAGGTATAGCAGAAAATTCAGAATGAAAAACGCCAAGTGTCTTATAGCAATCTTGAATATTATTTAATAATACTCTGAATCCAACAATATCTGTTAATTGCTCGAGTGATATCTTTTTATTCTGCATTTTTCTCCATATGGAAAATGGCGTTTTTTCTCTCCCTGTGATCTTCGCTTCAATATCATTTTTTTTCAAAACTTTTATTAATTCACTTGAAATTGTTTTAAATGTATCTTCTCTATTATTTTTAATAAAATTTAATCTTTCCTTAATTAAATCTCTTGCTTCAGAATTTAATATATCAAAAGATAAGTCTTCTAATTCATCTCTGATCCTATTCATGCCCATTCTATCGGCTAAAGGAGCGTAAACTTCCATTGTTTCCTTCGATATTCTTTTTTGTTTTTCTTTAGAGTCAAAGGCCTTTATTGTTCTCATATTGTGTAATCTATCCGCAAGTTTGACTAATAAAACTCGAATATCTTTAGATGTTGCTAGTATTAACTTCCTGAAATTTTCTGCTTTATTTTTATCGGCTGCTTTGTCCTCTAAAGCTGAGATTTTAGTAACACCATCAACTAGATCAGCCACTTCTTTACCAAACTCTTTTAATACAACATTATATGTTGTCTTTGTGTCCTCAATTGTGTCGTGAAGTAAACCTGTTACTATAGTTGCGCTATCTAATCGTAGATCAGATAAAATATTAGCAACAGCTAATGGATGATTAACAAATGGATCGCCTGATTTCCTTTTTTGATTTTTATGTGCATTAACAGCAAACTCATAAGCTTTGCTTAAGGTGTTTTTATTGAAAAATCTGTTATAAGACTTTATTTTGTCTATTAAATCTAAATTATTCTGCATAATTTACTTATAGCACTATTCTGAATTCTTGTAATCTCTATATGGCTAGTAATATTCAATTTATTGATAAAATAATTGATTTTTCTATTTAAAACAGGATGTTCCCACATAGGTGAAATCTCTTTAAGCGGAAATAAAACAAAATTTCTTTCATGAAGTCTTGGGTGTGGTAATTGTAGATTTTTCTTTTTAAGAAGAATTCTGTTGAAGTCAATAATATCGATATCACATACTCTAGGCTCATTTTTATTTTTTTTAATTCTACCTATTTTCTTTTCTATTTTTTTTAATCTTTCTAAAAGGGCAATAGGTTCAAGTATAGTTTTTCCTTTTAACATAATATTAACGAATTTAGGATTTGATTTATTTGGATATGAAGGTGTTTCATAAAAATCTGATCTCTTTTTTATGTCAAAAAAAATCACTCATGAGTAAAATAGCCTTATTGATATTTTGATATCTATTGCCATTATACGAGGGAAGGTTGGATCCAATATTCAAATAAATCATTTATTCTTTCTGAGTAATCTCGATTGTTCTTTTTGCCAATCTCTTTTCTTTTTAACCTGTCTTTTATCATATAACTTTTTTCCTTTAGCAACTGCAATTTCAACTTTAACTCTTCCTCGTTTGAAATACATTTTAGTTGGTACAATTGTTAAACCTTCTTGATTTATACGTCCAATAAGTTTGTTTATTTCTTTTCTATTTAAAAGTAATTTTCTTTCATTCTTTGGATCATGATTATTGTATGAGGATTGTTTATAAAGTGGAATATGAGAATTAATTAGATAAATTTCTCCATTCTTATCGACTGCATATGAGTCAGCAATACTACCTTTTCCCTCTCTTAGTGATTTAACTTCTGATCCTTTCAAAGATATTCCGGCTTCAATAATTTCATGAAAAAAATAATTAAAAGAGGCTTTTCTATTTAAGCAAATTATTTTTTTACCAGGAACATTTATTTTTTTCATTAAAGTAAATCGGCAACTTTAAGAGCTGTTTCAATTTCTTTTTTCGTGCTATCTTTTACTTTTACTAATGGCAACCTAACCTCAGGAAGAGATAATTTTAATAAAGATGCTGCATATTTAACTGGGGAAGGATTGCTCTCAATAAATAGAGCCGAATGTAATTTAGAAAGTTTATTGTCAATATTTTTTGCCTCAGTATAATCTTTATTTAATAATTTATCTTGAAACTTTGAACAAAGTTCTGCGGCAACATTCGCAGTAACACTTATGCATCCCACTCCTCCTCGTTTGTTAAATTCAAGAGCATTATTATCTTCACCGGTCAATTGTATGAATTCTCTACCCATAGCTTTTAGCTGTTGATCAACTCTATTCAAATCACCAGTGGCGTCCTTTACTCCTACTATATTTTTTAACTCGAAGAGTCTTGACATAGTATCAACTGACATATCGATTACTGATCTAGATGGAATGTTATAGATTATTATTGGAATACCGACATTATCATTAATTTTTTTATAATGTTGAAACAATCCCTCTTGAGTAGGTTTGTTATAATATGGCGTTACAATTAAAAGCCCATCGGCTCCGGATTTTTCCGCGTACTTAGAAAGTTCTATTGCTTCTACTGTTGAGTTAGATCCGGTTCCCGCAATTACGGGTATTTTACCCTTACATTCTTTAACAGATATTTCGATAACTTTTTTATGTTCATCATGAGTTAAAGTGGGCGACTCACCTGTAGTACCAGCTGGAACAACTCCATTTGTGCCTTTTTCAATGTGATGATTTAATAATTTAATATAATTATTTGTGTCCAAAGCGTTATTTTTGAACGGTGTAATTAAAGCAACAATTGATCCTTTAAACATAAAACAATATAAGATAGCTAATAATTAAATTTATGCCTATTAAAATAATTAGTCTAGTAATATTTGTATTTTTTTCACTTTTTTCTCATGTTTTGTCTGCTGAAGATTTTATTTTACCTAAAAACAAACCCTCAATATTTAAAAAACTCGAAAAAAATGTTTTAGATAAAAATGTTGTTTTGCCGAGTAAAAAACCCTCAATATCAAACAATGTAAAAAAAGAAGAAAAAGAAATAGTAAAGAAAGAGGATAAGAATAAAGTTCTAGAAAGCAATAAAATTAATAATCAACTAGCTTTCATTTTACCACAAAAAAAACCTCAAACTTATAGAAAAATTGAGGCGGTAAAAAAATCAAAATATTTAAATCAAAAAGACTTTGAAAGAGCCAAACGGATCTTTAGCTTAGTTAAAGAAAAAAAATATATTACAGCATATAAAAGTTCATTGAAACTAAAAGATAAAGATTTAAAGATATTTGTTAAATGGTTGTATTTGATGAGATCTAGTAACAACGCATCATTTAATGATTATCAAGTCTTTATTAAAAAACAACCCGAATACCCAAGAATAGGAAGATTACAATATCTTGCAGAACAAAAAATTATTTTAAAAAATACTACACCAAAAAGTGTTATTAATTGGTTTGATCAATATCCACCTGTAAGTGGTATGGGTAAACTTAAGTTAGCGGAAGCTTATCTGCAGCAAAATAAAACTGCTAATATCAGAGATCTTATAAGAGAGGGATGGGTCGATGCTGCTTTAAATAGAGGCCAATTGAAGTTCTATAGAAAAAAATTTAAAAAGTTTTTATCAGAGGAAGATTATATTAAGAGGGCAGAATATTTATCATGGGAAAGAAAATATTGGGATTTAAAAAGACTCCTTGTTTACTTACCAAAAGATTATAGAGCTCTATATAACGCAAGACAAATTTTAATGAGCAACTCTTACGGAGTTGATAATGCAATTTCAAAAGTTCCTACAGTTTTTAAAAATGATATTGGTTTACAATACGACAGATTGAGGTGGAGAAATAGAAGAGGAAGACTAGAGTCTTCTCTGCAAATACTCTACGAAAACTCAAACAAATCTGAAGATGAATTAATCAGGGCTGACCTTTGGTGGAAGCAACGAGAGAGTATTGTAAGAAGTTTATTATATAAAAAAAGATATAAAACAGCTTATAAAATCGCGAGCGAACATTCTTTAACATCCGGTGCAGAGTTTGCCGAAGCTGAATGGCTGTCAGGTTGGATTGCTCATTCTTTTCTAAAGTCACAAGAGTATGCAATTAATCATTTCTTAAATTTTTATGATAATGTAAGTTATCCAATAAGTCTTTCAAGAGGAGCATATTGGTTAGGAAAATCATACAAGGCTTTGGGTAACGATAAAACAGCTGATGATTATTTTAGACAAGGTTCAAAATATTTAACAACCTATTACGGGCAATTAAGTTTAATGGAAATTGAAGATCAGGCCAAAATAAAATTAGAAGATGATGCCTTTTATACAAAAGAATACGAAAAAAAATTTTTTAATAATGATTTGATTAAGATAATTAGGATTTTAAAAGAACTAGACCAAACTAAATATTCCAAGGATTTAATCAAACATTTAGCCTTAATTAATGTTGATGAAGGTAGTGAGGTTTTGGCGGCAAAATTAGCTGTGGACGTTGAAAGATATGATTACGCAATTCAAATTTCAAAAAAAGCATCTTATGAAAAACGTTTTTATCTTAAATATAATTATCCAATAATTACTACTCCTAGAAAGATAAACAACAAAACTATGCCTCCTTCGGAATTTATATTAGCGATTATTAGGCAGGAAAGTGAGTTTGATAGGAAAGCTTACAGTTATGCTGGTGCGCGAGGTATGATGCAGTTAATGAAATATACTGCAAAGCTGGTAGCTAAACAAGCTAAGTTACCTTACAGCATATCGGGATTAACAAGAGATCCTGAATATAATATTAAACTTGGAACTTATTATTTTAACTCCTTACTAAATGACTACGGTGGCGTGTATCCTTTTGCTATAGCTGCTTACAATGCTGGACCAAACAGAGTTAAAACTTGGAGGAGAGTTAATGGCGATCCAAGTAAAAATCAGATTAGCTTTATAGATTGGATAGAAATGATTAGATTTAAAGAGACTAGAAATTACGTGCAGCGTGTATTGGAAAACGTTAACGTTTATAAGTTTATGATAAATCAAAAACCAATAAATATGGAAGGATTTATAAGATAAAACAATGGCGGTGAGAGAGGGATTCGAACCCTCGGTAGCATAGTTAAATACTACGGAAGTTTAGCAAACTCCTGGTTTAAACCAACTCACCCATCTCACCACAAGCTTTACGTATCTTTATAAAGAAAATTAACTTATATTGCATCAACTTTGTAATGCAACAAAAACAACTATCAGGAATCTTTTATGCTGCTTTTGCCTCTCTCTGGTGGGGTGTTGTAGGCACAATTTTTTTCAAATTTGTATCATTTGCAACATTTATTGAATTGACTGTTCATAGAACTATCTGGACAGCAGTTCTGCTAATTTTAACAACAAGTTTTTTTAAAAAATGGCCTGAATTTATAAAAATATTTAAAAAAAGAAAAAATCAAATACTTCTTTTCCTATCTGGTTTATTAGTTAGTATTAATTGGACAACGTGGTTATATGCGGTTAGTGTTAATCGACTATTAGACTCAAGTCTAGGCTACTACATCTACCCTATCATTAGTGTTTTTTTAGGTAGAATATTTTTAAAAGAAAAGCTTAATAGAAATCAGTTTATAGCTGTAGCCTTAGTTGTAATATCTTTGTTATATTTCCTAATCAGATTAGGGGAAGTACCCTGGATTGGACTTACTGTTGCAATAACTTTTAGTATTTACGGGTTAATTAGAAAAAAAATTAAAGTTTCATCCGATGTTGGTCTTCTGATTGAAACATTAATGATTTCTCCAATAGCTATAGGATTATTTATCTACTTAATGAACGCAAATATGAATATATTTTCTTACGAAGAACCTCTTTTATCATTTTATTTGTTTTGGTCTGGTTTTATGACTTTAGTGCCACTTTTCTTATATACAATTGGATTTAAGATTATAGGAATAGGTCCAGCAAGTATGATTTTATTTTTAACACCTACTTCTCAATTTTTATTAGGTATTACGTATTTTGATGAAGTTCTAACCTTAGAAAAGTTTTTTGGTTTTGTCATAATATGGGTGGCAGTTTCAATTTATTTAAATGAACTGCGAAAAGAATAAATTGTAATGATTAATAATGGTGCAATTAATGAGAGCACAAAAGATATAAAAAGCAAATTAGAAGAAATAAATTCACTAAATATTTCTTTGGAAAGAATATTGCCTACTAAAAGGCTTGATTGAAAACTTTGATCAGGAAAAAATAATAGTCCAAAAATTAAACCAAATAGAATAGAGAAAGATGCGAGTCTTAAATTAATTTTTTTATTTATAAAGCCATAAAACACCGTTACTACAGCGGCGCAACATAAAAGATCTGCGAGAAGAAAAAGATACAAAATGCTGAAACCTTTTGAAGCAAAAATTAAAACTACTGCACTCAAAAATAGAATGAGTTTGTTAGCTTTTTCTTTAATCTTTTTTCCATTCAAAGATTTACTTATTTTTTTGCCGTCGATTATTATTAAACTTGTTATAGCGTTAATTAAAGTATCGATTGTGCTTAATGTTAAGGCTAATGCTAATACTAATATAGAAATAATAATTAAAAAATTTTCATTGGATAATATAAGGTAAAAAAAAGCTAGATCTGGGTTTATTTTAGAGTCTAAAGAAAAAGCTATCAAACCTGAATATCCCATCCACAGAACAATTAAAAAAGCAATTATTGCTGAATAAATTAAACTTTTTTTTAAAATAAAATTATTTTTTGCTGCAAAAACACGTTGCCAGTTGCCCTGATGAAACAAGTTCGTGGCAGCAACTGCCATGAAAAATGTAAAACCAGCGGTATAATTTGGGATATAATTTTTACTTAAAAGAATTGGAGATTTTTCTTTAATAAGTTTAAAACTGTTAATTTCCATATTTCCAAGAGTTAAAGATAAAGAGAGAACTATCATTAAAGCAATTATAATGAATTGATATTTATCTGTGATTATTGACAACTTAAACCCACCTTTGAGAATATATAAAAGACATATTATTAATGTTAATCCTGCTGTTGCCCATAAAGGAGTTCTGGAAATTAGATTGAGTAAAAAGGCAATAGCGGTAACTTCGGCTATTAAAAATATTGTTAAATAGAATAATATTAAGAATAGAATTATCTTTAAAATTCCTAACCCAAATCTTTTTTTTACAAACTCTGTTAATGACATCCCATTTGGAAATTCTTTCCTTATTTTAGGACCAAAATTTAGCAAAAATAACATTGGAGCTGCTGTTCCAAGCGCGTAGCCTAATACTGCGCCTATACCACCCCAAGTTGCCGCAGAAGCTGGCCCAAATAGTATCCAGGCACCTAAAGCCGAAGCAGAGAGACTTGTGGTTAATGAAAAGATGCCCTCATTTCTTTCACCAACAATATGACTCTTATTGTTATCAGGAGTCTTTCTAGAATTTATATAGCCTAATGCTACAAAAAAAACTCCCACTATTAAGGTAACAATTAAAGTTGTTTGTATAGATAAGTATGTTTTTTCCATTTATCCCTCACTGAATTACCGGTCAGGTTCGTCGGGTTTAATCTCAGTCCGTATGACACCCCGTTAGTATTTATATATTAATTATTGGCAAAGAGTCAAATGATGCAGTATCTATTTTTGATGAGTGCTCTCTTCTCATTTTCCAACCCTTGCTTAATCCAGCGTGAGCTATACTAATCGCATATCTTCCATATTTTGAATTTGTATAATCAATTGCTTTCATTAACGATTTAGATTTATTGTCCATTAATGGTGTTAATAAATTTTCTTGACTTTCTTTCTCATCCTTTAAGCCTGTAAGTATCACCCCAGCTTTTTGATACCTGTGTCCTTTTACATAGATTTCGCTCAATGCTTTTGTGGCATTTTTGATTAGTTCTAAACTATTATTTGTTGCTATAGGTAAATCTATCGTTTTTGAATTTGAATAATATTTCTTACTTTTATCAAAGGGGCTTGTTCTTACAAAGACTGTGATTGTTTTTGCCAATTGATCGTCAGCCCTAATTTTTTCTGCAGCGTTTAAACAATGTGTCGTAACTGACTCTTCCAGTTCCTCTATTTCAGTAACTTTTCTTCCAAATGATCTTGATACGCAGCAGTTTTTTCTTTTTTCTTGGTCAATTTGTAAATCTATGCAGGGAACTCCTCTCAATTCCATCGCTGTTTTGGCTCCTAATACATTAGTTCCCTTTTTTACCCAGTAATTAGAAACATTCTTTAGGTCATAAGCATTTTTTATATTATTTTTATAATAGAACTTAGATAATTGTCGTCCCACTCCCCATACATCTTCTATTGCAAATTTTTTTAATCTTTCGTCTATATCTTTATTTAAATATACCACACCCGCTTTTTCTTTTTTTGCTATATGATTAGCGACCTTACTTAGTGTTTTTGTAGTAGCTATACCAACGCTTGTTGGTATCCCTGTCCATTTTAGTACCCTCGATCTTATCTCTTTTCCATATTCCTCGGCACCCTTTTCATCAATAAATGATAAATCTATAAAAGCTTCATCTATAGAATAAATTTCAACTTTTGGAGAAAATGTTCTTAGAACTCTCATTACTCTTCTTGATATGTCTCCATACAGTGCATAATTTGAGGAAAATACTTCTACTTTATTTTTTTTGACTAAATCTTTAACTTTAAAATACGGTTCTCCCATTTTTATACCTAAAATTTTTGCCTCTGTTGATCTTGATATCACGCAACCATCATTATTTGATAAAACAACCACAGCTTTTTTTTGTATTCTAGGATTAAAAAGTCTCTCACATGATACGTAGAAAGAATTACAATCTACCAAAGCTATTTTATTTCTTTTACTGGTGGACTTGGTGTATGACATAAGTTACTACCCCCCAAACTATAACTTCTTGATCTTTTCCTAAATTTATTTTATCTGAAGTCTTTTTTGACCCCGACGTTAAAAATGTTTCACTTTTCTCTTTCAATATCGTCTTCACCACTAATTCTTCGTTTACGTTAGCAATAACAGTTGAATTATTTTTTGGATTTATGCTCCTATCTACTATCAGCAAATCTCCATCGTAAATTCCTACATTGTTCATAGATTTTCCCTGGACTCTAACTATAAAAGTTGCGGGTGAGTTTTTTATTAGATGGGTATTTAAATCTACATCATCTTCAATATAATCTGTTGCTGGTGAGGGAAAACCAGCTCCTACTTTGTGAATATAATAAGGTATTTTTAGCTCCATAAATGTTCTTATTTTGTTCTTTTATAGATTAAATGCAACTATTAGTCAATCACTATGTGGGGCAATATGCGTTTGGATTGGAGGAGATAAAATAGTTAAAAAGGAGAAATGAAAAAAATATTAAGTATAATATTTGCAATATTAGTCGGAACTACAGCATTAGCCGATAATCACGGAAATTCAAAGCTTGCAGCTATAAAAAAAAGTGGTGAATTAAGAGTTGGAACAACTGGAGACTGGGATCCCATGTCAATGAAGGATCCAGCAACAAATAAGTACAAAGGATTTGATATTGATGTGATGCGAGAATTAGCCAAAGATTTAGGGGTAAAAGTAAAATTTGTGCCAGCTGAATGGAAAACTATTGTTGCGGGGATAACGGCTGATAGATATGATATTTCCACGAGTGTAACAAAAACACCAAAAAGAGCTGAGGTCGCAGGATTTACAGCAACATATTTTAAATACGGAACTGTTCCGCTAGTTCTTAAAAAGAATTTAAAGAAGTTTCCTACATGGGACTCCCTTAATAATAAAAAAGTTACAATAGCCACTACATTAGGAACGTCTCAGGAAGAAAAAGCTAAAGAATTTTTCCCAAAATCAAAACTGAGATCTATTGAAGCCCCGGCTAGAGATTTCCAAGAGGTTTTGGCTGGAAGAGCAGACGGTAATATCACAAGTTCATTAGAAGCAAAGAAGTTAATCATTAAATATCCTCAATTAGCTATTGTGCCAGATGGTGGAAAAAATCCAGCTTTTTTAGCGATGATGGTTCCAAAAGGCGATAAAGTTTGGAATGATTATGTAAGCAATTGGATTAAGAGAAAACAGATTTCTGGATTTTTCATGACTTTAGAAGCAAAGTACAATTTAAAAAGCTTATAATTTAAGTTTAAATACCACTCATTACCAAATATAGTCTCACTGTGAAGTTTATCAAATATTTTATATTATTTATTCTTTTACAAGGATGTAGCTCAAACTATGAATGGGGATGGTATATTCTAAGTCCTGAAAATATTGAGGGATTAACAAACTTAAAATTTTTAATCAGTGGAATAACTACAACTATATATATCTCAGTAGTATCAATAATTTTGGCTATGATCATAGGATTAATAGTTGCTCTCCCGTCACTCTCAAATAACAAATTTTTAAGCTACTTTAATATTGGATATGTTGAAATTGTCAGAGCTATTCCCTTGCTAGTTTTAATTCTTTGGATTTATTACGGTCTTCCAATTATGATGGGTATAAGTTTTTCTCCTTTTGTATCTGGAATAATTGCTTTAACAATAAGTGAAAGTGCTTTTCAAGCAGAGATTTTTAGAGCTGGAATTAACTCTATTTCTAAAGGTCAACATGAGGTATCAGAGTCTCTTGGTATGGATTTTTGGAAAAAAATGAGATTCGTGATTTTGCCTCAAGCTGTCAAAGTTGTATTACCCGCAATGGGAAATCAGTTTGTTTATGTTCTAAAAATGTCTTCTTTAGTTTCAATAATAGGAATTGGAGACTTAACAAGAAAAGCAAATGAACTTGTCACAACAACATATAGACCTCTAGAAATATACACTTTTTTGATATTAGAATATCTCATATTAATTTTAGTTGTCTCATATTTTGTTAGAAAATTAGAAAATAAATTAAAATATAAATAGATTTAAGCTTCAGCGATTTTACTAAAAAGTTTTTTCATATAGTACTTGGAAAATAAAAATACTACGATACCAAATGTCCAGTTAATAAAAAATAAACCTAAAAATAAATCTTTGAAAGTTCCATCTAAGACAAATACTACCACTGACATTGTAGAAAAAGGTAGTAATACTAATCTTGAGAAAGTAATGATTACTGTATAAATCGGTTTCTTGATTGCTTGAAATAAGGCATTGGTGATAAAGAAAACGGGATATACCGGGCCAATAAAGGCTGCTACTTTTAAATAGTCAGCACCAAAATTTATTGCCTCCTGATTATCGGTAAAAATTGAAACAATGTTATCAGCTAATAAAAAAACAATAACACCTGCTAAAATCATAAATGATGAACCAACTATAATTGCTTTTGTATAAGACTCATCCACTCTATCAAAGAATTTAGCACCGAAATTTTGTCCAGCAATAGTTAGTACGGCTGTGTTTAATCCAATTACTGGTAATAAAAGTATTTGCTCAATTCTGAGAGCGGAACCATAACCCGCTGCAGCAAGATATCCAAATTTGCTAACAAAAAATAAAATATTATAAATCCCTAAACCAATCATAAACATATTCATCATCATCGGTACTGATTGATTTGTAAGGTTTTTAATTAAATCAAATTTTGGAAGAAAACATTTTGGGCTTAAATATTGTTTAAGCTCACAGCAGTATACTTTGTAAGCCAAATAGAATAGTCCTAATAACTGAGCGATTACTGTAGCAATCGCTAAACCCGCAATTCCAAAAGCTGGTATTGGACCCAAACCAAAAATAAATAAAGGATTAAGTCCAATATTTAAGAAAAAACTAACTATCAAAACATTTCTATAGCTTTTAGTATCACCTTGAGCATTTAATGCTCCGTTTAATGAAATCTGAATTAAAAAGATAAAAGTAGCAAAAAAAATAACATCTAAATAATCGGTTGCTAATTTTATTGTTTCTTGGTCAGAGCCCATAAATCTCAAAAGATCATCAGAAAAAGATAAGCCAATCATTGTCACTACAATTGAGACAATTACTGAATATAGAAGTGATTGAGCCACATAAAGTGAAGCTGTTCGATCGTCTTTTGCACCAAGAGAATTGCTAATTAGTGCATTAGAAGCAGAAACGATACCAACTCCTGTAGCTATAATTATAAAATATAAAGGAAAAGATTTAGCTATTGCTGCTAATGCGTTTGCAGATATTTTGCCTGCAAAAAAAGTATCTACAATATTATAAAGAGTTTGAAAAAGTGTTCCCGTGCTAGCTGGTATAGCAATTTTTTTAAGTAGATCGATAATAGGTTCCCCAACTACATCTAATGATTTCATTCGCTATATTCTTTCTGAAAAATATACTTAGTTCCTCTTTCTTTGGCTAAACTGATCTGTTTTTGTCTCATTCTGAACCTTGATTTTTGATATTCTGTGAGTTTTTCATAACAATTATGACATGAAACACCTTTTTCGTACATATTTGATTTTTTATCTAGAGAAGAAATTGGAGTTCTGCAACCACTACATACCAAGAAGGAGCCCTGTTTTAAACCATGTTTAACTGAAACTCTGTTGTCAAATACAAAACATTCACCTCTCCAAAGACTATTTTTTTTAATAACATTATTCAAATAATTTAGAATTCCGCCCTTTAATTGAAAAACATTTTTAAAACCTTTTTGTTTTAAGTAAACTGAAGCTTTCTCACATCTAATTCCACCTGTGCAAAACATTGCTACTGGTTTAGTTTTTTTGATTTGTTTTAAATATTTTGGAAAATCTCTGAAGTGTTTAACATTAGGGTTAATTGCATTCTTAAAAGTTCCAACCTTGAATTCAAATGGTTTTCTAACGTCCAATACTAAAGTTCGTTTATTTGATATTAGCTTATTCCAAGACTTACCTGCTAAATATTTACTTTGTTTTTTATTATTAGTATTTATTTTTAATCCGATAGGAACTACCTCCTTTCTTATTTTTACTCTTTCACGATGAAAAGGCTGAAACCTGCTTAAAGAATAGTTACTACTGTTGAATTTAATAAATTTAATTTTTTTCTTTATTAATTTAGCTATTTTTTGAATTGAATTTTTTTTTCCAGAGAGTGTTCCATTAATGCCCTCGGAAGAAAGTATTATGGTACCTCTAACTTTATTAATTGATAGCTCCGACTCAAATAAATTTTTAAATTTCTTTAAATTTTTAATTTTTTTAAACTTATAAAATCCGAATACGGTAAACATTATTTTTTTATACAAATTGTAAAACCATCTCCAACCGGAATGATGTTTTTTGATACTCTACTATCTTGTTTTAGATATTTATTAAAGTCTCTAATAATACTGGTAAATTTATCGTTTTTTGAGCCATCAGCTACCTCTCCGTGCCATAAAACGTTATCAATTATAATTAAACGCCCTTTATCAATTAAGTCTATACAAATATTATAATAATTAAGATAATTTTCTTTATCTGCGTCTATGAAAACTAAATCAAATTTTGTTTTTGAATTTTTTAACTCATTTAGACTTTCAAGAGCCGGCTTTATTATTTGAATTATTTTATTTTCATTTGCTTTTTCATAAAAAACTTTAGCTTTTTTACTAAATTCTAAGTTTTTATCTAAGCTGATTAAGGATCCATCAGATGGTAAAGCTAAAGCCATCGATAAAGCGCTGAAACCGGTAAAACTTCCAATTTCTAAAATTTTCTTTACACCTGATGCCTTTATTAATGATTGTAATAATTGGGCTTGAGAAACTGATATTTGTAATCTCTTCTGATCTCCAAGGGTGATATTATATTCAATTATTTCTTTCTGAACTTTGGTTAAAGGCTCTGAATTATCAATAATATATTGTTCAAGATTATCGGTTAAATCTAATTTTTTAGGCATAGTTAGCCTTTCAAAAGTTTTTTTAAAATTTCGTTAGTTAATTGTGGATTAGCTTTTCCACCCGATAATTTCATGACTTGACCAACAAAAAAACCAAATAGTTTTTCTTTACCAGACTTATACTGATCAACTTTATCTTTGTTTTTAGTCAATATTTCATTAATCATTTTTTCTAATTCTTTAGGATCACTTTGTTGTTTCATTCCTTTTGACTCAATGATTTTTTTTGGATTATCTCCACTTTCAACCATTATCTCAAAAACCTCTTTAGCTATTCTGCCCGAAATTTCTCCTGATTTTATTGATTTGATTAAGTCAGCAAAGTTTTTAGAAGAAATAGGTGATTTTGATATACTAAGACCTTTGTCATTTAACATTGCAAATAAATCTCCCATCATCCATGTGGCAGCAAGTTTTTTGTCAGACAATTTTGCAACCTCTTCGTAATAGCTAGAAATCTCTTTTTCAGAAACTAATACATTAGCTTCATATGGTGTAAGACCATAATCTCTTATGAATCTCTCTTTCTTATCGTCTGGCAATTCAGGTAAAGACTTTTTTAAATCATCAATTAATTTTTGGTCTATTTTTAAAGGTAATAAATCTGGATCTGGGAAATACCTATAATCGTGTGCATCCTCTTTTGACCTCATTGACCTTGTTTCATTTTTTTTTGTATCAAACAGTCTTGTTTCTTGATCTATCTTTTTTCCCTCATCCAATAATTCAACTTGTCTTTTTGCTTCGAATTCTATTGCCATTTGCATAAACTTTATCGAATTTACATTTTTTATCTCACATCTTGTTCCAAATTTTTTATCCCCTACTTTCCTTACTGAAACATTTACGTCTGCTCTTAATGACCCTTCTTGCATATTTCCGTCACAAGTCCCAAGATATCTCATTATAGTTCTAATTTTTTTTATATAAGCATTAACTTCTTCTGGTGATCGAAGATCTGGTTTGCTGACTATTTCCATAAGTGCAATCCCAGAACGATTTAAATCGACATAAGTATTTGTTGGATCTATATCATGAATGCTTTTTCCTGCGTCTTGTTCTAAATGTAGTCTTTCAATACCAATTTCTTTTGAGCCATATGGCATATCCAAAAAAACTTTACCTTCACCAACGATTGGATCTTTATATTGTGATATTTGATAACCCTGAGGGAGATCTGCATAAAAATAATTTTTTCTATCAAACACTGAGTCATTATTAATTTTGGCATTTAACCCCAAGCCAGTTCTTATAGCTTGGTTAATGCACTCTTTATTAATAACTGGCAGCATACCTGGAAAAGCAGAGTCGATAAGGCTTACTTGGCTATTAGGCTCAGCACCAAATTTTGTTGCAGATCCAGAGAAAAGTTTCGAGTTAGAGGATACTTGGGCATGTACTTCTAGACCAATAATCACTTCATACTGATTTTTCTCTCCTTTTATAAAATAATCAAATTTAACTTTATTCATAACCACCACTTTTTTATCTCGTTATTAAAATTACAATTTTTTTCAAAGGCATAAGCTATATTTAATATATTTTGCTCGTCTAATGTTTTCCCAATTAATTGTAATCCTAACGGATAACCCTTTTTGTCTAGTCCAGCAGGCACTGATATTGCTGGTAAACCAGCCAAATTTACCGGGACAGTAAATATATCGTTTAAATACATAGAAATTGGATCATTGGTTTTTTCTCCTATTTTAAATGCAGAGCTTGGGGTCGATGGTGTCAAAATAGCATCCACTTTGGCAAAATTTTCATCGAAATCTTTTTTTATAAGTTGTCTTACTTTTTGAGCTTTTAAATAATAGGCATCGTAATACCCAGATGACAGAACGTAAGTACCGATTAAGATTCTTCTTTTAACCTCATCACCGAAACCTTCAGATCTTGTGTTTTCATACATACCTATCAAATCTTTGCCTTGAGAAGATCTGTAACCATATTTAACACCATCGTATCTAGCTAAATTAGATGAGGCTTCAGCTGGAGCAACTATATAATATGTTGGCAGCGCATATTTTGTGTGAGGGAGAGTTATATCAATTAAATTAGCTCCCAAATCTTTTAGAATACTCTTTCCTTTATTCCATAATTCATCAATTTCTTTTGGCATATTTTCAACTCTATATTCTTTTGGTATTCCAATTTTGAGTCCTTTAATATTTGGTTTTAAATTTTTTGAATAATTTTCTTTTTTCTTATCTATAGAAGTTGAGTCTTTTTTATCAAAACCAGCCATAGCTTCTAACATTATTGCGCAGTCTTTAACGGATTTAGTCATTGGACCAGCTTGATCAAGAGAAGAGGCAAACGCTACTATTCCCCAACGAGAACAAAGTCCATAAGTTGGTTTTAACCCTACTGTTCCAGTAAAAGACGCCGGCTGTCTGATTGAGCCGCCAGTGTCAGTTCCAATAGTTGCTGGGGTTAAATTTGCTGCTAGTGCGGATGCGGATCCTCCAGATGATCCACCTGGAACAGTGTTTTTGGCTATTGGGTTTATAACATTTCCAAAATAACTTGTTTCATTAGATGATCCCATTGCATATTCGTCACAATTTAGTTTACCAAGTAAAATTGCTCCCTCTTTCCATAAATTTTCAGTAACTGTAGACTCGTAATTTGGCACAAAATTTTCTAACATTTTACTCCCTGCAGTAGTTCTGAATCCGTTAGTGCAAAAAAGATCTTTAACAGCTAAAGGAATGCCTGGGAGCAGTGATGCTGAATTAGGTTTTTTATCAAATTCTTTTGCTTTTTTAATAGTGTTGTCAAAACAAGTGGTAATAAATGAATTAAGTTTTTTGCTTTTGTTGGCTTCATCTATATAAAGCTGTGCAAGCTCTTCAGATTTAATTTCTTTTTTTTTTATTAATTCAATAATTTCTGACAAGTTTTTTTTTATAATTTCTGACATTATTCTATTACCTTAGGTACAACAAAAAATTCCTCATTTTTCTTTGGGGAATTTTTAAGAATCTTATCTCTAATTTTGCCATCATCAACTTTATCTTCTCTCGTTCTTAATGGTGTGTTCAATATAGAAGATAAAGGTTCAATTTTATCCGTGTTAATCTCATTTAGTTGTTCTATAAATTTAAAAATGGATGTTAAATCTTTAGCTAATGAGTCTGATTTTTTAGAGTCTATAGAGATTCTGGCTAACTTAGATATATGTATTATTTTTTCTTTATCTATGGACATCTGTGATTTATGTTATTTATATAGGAAATTAATACCATAAAATATATTAAATAAATGTTGGATATTGACAAATTTAAGAAAAAACTAGACAAAAAATCAAGGCTAATAGGCATTGATCCGGGAAAAAAACGCATAGGTATTGCAATTTCTGACGAAGATTGGATTATCGCGACTCCATACAAAACAATAATTAAAAAAAAATACTCAGATTTTCTATTGGAAATTAAAAATATTATTAAAGAGAATGACATTAAGGGTATTATTATAGGAAACCCTATTAATATGGACGGAACTCCAGGAAGTTCTTCTCAATCAGCTAAGGACCTCGCTATTAATCTATCAAATGATGTTACACAAAATATCACAATGTGGGATGAAAGGCTTTCTAGTGAAGGAGCCTTCAATTTATCAAGCAATTTAGATATTAATGTATCCAAAAAAGTAAGGAAATTGGATGAAAATGCAGCTCAATTCATTTTGCAGGGAGCTCTAGATTATTTGACAAAAAAATAACTTGATATGATTACATAAAAGGCCTATAGAGTTGATTTTAATGGCAAGATCTAAAGCTATTAAAAAACAAGTTAAACACCTATTAGGTATCCAAAATCTATCAGTATTAGAAGCAAAAGAAATCCTAAAAGAATCTCAAAATTTTATTAAATTAAATAGAAGTGGTTCAAAAAAACTCGATGTTTTAAGAGGTAAAACACAAATTAATTTATTTTTTGAACCTTCGACTAGAACCCAAAGTTCTTTTGATTTAGCAGGTAAGAGATTAGGCGCCGATGTGATGTCAATGAATATTGTTAATTCAGCAATCAAAAAAGGTGAAACATTAATGGATACAGCTATGACATTAAATGCAATGCACCCTGATTTGATTGTCGTCAGGCATCAAGATTCGGGAGCTCCAAATCTTTTATCACAAAAAGTTAACTGTGCAGTCATTAATGCTGGTGATGGTACGAGAGAACATCCAACACAAGCTTTATTAGATGCTCTAACAATAATTAACAGCAAGGGTAAAATTGAGGGACTAAGAATTGCAATATGCGGAGACATCAAACATTCAAGAGTAGCAAGATCAAATATTTATTTAATGAACATGTTGGGCGCAGAGGTAAATGTTATTGCACCTAAAACCTTAATGCCCGACTCAATAAATCAATTAGGTGTAAAATCTTTTACAAGTATGAAAAAAGGTTTAGAGTCTTGTGATATTGTAATGATGTTAAGACTACAGAATGAGAGGATGCAGGGATCATTTTTGCCATCAAAAAGAGAATACTACGAATATTTTGGGTTAACTCCAGACAAACTTAAATATGCCAGTAAAGATGCACTTATAATGCATCCTGGTCCAATGAACAGAGGAGTTGAGATAGACACAAAGTTAGCCGATGATATCAATGTGAGTTTAGTAAAAGAACAGGTGGAATTAGGTGTAGCTGTAAGAATGGCTTGCTTAAAACTTTATTGCAAATGAATAAAAAAATTTTAAAGAATTGTAGAATAGTAGATCCATCACAAAAAATGGATGAAATAGGCAATATTATTATTAATGAAAATGGTAAAATTGAAGATATAGGGGCAAAAGCCAAAATACCAAATAAATCTAGTAAAATGGAAACATTTGATTTTAATAACAAAATAGCTATTCCAGGTTTAGTAGACATGGGTGTGTTTGTTGGAGAACCTGGATTTGAATATAAAGAAAATTTTAGATCATTAACTAACGCTGCATTGTCAGGTGGCGTAACATCAGTCGTAACTATGCCCAACACAAAGCCATTAATTGATAACGTTTCAATGGTTGACTTTATAATGAGACGCGGTCGCGATAAATCTAAATTAAATATTTTTCCCGCTGCGTGTTTAACGAGAGGTATGTGTGGAGAAGAGATGACCGAATTAGGATTGTTATCATCGAAAGGGATTATTGCTTTTATTGACCCTTATAAATCTATAAAAAATACAGAGATCATGTCTAGAATTATGGACTACGCCTCAGATATGGGAGTATTAATTATGCAACATGCTGAAGACTATGATTTATCAAAAGATGGTTGCATTAATGAAGGAGAAATTGCTACAAGATTAGGTTTGTCAAGTGTTCCTTCCATTGCTGAAAAAATAATTATTGAGAGAGATTTAAGTTTATTGGATGAATTTAAATGTAGGTATCATATAAACCAAATTTCCTCACAAAAATCGGTTGATGTCATTAAAAAAAATAAATCAAATGGAAAAAAATTTACAGTTGGTGTCTCTATTAATCATCTTTCTTTAAACGATAATGATATAGGGGATTTTAAAACTTTTTTGAAGTTTTCGCCTCCTTTAAGATCAGAAGAAGACAGAAAATCTTTGGTAAAAGGGATAAATGAAGGCCTCATAGATGTAATTGTCTCAAGTCATAAGCCTGAAGATGAAGAAAGCAAGAGGTTACCATTTGCTCAGGCTGCCACTGGATCTATAGGCGTAGAAACTCTTCTACCTTTAGCTTTAGAACTTTTCCATAATAAATCAATAGAGTTGAACAAAATTATTGAAATGATAACGATAAATCCTGCCAAGATTTTGAAAATAAAAAAGGGATCTTTAAAGATTGGTTCTGATGCAGATATTTGTATTTTTGACTTAGAAAAACCTTGGGTTGTTAAAGCCAATGATCTTAAATCTAAATCTAAAAATACCGCTATCGAAGAAAGAAAGCTTCAAGGAAAAGTATTAAAAACTTTCCTTGGTGGAGAACTAGTATTCGATAATTAAATGGAACAAATGCTTTTAGTCATAGCCTACTCTTATTTGTTAGGATCAATACCTTTTGGACTGATATTAACAAAATTATTTACTAAAACTGATATTAGGAAAAAAGGATCAGGTAATATTGGAGCAACTAATGTTATAAGATCAGGAAGTAAAATATTGGGTGTAATTACATTAATACTTGACTCCTTTAAGGGTTATTTATCTGTGATAATTACTATAAATATTTTTCCAGAATATTTTTATTTATCTTGCCTAATGGTATTTTTGGGACATGTTTTTTCAATTTGGCTAAAATTTAAAGGTGGCAAAGGTGTTGCCACATACTTGGGGGTATTATTTGCATTTGATTTTATTTTGCCTGCAATATTTGTAATATCATGGTCTGTAATAACTTTAATCTCAAGATACGTCTCATTGGGCTCTATAATTTCATCTTTCATTGTATTGCTGTATAATTTCTTGGTTTATGGTTTTAATAATTCCTTAATATTTTTTGCTTACTTTATACTTTTGATAATTACACATAGATCAAATTTATCTAAATTATTGACAGGCAGTGAAAATAAAATAAATCTTTGATTTAAACGTTTTTTGAACATTAAATTTAAATAGTTTGACAAATATTATATTTTTCATCTAAAGATACTAATCATGAACTTAGTTGTGGTTGAAAGTCCTGCAAAAGCTAAAACGATTAATAAATACCTTGGAAAAGATTACATAGTTTTAGCAAGTTATGGCCATATAAGGGATCTGCCCTCAAAAAATGGATCTGTAAATCCTGAAAAAGATTTTGAAATGCAGTGGGAGTTGGACTCTTTTTCGAAAAAATATTTGAAAGAAATAACGGATGCCGCGAAAGAAAGTAAAAAAATAATACTAGCAACAGACCCTGACCGTGAGGGAGAGGCAATAGCGTGGCATGTTAAAAAAGTTTTGGAAGACAAAAAATTACTTACAGGCAAAAAATTAGAGCGTGTTGTTTTTAACGAGATAACTAAAAATGCAGTGTTAAATGGCATAAATAATCCGAGACAGATAGAGAAAAGTTTAGTAAATGCATATTTAGCAAGAAGAGCTCTTGATTATCTAGTTGGGTTTAATATCTCACCAATTCTTTGGACAAAACTTCCAGGTTCAAAATCTGCTGGAAGAGTGCAGTCAGTTGCCTTAAAATTAATTACAGAAAGAGAGCATGAAATAGAATCTTTTAAACCAGAGGAATATTGGAGTTTAATCGTAAATTTTCAGGATGAAAAAGATAATTTAATAAACTCGAAGATAAATGTTTTTAAAAATAACAAAATTGAAAGATTCTCTTTTCGTGACAAATCTTCTATTAATAATGCTACAGATTTAATAAAAACAAAAAATTATTCAATCAAAAATGTATCAAATAAAGTTTTTAAAAGAAATCCTGTGGCGCCTTTTACAACATCAACTTTGCAACAGTCAGCGTCAGGTAAATACGGATTTGGAGCGTCAAGAACTATGCAAATTGCACAAAGACTTTACCAGGGAATTGATATTGATGGCGATACTGTAGGTTTAATTACTTATATGAGAACAGATGGTACAAATATATCTAAAGAAGCTGTTAAAGACTTTAGGTCATACATTGATAAACAATATGGTAATAAGTATTTGCCGGATAATCCAAATAGTTTTTCAGGAAAAAAGGCGAAAAACGCACAAGAAGCTCATGAAGCTATTAGGCCAACCAATGTGGAGAGAAAACCTAGTGAGCTTAAAAAGTATCTAAGCACCGATCAAATGAAATTGTATGATTTAATCTGGTCACGTGCCTTATCTTCTCAAATGAGCCCAGCTGAATTTGATAGGAGTTCTATACAAATAGCATCGGATGATGAAACCATAACTTTTAACGCAAGTGGGTCCATAATGAAGTTTGATGGATTTTTGAAAGTTTATAGTCTTCCGGAAAATGACGATGAAGCAAAAAATATATTACCTGTTGTGAAAATTGGAGACAAAGTTAAAATAAAAGACATTATTGATGAGCAGCACTTTACGAACCCTCCGCCTAGATACTCTGAAGCTAGTTTAGTCAAAAAACTTGAAGAATTAGGCATAGGAAGGCCTTCTACGTACGCGAGTATAATTTCAGTGTTATCTACAAGAAATTATGTTGAATTATTAAACAAAAGATTTCACCCAACTGATAGAGGTAAATTATTATCAGCCTTTCTTGAAAAATTGTTTGCAAGATATGTGGATTATAATTTTACAGCTAATCTTGAAAATCAATTAGATGAAATAACCAGTGGAAAAACAGACTATATTAGAGTGCTAGAGGATTTTTGGAAGGATTTCTACTCTAATGTTGGTTCTGTTAAAGACATCAGAACACGTGAAGTTTTAGATATGTTAAATGAAAGTCTTGGAGATCTAGTATTTGACAAGGATAAAAATGATCAAATAGACAGAAGTTGTAAGGCTTGCAATAATGGCACTCTGAGTTTAAAAAATAGTTTTAGAGGTGGAGCATTTATAGGTTGCTCAAACTATCCTGAGTGTAAATTTACAAGACCTTTATCTAAATCAAAAGCTTCTCAAATGATAAATCTATCTGAACCAAAACTGATAGGTAAAAATGACAGTGGAAAAGATATTTTTTTAAAAAATGGAAGATTTGGTCCTTACCTTCAATTTGAGAAAGATCAAATAGAAGAAGAAAAGAAGAAGAAGAAAAAAATAAAAAAGAAAAAAGAGAACGAAAACTTAAAAAATGTTTCTATTCCTAAAGGATTAGATATTGAGGAAATTGATTTAGAAAAAGCGAAATACCTTTGCTCTCTTCCAAAAATTTTAGGAAAACATCCAGATCTAAATGAGGACATTACTATAAATATAGGTAGATTCGGACCTTATTTAAAATGTTCAAATAAATCTGCAAGACTTGAAACTATTGAAGATTTATTTTCAATAGGTTTAAATAGAGCAACAATTTTAATCTCTGAAGCAAAACCAGGTAGAATTTCCTCATCTGAAATCAAAAATTTAGGTGAACATCCTGAAGATAAAAAACCAGTAAAAGTAATGAAGGGACAATACGGACCATATATAAAATACAAATCTTTAAATGCCACTATACCAGAAGATAAAGATCCTACAGAATTAACGATGGAGGAAGCTTTAATACTTATCGAAAAAAGAAAAGAATATGACAAAAATAAAAAAAGGGGAAAAAAGAAATGAGCAAGACAGATGATAAAATTAAAAGTTTAAATATAACTTTACCTGACCCTAAAGCTCCAGTTGGCGCATATGTTGGATCAATCATAATTGGTAAGTTGTTATATATATCTGGACAAGTTTCGATAGATCAAAAATCTGAGATTATCAAAGGAAAGATTGGAAAAGATTTGAGTCTTGATCAAGGTTATAAAGCAGCAGAAAGATGCGGTCTAAGTATATTGGCACACGCAAAAAAAGCTTGTGGCGGTGATTTGGACAAAATTAAATCCTGTGTAAAATTAACTGGATATGTTAACTCTACTGATGACTTTATAGATCAGCCAAAAGTAATAAACGGTGCATCTGATCTATTAAAGAAAATTCTTGATAAAAGAGGTGAGCATACAAGAGCTGCTATTAGTGCTAATAGTTTGCCTTTAGGTGTTGCTGTAGAAGTCGACGCGATATTTGAAATATATTAACTTGATCTTCCAACTGAGTAGTATTTAAGTTTGTTTTTTTTCATATCTTTTACATTATATAAATTTCTCAAATCATAAATCTTTACTTGTTTATTTTTAACTATTTTCTTAAAATCTATAGACTTAAATTCATCCCATTCAGTTAAAATAATAATTAAATCTGCATTAAGGCAATTGGATTTTATATTTGTTTTATATGAACAATTTTTAATCTTTTTAAATTCGTTTTTTTCTCCAGATGGGTCATAATATGATAATTTTGCCCCTTTTTTACTAAGGTAAGGAATCATCTTCAGGCTTGAAGAGTCTCTCATATCATCTGTATTTGGTTTAAAAGTTACACCTAAAAAAGCAATCCTTTTATTCTTTAATTTTTTTCCTAGGATTTTATGGACTCTTTGTATTAATAAGTTAACTCTATTCTCATTAGACTTTATCACTGTCTTCACTAAAGATAAATTTACTTTAAATTTGTTTGACGCAGAAACTAAGCCTTTAGTGTCTTTTGGAAAGCATGAACCGCCATATGCAGGTCCTGCTCTTAAAAATCTTCCACCGATTCTGCTATCAAGTCCTATTCCCAAAGAAATATCTTCAATATCTACTCCACATTTTTCACATAAATTTGCTAATTCATTTATATATGTAATCTTTGTGGCTAAAAAAGCGTTTGAGGCGTATTTAATTAATTCAGCTCCTCTTCTTGATGTAGTAAAAAATTTAGCTCCTTTACTTATTAACGGAGAATAAAGTTTTTTCATTATGTTAAAAACTTTTTTTTCATTAGATCCAATAATAATTCTATCAGGAAATCTAAAATCACGGATTGCTTCTCCCTCTCTTAAAAATTCTGGATTTGAGACCAGTGTAAATAATTTTCTTTTTTTTTTAAGTAATTTTTCGATCTTGTCACCAGTGCCAACAGGAACTGTTGATTTAGTGACTATGATTTTTCTTTTTTTTGAATACTTTAATATCTCTTTCACACATTGGTTGATAAAAGATAAATCAACATCAAATGTGCCATTTTTTGTGGGTGTGCCAACACAAATGAAAATTATATCAGATGCATTTATAGCGTTTTTTACATTATTTGTGAATGAAAGTCTTTTGGCTAAAAAGTTTTTTTTGATTAACTCCTCCAAGCCCGGTTCATAAATTGGTGAAAAACCAGAATTGAGTTTATTTATTTTCTTTATGTCTTTATCAACACATATTACTTGATTTCCTATATCGGCAAAGCATGTTCCGCTGACTAATCCTACATACCCAGTTCCAATCATGCATAATTTCATTTTTTTTCCTTTAGTATTTCTTTACAAGAATTTATGTACCCCTTCATGGTTCCACAATCTAAATATTTTCCTTTAAAAATATTGCCATAAAATTTATTTTTTTTTATTATCAAATTCCTAATAGCATCTGTTATATGGATTTCTCCTCCCTGACCCGGTTTTATTTTTTTTATTTCTTCAAAAATTTTAGTAGGCAAAATATATCTTCCAATAATTGCAAAGTTTGAAGGAGCTTTTTTTATAGTTGGTTTTTCGACAACGTCTTCTATCTGAAAATAATTTTTTTTTCTATTTTTTACTGACAGTATTCCCCATCTTGATACAGATTGATTGTCCACTCTCTTAGTAGCGATTACCGAACCTTTTTTTTTGTTATGCAGTTTTATCAGCTCTTTTGAACAATTTTTATTTATAATTAAATCATCAGGTAATAACATCAAAAAAAAATTACTTTTAATCAGATTTTTACATTTTATAATTGCATCACCAGTACCTTTGGGACTATTTTGATAAACAAATTTTATCATTCGTTTATATTTTTTAATTCTTTTATACTCTTGTATTATTCTCTTATCTTTTTTTTTTCTTATTATCTTTTTATAAAAAGCATCATTATAAAAATAATTTTTTATAGATATTTTTTTCTTTGAAATAACAAACACAAACTCTTTTATACCAGCCTCAATGCATTCTTCTAAAATATAATCTAAATTAGTTTTACCATTTATAGGTAATAATTCTTTTGGTATTACGCTCGTTAATGGTAGCATCCTAGTGCCTAAACCCGCTAGTGGAATAATAGCTTGTTTTATCATATGATTTTAAGATAAATATTAATATCATTAATATATTTAAATGGAAGTAATTAAAAAAAGAAGCCAGATATTTAACAAATTAAGTGGAAAAAAAAACATTGGCTTTGTTCCAACAATGGGTGCCTTGCACAAAGGTCATGTTAGTTTGTTTAAAAACGCAAAAAAACAAAGTAAAATTACTGTTGTCAGTATTTTTATAAATCCTAAGCAATTCTCTAAAAAACAAGATTATAACAAATACCCAAGACGTCAGATGAAAGATCTAAGTTTGCTTAAAAAACTTAAAATCGATTATGTGTTTCTTCCGCATTTTAAGGAAATCTATGATTTTAAAACTAACAATAAAATATATCTTGATAAATTTAGCTCAAAATTGTGCGGTAAGTTTAGACCAGGTCATTTTAAAGGGGTTGTAGACGTAGTAAATAGATTAATTGAAATAATTAAGCCACACAAAATTTTTTTAGGAAAAAAGGATTTTCAACAATTATTTTTAATTAAACAACACTTAAAAAGTATTAAATCAAAAACAAATGTAATTTCTTGTAACACGATAAGAGATAAATCGAACCTGTCTTTTTCCTCTAGGAACTTTTATCTAAGTAAAAAAAATTTAGATAAAGCAAGAAATATAACTAATTTGATAATAAAATTTAAGAAAAGATTGAAAACAAATAAAGCAAAATTTTCAGATATTGAAACGTTAAAAAAAGAAATCAAAAAAAAAGGTGTAAAAAAAGTAGATTATCTCGAAATATTAAATCTTAATACATTAAAGACGCCAAAGACAACGATTGAAAAATTTAATATTTTTTCAGCCTATTATATAGATAATGTAAGGTTAATAGATAATGTTTAGTTCAAAAAGAAAAAAGAACCAATTCCTAAAAAAGATAGAAAACCAATCACATCAGTTATTGTTGTAACAAATACACTTGATGCTAATGCGGGGTCGATATTTAATTTCTTAAGTGAAACTGGCACTAATATGCCAAACAGTCCCGCTACGATCATATTAAGAATCATTGAAATGCTAATTATTAAAGACAAATTTATATCCTTAAACCATAATTGAACTATTAAAGCTGTGATTATTGCAAATATAATTCCATTTAAAATTCCAATTAGAAATTCTTTTCCTACAATATTGTTAAAATTTCCTGAGGATAATTCTTTTGTTGCTATAGCTCTTATAGTTACGGCTAAAGTTTGCATTCCTGCGTTGCCTCCCATAGACGCCACTATCGGCATTAAGAAGGCTAAAGCTACCATTTGTTCTATTGTAGCACCAAATAAACTTATGACCCAAGTGGCTAATAAAGCCGTGAACAAATTTAATAAAAGCCAACTAAATCTTCTTTTTGTCTTAATTAATACACTATCAGTAATTTCTTCATCGCCTACCCCCGCTAATCTTAGAACATCTTCCTCTGCTTCTTCTTGAACAACAGTTACTACATCGTCAGCTGTAATCATTCCAACTAATTTATTGTTTTTGTTCACAACTCCAGCAGAAACTAAGTTATAGTTTTCAAAAGTATGTCCAACCTCTTCTTTATCCATATTTACTGATATTAAAACTGGCATTTCCCTCATTATAGAATTCATTTTATAATCTCTAGGAGTTCTTAATACTCTTGAGGATGGCACTGTACCTATTGGTTTAAAATCATTATCTACAATGAAAATTTCTAAAAATTCTTGGGGCAAATCTTTATTTTCTCTTAAGTAGTCTATAGTTTGACCCACTGTCCAGTTACTTGGTACGGCTGTGAATTCTCTTTGCATTATCCTTGCCGCAGAGTCCTCGGGAAAGCTCAATCCCTCCTCCAATAAAAATCTATCTTTTGGAGAAAGTTTATCCATTACTAGATTTTTTTTATCTGACTCTAAATTTTCTAGTATTTTTAAAGAGTCATCACTTTCTAATCTTTTTATAATTTTGGCTATAGAGTCTTCTGATAAGAGTTGTAAAACTTCACTTTGAATAGACTCATTAATTTCTATAAAAATTTCTGGATCCAAATTAAATTCTTCAATTTCAAGAAGCTTTGCTCTTGTTTCTTGTGATAAATTTTCTATTAAATTTGCAGTATCTGAT
>CACEXV010000005.1 GCA_902563575.1 uncultured Pelagibacteraceae bacterium
TAGAATGTCAGGTCCTGATACTTTAAGTATTTGTAAACTCATTTCAAAAGAAAAGAAGATCAAAGAAAATGAGATAAACCTTTGCAAATTTTTTGATCCAAGTAATGGTGCTATTATTGATCCAGAAGCTTTAATATTATGGTTTCCAAAGCCAAATAGTTTTACGGGTGATGATCTAGCTGAATTTCATGTCCATGGAAGTAACGCAATTATAAGCTATTTTCTTAAAGTATTATCTAGTCAAAAAAACTGCAGAATGGCTGAGCCCGGTGAGTTTACAAAAATTGCCTTTCAGAATAATAAAATTGATTTATTAAAAGCTGAAAGTATTGGCGATTTAATACATTCAGAAACAGAACTTCAAAGAAAACAAGCAGTAAATTTAGTTAATGGCCATGCATCCAAATATTATGATGAATTAAGATCAAAATTGATAAAGTCACTTTCTTTCATAGAAGCTAAAATTGATTTTGCTGAAGATGATCTTCCTGAAGATGTTTTAAAAGAGGCCCATAAATCAATTAAATCAATACATAGTGATATAAGTAAAATTATTAACGATAACAAAGTAGGTGAAAAAATCAGAAATGGATTTCGAGTATCAATTATCGGAGAAACAAATGTTGGGAAATCTTCGTTGTTAAATTTATTATCTAAAAGAGATGCAGCTATAGTTTCTGATGAAGCTGGAACAACAAGAGATGTCATTGAAACCTATCTCAACCTAGATGGTTATCCAGTCATTCTTGCAGATACAGCTGGGATCAGAGAGGCAAAGAATGAGGTTGAAAAAAAAGGAATATCATTAGCGTTAAGCAAATTTAATGAAGCTGATTTAAATATTGTGGTAATTGATAATACAAAAAAAAAAGTTAGTGATAAAATAATGTCTTTAATTAATGAAGACTCAATAATTTTACTAAACAAATCTGATGTTCAAGATGAAGAAAATCATAGATTTGATGTAGATACCATATTAGCTTCTGTAAAAGATAATAAGAATATTGATAAATTAATAAATTTAATCAAACAAAAGCTTAGTAAAAAATTTTCATCAACTAACAATGCTTTAATTACAAGAGAGAGACATCGAGTGAAGCTAAACGAGTGTTTGATAGAGATAGACAAGTTTCTCAAGAAAGATCAACACAAAGACTTAGAACTAGCTGCTGAGGATCTAAGAATGGCCACAAGACATTTAGGAAGTATAGTTGGAAAAGTGGATGTTGAAGAGATTTTAGGGTCAATTTTCAAGGATTTTTGCATAGGCAAATAATAATAAATTTATTTTGATTAATAATTAATTCTTGTAATCTAAATAATCAACGTTACATTCTAATTATGATTAAACAAAACTATGATGTAGTAGTTATAGGAGGTGGACACGCAGGATGTGAGGCTGCTGCTGCTTCCGCTAGAATGGGCGTCAATACTGCGCTTTTTACCCATAAAATCGAGACCATTGGTGAGATGTCTTGTAATCCTGCTATTGGTGGACTAGGTAAAGGGCATTTGGTTCGAGAAATCGATGCACTTGATGGTGTAATGGGTACGGTCTCTGATAAATCAGGTATTCAGTTTCGATTATTAAACAGAAGTAGAGGGCCAGCGGTCAGAGGACCACGAACTCAATCAGACAGAGCCCTTTATAAGGAGCATATGCAAAAAATCTTATTAAATTATAAAAACCTATCTATTATAGCTGACCCAGTGGTTAAATTTTTGTTTGATGATAATCAAGTTATAGGTTTCTTGTGCCAAAGCGGTAAGGAGATAATGTGTAAGGAGCTTATCTTGACGACTGGAACTTTTTTAAACGGGTTAATACACATTGGTGAAACACAAATACCTGCAGGTAGATACGATGAAAAACCATCTACCGGTTTAAGTGAACAGCTAACTAGATTTAAAATTAAACTAGGCAGACTGAAAACTGGAACACCTCCAAGACTTGACGGATCGACAATTAATTATGACGATTTAGAAATGCAACCAGCTGATGAGAATCCTTACTTCTTTTCTTTTTTGACAACCAAACTTGAAAATAAACAGATTTCATGCGGCATGACACATACTAATGATGAAGTTCACAAAATTATTAGCAATAATATTAATAGGAGTGCGATGTACTCTGGCAATATTAAAGGTGTTGGACCAAGATATTGTCCTTCCATTGAAGATAAAATTGTAAAGTTTAAAGAAAAACAAAAACATCAAATCTTTTTAGAGCCAGAGGGATTAAAGGACAATACTGTTTACCCAAATGGCATTTCAACATCTCTTCCAGAAGAAATACAGATTAAAATATTAAGTAAAATCAAGGGTTTAGAGAGTGTTAAAATGAAAAGAGCAGGTTATGCTATAGAGTACGATTATGTTGATCCAAGGGAGTTAAATCCAACTTTAGAGACCAAAAAAATTAAATCGTTATTTCTAGCAGGACAAATTAACGGAACAACTGGTTACGAAGAGGCGGCTGCTCAGGGACTAATTGCTGGTATCAATGCTGCTTTAAAAATTTTAAAAAAAGAGGAATTTATTTTAGATAGATCTGAGTCTTATATAGGAGTAATGATTGATGATCTAATTACTAAAGGTGTTTCTGAACCGTATCGAATGTTTACTTCAAGAGCTGAATATAGATTATCGTTAAGAGCAGATAATGCAGATCAAAGGTTAACTCCATCTGGTATTAAAATTAATTGCGTAGGAATAAATAGATCTAAAATATTTCTGGGAAAACAAAAAAAATTAGTTCAAATATCTGATTACCTTAAATCAAATTTAATCTCCCCCACTGAAGCAAGTAAGCATGATATAAAAATTGCTCAAGATGGTGTTAAGAGATCTGGGATTGAATTAATGGCACAACGAAATTTAAATATGGCAAAAATAAGGCAGATCTGGAAGTCATTACCTTATCATGGTTCTGACATAGATGAACAGATTGAAATTGACTCACACTATTCTGGCTATTTGAAAAGACAGTCTCATGATATTGCTGCTTTTAAAAAAGATGAAAGTCTTTTGATACCAAACAATATCGATTATAATAATTTTAGCGGTCTTTCTAACGAAATTAAGAGTAAGCTGTCTCAAATTAAACCACGAACTTTAGGACAAGCTTTGCGAATTGATGGCGTTACTCCAGCAGCTGCTATTATTCTTCTAGGTTATCTAAAAAAACCAAAAAAAAGAGTTAGAGTTTGATACCCAGCCCTAAAGCTGTAAATTTACTTAAAAGTGTACTTAAATATAATGATTTTGATCTCCAAAAGATCAATAAATTTATTGAATATTTACTTTTGATCAATAAAAAGTACAATCTTATAAGCCAAAGTTCACAAAATGATATATGGACAAGGCATATCTTAGACTCTGCCCAATTAGTTAAGTTTATTGGGTTTGATGACGACTCTTCACTGTCAGATCTCGGATCTGGTGGTGGTTTTCCTGGTATTATTATCTCTATTTTTAATAAAAATCCTCGATTTCACGTGAAATTATATGAAAAATCACCAGTAAAGGCGAAATTTTTAGAAGATGTTATTAAACTGGTTGGTTTAAATGCAAAAGTGATTAAAGGTGATATTTTCCGGCAGTCTATAGACTCTAGATATATTGTGTGTCGTGCATTTAAGAAAATCGACAAATTGATACAAGTTTCACGTGAAATTTGTAAAAAACCACATAAATTTATTATTTTAAAAGGAAAGAGTGCACAAGAAGAGTTAGAAAAAGCTATGAAGAATAAAATTTTCAAGTATAGTCTGGAAAAAAGTATTACAAGCAAAGATTCTAAAATTGTGATTTGGAATAGATAAAAAAAAAGTGAAACCAAATATAATAGCGGTCATAAATCAAAAGGGCGGCGTAGGAAAAACAACCTCAGTTATCAACTTGGCGAGTGCACTGTCCATTTTGGGTCAAAATAATTTAATTATTGATCTAGACCCACAAGGTAACGCCACTACTGGAGTTGGTATATCAAATAATGATCAAGAGAAAAATATTTACAATCTCTTAATAAAAAAAATTAATCTTGAAAATGTTATTCAAAAAACACGTATCGAAAATTTAGATTTAGTTAGCTCACACGTTGATCTATCAGGTCTTGAGGTCGAAACGGCCAATGATAATAATCGAGCCTTTATATTAAAAGAAATATTAGAGAATAGCGCTACTAAAAAGTATGATAATGTTTTTATAGATTGCCCTCCTTCTCTTAGCCTATTAACAGTTATGGCATTGGTTTCTTCCAAAGAATTATTAGTTCCACTTCAAACTGAATTTTTTGCTTTAGAAGGAATTACCCAACTTGTTAAAACCATTGATCGTATAAAAAAAAATTTAAATCCAACACTAAGCATTCGCGGAATTGTTCTTACAATGTTTGATAAGCGAAACAAATTATGCTCACAAGTCGATTTCGAAGCTAGAAATTACTTTAAGGAAAAGGTTTACAATACTGTAATTCCAAGAAATGTCAGATTATCGGAAGCACCATCTCATGGAGAACCATGCGTAGTATATGATAAAAATTGTTCTGGTAGTAAATCTTATTTTGAACTGGCGAAAGAATTTCAATCTCAAAATAATAAAATTGGGAGTGCTGCATGAATAAATCTAAAAAAGGCTTAGGTAGAGGTCTTTCAGCGCTATTTGGTGATCAAAATAACAACGAAAAAACCTCGAAAAATCAGGCTATTTTAAGGGTGCCATTAGATAATATAAAAAGAAATGAATTTCAGCCAAGGATAAATTTTGATGAAACTAAACTTAATGAGCTTGCTTCTTCAATTAAACAAAATGGAATTATACAACCTATTGCAGTCAGGCAAATAAAAGGTTCGTCGGAGCCTTATCAAATTGTTGCTGGTGAGAGAAGGTGGCTTGCAGCCCAAAAAGCAGGCCTTCATGAGATTCCTGTTACCATATTAGAGCTCAACGACAATGAAGTTTTAGAGGTAGCTATTGTTGAAAATATTCAAAGAGAGGACTTAAATATAGTAGAGGAGGCTAAAGGGTACAAACGTCTTAATGAGGAATTTGGTTATGATCACGACAAGATTGCTAATATGATGTCAAAGAGTAGAAGTCACGTTAGCAATACTTTACGTCTTTTAAATTTGCCCAAAGATATTATTTCTATGCTGCAAGACGGTGAACTAACAGCTGGCCAAGCCAGACCTTTAGTTGGTCTTCCTAACGCATCACAAATTGCCGAAGAAATAGTTAGCAAAAAAATGTCAGCTCGATCAATTGAGTCTATAAAAAAAAAGCAGTCCAAATCTTTTACTATAGATCCAAATATTTTTGACGTT
Source organism: uncultured Pelagibacteraceae bacterium (assembly GCA_902563575.1). Taxonomy (GTDB): domain Bacteria; phylum Pseudomonadota; class Alphaproteobacteria; order Pelagibacterales; family Pelagibacteraceae; genus Pelagilacustribacter. Next base: position 5,325 of record CACEXV010000005.1, read on the forward strand.
CAAAGGGAGATAGAAAGGTCTTTAGGGTTAAAGGTTAATATAGTTAATAAAAAAAATAATTCTGGTAAAATAAGCATAGAATATAAAAACTTAGAGCAATTTGAGTCAGTTTCTGAAAAGCTCAAGCGACGCTAGAAACTTTATTGCAAATATCTATTAAAAGTTTCTTTGTTATTTCGCTACCTCGTATATCGGTAGAAGTTTTAATTAAAATTTCGGCATTAGTTAACTCATCAATTGTTGTTTTAATTTTACTTATTTTCCACTTATTAGCTTGACCTAAAATTATTGGCTTATCTTTCCAAAATACCCTAGGATTAAGGCTTTCTATAGATTGAGTAAGATTTTTCTTAGTTATATTGATTTCATGTATTTCTGCCAACCTCACGAATTGATTTAGAAGACCCCTAATATAGATCATGTTATCTTGTTCACTAATTTGTGTTTTAGAGATCAACTCATTAAATAGTTTTTTATCTCCTAGAATAGCTGCATCCCTTAATTTCTGAGAATTATCATTTTCATCCAAATTAAGTAGTTGTCTCAATTCTAAAATGTTAATTTGTTTTTCTATGAAGTATACTATTATCTTATTTAATTCATTTTTGATTTTATCTCTGCTCTTATTAGAATTATCTATGATAAAATTAATTATTTCTTGATTAAGACCTTTTATATTTTTCAGATGATTTTTTATATAATTGCGTAATGTTATTTCATTATCTTCGTAGCAAGGAATTACTCCTAATGATTTTTCTTTTTCAAAAAGATTTCTTAATTTTGACTTTTTTTCAAGTGCTCCTGAAAATAAACAAATTTTACAATTATCCTGCTTAACATTTTTTTCTATAAGGTTAAAAAATTTATCAGTTATATTATCAATTAATATTATTTTTTTGTTATTAAATAGCGAGAGGTTCATAATCTCGTTATCTAACAAAAAGTTATTTTTTAATATGTCATCTTGATTTAATTTTATTATTTCTCTGTTTATATTATTTTCAATTATATTTCTTTTAAGGTCATCTTTTAATCCTGTATTTTCTCCATACAGTAAAATAATATTCTTATCCTTAAGTAAAGATAAATCATTTTCAACTAAGTAGCTTTTAAATATCATTATTAAATTTAAATTTAAGATAGCTTATAAGTTCATCAGCAATATTCTTAGCAAGTTCGCTCTCAAGATTTTTTTGAGCTCTAATTGTATCAGAGTAATCAGATGATACATCATAAAAATCTATTGTCTCAAATTTCCTTTCAATTATTTCAGACGAAGTCTTTATTGAGATATTGGCTATAAGTTTAATATCGTATTTAGTAATTTTGTTACTTGAATCTTTCTCTCTGGTTGTTTTGTATTTTTCAAGATTAATATTTAAAAACAGTGTGTTTTTTGAACCTGTGCTTGACGAAAGCTTAAGTTTATTTTGTATTACTAAACCAAGTTGCTTGTTTCCACTAAGTTTTATATCGCCTATTGAATAAAACTTTAAATTTGGGTCATTAATCTTTTTAAAACCACAGCCACTAACAAACGCAAATATAAAAACTATTGTTAGTACTTTTTTCATCATTAGTTTGTGAGTATATTTATTATCTTATCTTTAATAAAAATACTTTTTTTTATTTTCTTATCATTTAAATATTTTTTTAATTTATCATCCAATTTTACAAGCTCAATTAATCGATCTTCTTTAATACCCTTTTCAAGTTCTTTAATCGATCTTGTTTTACCGTCTATTTGAACAACTAATTTAATTTTTTGATTTTCCAGTATTTTAACGTCTAATTTAGGCCATTCTTCTCTTTTCTGACATTTCAAAACATCTAAGCATTCATTAGCAAGAAATGGGACGATAGGTATTAACATTTTTATGAAAATTGAAAATTTTTCTTTTAAAAGTGAATTTGAAATATTTTTTTCGAAACTGTTATAAAAAAACCTGTGTGCTTCATAACTGTTAGCTATAACTACATTTAACTGAAAATTTTCAATATGATTTGTTATCTGTTTAATGAAAACTTCAAAATTTATAATGAATTGATTTTCATCCTTTGAATTAGTTTTCCTTTCCTTTCTTTCACAAATTCTTTGGTTTAAATCCCACAATTTTTGTAAAAATTTGTAGGATGCATTAATTCCTTGATCAGACCATTGAATGTCTTTATCCGGTGGACTATCAGATAATACAAACCATCTGACAGCATCCGCACCATATCTCTTAATCATTTTTTCTGGATCGACAGTATTTTTCTTTGATTTTGACATTGATTCAGAGGGTCCGATAATTACTTTCTCGCCCGTTTTTTTTGACACAACATTTGATGACGGGTCTTGTTCAACGTCCTCTGGGCTAAGCCATCTGCCGTTTGTGTCTTTATAAGTTTCATGACAGACCATACCCTGAGTGAACAGACCTTTGAAAGGCTCTTTGCACTTGATGTCACTATTTACTAGATTTATAGACTTCATAAAAAATCTTGAGTAAAGAAGGTGGAGTATAGCATGCTCAACTCCTCCTATGTATTGATCAACTGGCATCCAATGATTAATTTTTTCTTTGTCAAATGGACCTTGGTTAAAATTAGGTGAGCAAAATCTCAAAAAATACCAAGAGGAGTCAACAAAAGTATCCAATGTATCTGTTTCTCGAATTGCTGGTTTTCCCGTTGATTTTTGGGTAGTTTTTTTCCATGACGGGTGATTGTCGAGAGGATTTCCCGATTTTGACAAGTCTACGTCGTCGGGCAGTTTTATTGGGAGCTCACTCTTTTCGACAGGTACAATTTCACCGTTTTCTAAATGTATCATTGGTATCGGACAACCCCAATATCTTTGTCTAGATATTCCCCAATCTTTTAATCTAAAAGAAATTTTTCTATTTCCTATTTTTAACTTTTCTATTTCTGAAATAATTTTATTTTTTGCTTCATTTGTTTTTAAACCATCAAGAAATTCAGAATTGATAGCAATACCCTCTTCAGTAAATGCTTCATCTACAATTTTGAAATCTTTAGATTTTGGGGATACTACTGTAATAATCTCAATCTTATATTTTCTGGCAAACTCTAAATCTCTCGTATCATGTGCGGGACAACCAAATATAGCTCCCGTTCCGTAGTCCATTAAGATAAAATTTGAAACATAAACCGGAATTTTTTTGTGTTTTATAAATGGATGATTAGCTAGGATGGAGGTTTTATAGCCAAGTTTTTCTGCGTTTGCGATAGACTCCTCTGTTGTTCCAATTTTTGAACATTCATCTTTAAATTTTAAAAAATCTTTGTCGCCTTTTAAATTTTCACAAATCGGATGGTCTGGAGATATTGCAAGAAAGGTTGCACCAAATATTGTATCTGGCCTAGTTGTAAAAATTTTTATTTTTTTATCAATATTTGTTTTAAAATCAATTTCACACCCTACTGATTTTCCTATCCAATTTTTTTGCATCAATTTCACCTTGTCAGGCCAATTATTAAGACCCTCTAAACCCTTAAGAAGTTCCTCTGAAAAAATTGAAATATTGAAAAACCACTGAAACAATTTTTTTCTTTGCACCGTGGCGCCTGATCGCCAACCTTTACCATTTACAACTTGCTCATTTGCTAATACAGAATTTTCAATAGGATCCCAATTAACATATTTTTCTTTACGAGTTACTAGTCCTTTTTTATAAAAATCAATAAATAGTTCTTGCTGATGCTTATAATAATCCTCATCACAAGTAGATATTTCTAAAGCCCAATCTATTGATAGTCCCATCATTTGTAATTGTCGTTTCATTTCAGCAATATTGGAGTTAGTCCAATCTTTTGGGTGAAGTTTGTTCTCTTTGGCCGCGTTTTCTGCTGGTAGTCCAAATGAGTCCCAACCCATTGGATGTAAAACTGAAAATCCATTCATATATTTATATCGCGCTATAACGTCACCTATGGTGTAGTTTCTAACATGACCCATGTGTATTTTTCCTGATGGATATGGAAACATTTCTAAACAATAAAATTTTTTGGCGGGCTTTGGTCTGTATAATTTTTGATTTTTAAAAATCTGACTCCATTTTTTTTCAACAGATAAAAAATTGAATCTTTCCATTTAATTACTAATTTTTTTTAGTTTTTGTCTCTTTTTCAAATTTAGCAGCCAATTTAAGAATCGAAGTTACTAGCTCTTCTTCAATTTTGGAGTCTATTTTGTTTGTCGCACAATTTTGATTATTGTCACAAGTTTTTTTATGCACTACTACTTTTATACTATTCGTTCTTACTTCATTAGATAAAAATCTTACAGTTACTTTGATCGCATCATTGCCCGCATTATCATTATACCAGTCTGTAATAATAACTCCCCCAGAGTAATCTACTGTTGTTAATGGAATAAAATCTAAAACCTCAAGTGATGCTCTCCACATAGGATTGGATGAACTAAATTGATAAGTAGTTTTTCTATTACCCAAATTTCCTAAGGATACCCCTCTTCCTTCTTCAACATTTTTTCTCGCTCTCTCTCTTGCATCAGTTGGAACGTTTCGTGTATCAACCCACTTAGGTTTTAATGCTTTGCAAGAGTTAAGAGCCAAAATGGCTATAATAGTTAGTGCTAATAATTTATAAAATTTCATTAGATTTTTTAAGTTAAGTTAACTTATAAACAAAAAATAGCATAATTTGAGAAGAATTGTTAAATTATCAGCTAAAAACACTGTTTTTTGGTATGTTGCATATTTACCACAATAGCTCATAAAAAACCACGTTTCTGGGAAAAATTGGTACTAAAGTCCCTGTTTAGGCTAAAAATACGCTGTTTTTATATAAAAACATAACAAAAGGAAAATACAATGAAAACATTAAGAAAAATATTGTTATCAACTGTGTTGACTGTTTTTGCATTCGTACCAGCTAACGCTGGCGAAATGACTCTTTCTGGTAGTATGGAAATTTCAGCTACTACAGGTTTATCAGGAGCAAATTCTGGTGGTAGACTTGGACAAGAGAACGAGTTAACTGTAAAAGGTTCAACTGAGTTAGACGATGGAACTACAGTTTCATACGAACAAACTCTAACAGGAGATAACGCAAGAAACGATTCCAAATTATCATTTGGAACTTCTTACGGAACTATCGAAATGACATCAAGAGGAACTCCGATTGATGCAATCGATAACAAGACTCCAACTGCATTTGAAGAAGGTTTCCATGGTGCAACAACTTGGACACAAGTTGGTCAGAACGATGGATCTTTCGGTTTAAGATTTACAAATGCTGACATCCTTCCATTAGGATTAAAACTTGATGCAATGTACTTCCCAACAGTAGGTGCGGGTGACGCAGCGACTGACGAAGGTACATCTGGAACAGTTAACCAATACTATGAAGATTCATATGAGGTAGTTTTATCAGGTAATGTTCCTATGGTAGATGGTGCTAGCTTTGGTTTAGGTTATGCAACTGCAGACACAACAGTAACATCAAGAGGTGACCGAGAAGAAGGTACTGCGTATGTTAATTATTCATACGGTCCAGTTACACTTGGTGCACAAGTTGGTGTTGTAGCATTTGACATTAAAACTCAAACAGCTGCAGCAGCAGATGTTGCTTGGTACAAGAACACATACTACGGTATTTCATACGCGATAAATGATAATTTATCAGTATCATACCAAAACAACGAATCCCAAAAGCATACAAAAACTGATGGTACAGACATCGAAGATGGATCTTTGGGAACAAGTGTTCTACAAGAGTCTGATGGTTTCAGCGTAGCATACACATTAGGTGGAATGACTATTTCTTACGTAGATAACAATCACGATAACGAGTCTTATGGTTCAACAAGTAAGGACTATAGACAAATCGTAATCGGTGTTGCATTCTAATTTAAGAAAGCAAACTATTTAAAAAAGCCGGCTAAATATTTTAGCCGGCTTTTTTTTTACCTCTGATAAAAATGCTGCACATTGCGCATCTAAAGAATTTAATTTATTTAGATTAGATAAACTAATCCCACCTAAAGGTATTAGTTCTCTTTTATTATCTATTAAATTAAACTTAATAATCCCCCAAAAAGTCTTCTTATTTTTGTAATTTGTCTTAAATAATCTTGAAAAAATAATCTTTTCACATCCCTGCCAAATTTTTAGACTTATTTCCTTATTATTATGAGTGGCACCAATAATTTCCTTAAAGTTTCTTAATATTTTCTTCTTATTAAAAGACGAAACATATAGCCCATCTGCTTTAATTTTAATAGCTAACCTCTCATCATTTGCCAAATAAAATTTAATAGATTTAGCTTGGCATTTTTTCCGGAACTTCTTAATTAAATCAAGTTTTTCATTTGCTTTTTTATTTCTGTAAATTATTGTAAATTTATATCTTTTATTTATTTTTTTAAGGTCAATATCGTTTGTATTTTCTATATATAAATAATATTGTTTTTTTAAAATTGCCATATGACCATTGTATTAAAAAATTATAATAATTTGATTTTAAATATAAATCAAAAATATGATAGTAAAAAAATTAATGTTATAGCTGTAAGCAAAACCTTTTCGTTAGATTACATTAAACCTTTGATTGACATAGGACATATTCATTTTGGTGAAAATAAAGTTCAAGAAGCTTTAGATAAATGGACAGAAATTAAAAAAAAAAATAATAAGATAAAGTTACATATGGTTGGTAGGCTTCAAAGAAATAAAGTCAAAAAATCATTGCAGCTTTTTGATTACATTCATTCTTTAGATAATATTAAATTAGCTGATACAATTGCTAAAGAAGAAGAAAAACTCAATAGAAAATTAAAATATTTTATACAAGTTAATGTAGGTGCCGAAGAGCAAAAGTCAGGAGTAAGTTTAAGTAATGCGTCTGAATTTGTTTATCATTGTGTCGAAAAATTAAAATTAGATGTAATAGGTTTAATGGCCTTGCCACCCCAATCATCTGATCCAACTAAATATTTCAAAATAGTTTCTGATTTGAATAATAAACTCAAATTTAAAGATTTGAGCTTAGGAATGTCTGCAGATTATATCGAGGCGATTAAGTATAATTCAACTTTCATAAGAGTTGGTTCTATAATATTTGGAAATAGAAGTTAGATAATTTTAATCCTATCATCTTTAGATATCTTTTTTAAAAAAAATTTGATGTCTTTTTTTGACATCGCAATACATCCTTTTGTAGGACTATAATTTCTTTTTGCGATATGAATGAATATTGCGCTACCTCTTTTTTTTATTGTCGGATGCTTATTGTAGCTTATTTCAATAATTATATCGTAAATATTATCAGATCTATATAACTTTTCAGCTCTGTAGTTAAATGGAAACTTAATTTCTTTATTGTAATCTTTAGACTTGAAGTCATCGCACCATCCCATATTTTTCTTAATAATTTTCTTCCTTAAATTTGTTTTAAGTTTGTTAATGCGATCTTTCCTGTAATATACACCTATAAATCTATATATTCCTATGGGAGTAAATTTATCACCCTCTCGTTTATTTTTTTTTCTTCCTCTTTTACCTATAGCGCATTTTAGATTATAATTATCTATATTAATGAATTTATTTTTTAAAGTGAAAATCATATGTCATCAAGTATAAACGTAATTTCAATAGGTAACAAAGAATTTAATTTATCTTTAATCGAAGTAAAGCAATTTTTAAAATTCAATTTATTTATCGAGGATGATTTTAGGGATAACATCAATTTTGAGAATTATGATGTGATAATGATATACAAAAAAAAATTAGACAAGGAGAAAATCAATTTTTTAAATAAATCAGAGAAGATAATAGTTCTGATTTCTGAGAGAGAAACTAAACTTTTTTCAAATAGCTTTAGTATAATAAAGTTACCTGTAAAGCTTGATGATATAAACTCTACAATTTTAAATTTAAATATAAAAAGAAAATTTAGTATTAATTCATCAATTAAGATTAAGGATTTTAATTTAAACATAAATGACAGGAAAATTTCAAGAAATGACGAATTTATAGAAATAACCGAGAAAGAGATAGAGTTAATAAAGATTTTATTGAATAGCAAAATTCCAGTTAAAAAGGATAAAATATTAAATTCTGTATGGAAGTATTCTAAGGATGCCGATACCCATACCGTTGAAACACATATTTATAGATTAAGAAAAAAAATGAAAGACAAATTTAATGAGCAAAATTTTATTATAAATAAAAAAGATGGTTATATAATTTGAAAAAGAGAAATAAAATAGCCAAGGATTTACTAACTCCAAAGTACAGAAAACGAGTGGTAAAGCCAAAAAAAGGAAAAGGAAGTTTCTCACGAAAATCTATTAAACAAAAATTAATCTAACCTAGCTCCAATTTTTTGAATTATTTTAGAAGACAATTCATTTCCTTTCTCGAGACATTTAGAAAAAGATAAACCGTTAATATATCCATGCAAGAAACCTGCCGCAAACAGATCACCGGCGCCTGTTAAATCAACAATATTAAGATCTTTTTTAGCTTTACACTCAATTATTTCCTCACCAAAAATTAATAAAGCCCCATTTTTTCCACGTGTAATTATAAACATTTTTTTAATTTGTTTTGAGAAGTTAATTATATCTTGAAAAGAATTTGCATTAGATAAAGATTTAATTTCCTGCTCATTTGCAAAAACAATATCAAGTTTATTCTTGACCAAATTGAGAAAATCTTTCTTATGTCTTTCCACGCAAAAAATATCAGACAATGACATTGCTGTTATTGATGAATATTGAATAGCTAAATCAAAAGCAGTTTTTGGATCGCCTTTATCCCATAAATACCCCTCTAATAAAACAATTTTACTTTTTTTAACGGCATTAATATCAATATCGCCTTTATTAATTGCACCAGCAGTTCCTAGATAAGTACACATAGTTCTTTCGGAGTCCGGTGTAACTAATATTAAACACGTGCCTGTCGGCACCATTTCTTTTTTTTTATTGTAATAATACTTTACATTTTCTCTTACTAATCCCTCTTCGTATTTTGATCCAAATCTGTCATCACTTATTTTACCAATAAATCCTACATCATTACCTAATTGTGAAAGACCAACAATTGAATTTGCGACAGATCCACCAGAAACAGTCTTTTCAATCTTTAATTTATTTAAAAGTCTGTCGAGCTCATCTTTGTCAATCAGCTTCATAGTGCTTTTTACTAAATTATTTTTTTTAATGAAATTATCTTCCACTTTACAAATGACGTCGATAATAGCATTACCAATACCTAAAACTTTCATATCATGCTTTCTTTGCAATAAATCTTTTTACTCTATTTGGGTAGCAGCTTTTACAAATTTTGCAAGTTATGCCAAAACAGTCTCTGGCTTTACAATATTCTCTACCATACCAAATAATTTGTAGGTGCAATCTATTCCAATGTTTCTCTGGAAAAATAGACTTCAAGTCCTTTTCGGTTTGAATAACATTTTTACCACTAGTTAGACCCCATCTTTGGGCAAGACGGTGTATGTGCGTATCAACTGGAAAGGCAGGATGCCCAAACCCTTGAGACATTACTACGCTAGCCGTTTTATGACCAACACCTGGTAATTGCTCTAAAGCTTCGTATGTATTTGGAACCTTACCATTGTATTTCTTCACTAGTATTTTAGATAAATAGTAAATACTTTTAGCTTTTACTCTGAAAATTCCTATTTTTTTTATTAGTTTTTCAATTTTTTTTCTGCCTAATTTAACAAAATGTTCTGGACGATTATATTTAGGATAAATGTTTTTTGTAACATTATTTACATTCACGTCAGTACATTGAGCTGAGAGTAGAACAGAAACTAATAATGTGAAAGTATTTTTATACGCTAGTGGTACAGGCACCTTAGGGTAAGTCTTATTTAAAATTTTTAAAATTATTTTGGACTTTTCTCTATTATTCACTTATTTAAAATTTAAAAGATCTCTCATTGAAAAAAAACCGGATTTTTTCTTCATTATCCAAATTGCAGCTACTAGTGCACCTTCAGAGTAAAGAGCTCTATCAAAGGACTCGTGATTTAAAGTTATTGTCTCTTTACCACTTGAAAATCTTACTTCATGTTCACCGATCACCTCTCCTTTCCTTAAGGAATTAAAATTTATCTTATTAGAGTAAGGAAAATCTTTTTTATTTAAATATTTCTTTCCAATTAATTTTCCCAGTTTTTTACCTTTTCCAATAGCTATACCATTTCCAAGCATTAAAGCTGTGCCTGAAGGATAATCCTTTTTATGTTTATGATGTACTTCGTAAACCTTGCTCATAAATTTTTTTCCTAGGGATTTTGATGCAATTTCTGTTAAATACATTAATAAGTTGACACCCAAGCTCATATTTCCTGCCTTAAGTATTGGTACTTTTCTAGAATATTTTTTGATCAAATTATCTTGTTTACCAGAGAAACCAGTTGTACCAATTATAACTTTTTTTTTTAATTTTGATGCAATTTTTAAAACTTCTAAAGTGCATTTTGGAGAAGTAAAGTCAATTATAACATTAGCTTTTCTAAAGGCTTCTAAATTATTTGTGGTTGGATATATTCCTGCAATTTTTCTTTTTACAACTTTGCTCTCAGTAATTGACACTAATTTAAAACGGCTATTTTTTTTAGTTGACTTAATAAGTTGCTGCCCCATCCTACCTAAACAGCCTGTTATAGCTAAGTTAATTTTTTTCATTATAAAATTATATAAATAAGTACAATAATAATTAATATAATTACAGTCCAAATAAATAAATTATTTAACAATTGCCTCAATTTATTATTAGTGGATAAAAAACTAGGCAGAACTAATATTAAAACGGCTATTAAAAAAATTGCCGACATTATTTGATTAGTTTCCACTTAATCTAAGAATTCTTCCAAAATTTTTTAGCTTTTTCAAAAAAATTTTTAATTATTGGATTAGGCTTTTCAGACTCGATTTTTCTAAATTCTTCTAAAAGCTGTTTTTGTTTGGGGCTTAAAGAAGTCGGAATTTCAGTTATAATTTTGATATATAAATCTCCAAAAGACCCGCCTCTAAGCACAGGCATGCCTTTACCTTTAAGTCTGAGTTGTTTACCATGTTGTGTTCCCGGGGGTATTTTGATTTTTGACTTTCCACCATCTATAGAGGGTACCTCGACAGTAGTTCCTAGAGCGGCATCGGAAATAGTAATTGGAAGTTCAAAATAGAGATTTTCGTCTGATCTCTTAAAAATACTATGATTCTCTATTGAGATAAAAAGGTATAGGTCGCCACTACCCCCGCCTTTAGAGCCAGCTTCACCTTTACCAGTTAGTCTAATCCTAGTACCGTCATCAACACCTTTAGGTATTTTTACAGATATGTTTTCTTGGCTTTGTGTTTTACCATTACCTCTGCATTTGTTACATGGGTTACTAATACGTTCTCCATAACCACTACACTCTGGACAAGTTTGTTGAACTGTAAAAAAACCTTGATTAGATCTAACTTTTCCATGGCCATTACAATAATTGCAAGTAATAGGCTTTGACCCAGGTTCTGAGCCATTTCCAGAGCACCTATTGCACTTCCTATAAGTAGTATAATTAATTTTTTTACTTAATCCTTTGAACGCATCTTCTAGGTTTATCGTAACATCATATCTTAAATCATTTCCTCTATTAGAAGATCTTCTTCTAGACCCTCTAGATCCTCCAAAAATATCATCACCGAAAAAATCTTCAAAGATGTCTGAGAAAGATGAGCCAAAATCGAAATTACCAAAACCTTGGCCGCTACCGCCATTCTCAAAAGCTGCATGACCAAATTGATCATAGTTAGCTTTCCGCTTATCATCTGATAAAACGTGGTAAGCCTCACTTGCTTCTTTGAATTTGTCTTCTGATGTCTTATTACCTTTATTTTTATCTGGATGATGTTTTAGCGCTAGTTTTCTATAAGCTTTTTTGATCTCGTCTTTACTAGCTGATTTACTTATACCTAAGATATCGTAATAATCTCTTTTAGCCACAGGGAATTACTCCTTTTTTATCTTAGGCGCTTTTTTCTTTATCTTCTTTTACGTCTTCAAAATCTGCGTCAACTACGTTCTCTTTATTTTCACCTTTAGCTTTACCATCTTTGCTTTCATCTCCGTCATCTTTCTTATTTTGAGATTTTTGCTGATTTTTGTAAACAGCTTCACCAAGTTTCATAGAGACCTGAATTAGGCTTTGTGTCTTTTTTTTCACGTCTTCAACATCGGTTCCTTTTAAAGAATTTTTTAAATCTGAAATAGCACTTTCAATAGCCTTTTTCTCCTCTGCTGTGATTTTGTCTCCATGTTCTTTTAAACTTTTTTCTGTAGAGAAAACTAGGCTGTCAGCTTGATTTCTTGCATCAACTGTCTCTCTTTTCTTTTTATCCGCTTCTTTGTTTGCCTCAGCGTCTTTAACCATTTTATTAATCTCTTCGTCAGATAATCCTCCTGAAGCCTGTATCTGGATTTTTTGCTCTTTCTGTGTACCCTTGTCTTTCGCAGAAACACTCACTATTCCGTTTGCATCTATATCAAACGTTACTTCTATTTGAGGTGTACCTCTTGGTGCAGGTGGAATACCAACTAGCTCGAAATTCCCTAATTGTTTGTTGTCAGCTGCCATCTCTCTTTCGCCCTGAAGAACTCTAATCGAAACTGCCGGTTGATTATCTTCAGCAGTAGAAAATACCTGACTTTTTTTTGTAGGTATTGTTGTGTTTTTTTCTATTAATTTAGTTGAAACACCTCCGAGCGTTTCTATTCCTAAAGAAAGAGGAGTAACATCTAAAAGCAACACATCTTTCACATCTCCTTGAAGTACCCCAGCTTGAATTGCGGCACCCATAGCAACAACCTCATCCGGGTTTACACTTTTGTTAGGCTCTTTTCCAAAAAAATTTTTAACAGTTTCAATTATTTTTGGCATTCTTGTCATTCCACCCACTAAAACTACCTCATTAATTTCAGCAGCGGAAAAACCAGAGTCTTTCAAAGCAGTTTTGCATGGCTCTAAAGTTTTATCAATAAGAGATTGAACCAAGGCTTCTAATTTAGCTCTTGAAAATTTTAAATTTAAATGTTTGGGACCGCTTTTATCAGCAGTTATAAAAGGTAAATTTATCTCTGTTTGTGCTGCAGAGGATAATTCAATTTTAGCTTTTTCAGAAGCTTCTTTAAGTCTCTGTAAGGCGAGTTTATCTGTTTTTAAATCAATACCATTATCTTTTTTAAACTCACTTGCCAAATAATCTACGATAGCGTCGTCAAAGTCTTCACCACCTAAAAAAGTATCACCGTTAGTTGACTTAACTTCAAACACTCCATCACCAATCTCTAAGATAGATATATCAAATGTACCACCACCTAAATCGTATACTGCTATTTTTTTTCCACCTTTTTTATCCAGGCCGTAAGCAAGTGAAGCAGCTGTTGGCTCATTTATAATTCTTAAAACTTCTAAACCAGCAATTTTACCAGCATCCTTTGTTGCTTGTCTCTGAGAGTCATTAAAATATGCTGGAACTGTGATAACAGCTTTAGTAACAGCTTGGCCTAAGTATTTCTCAGCAGTCTCTTTCATTTTTTGGAGAACAAATGCAGAAATTTGGGATGGTGAATATTTTTTACCTTTACCTTCTACCCAAGCATCACCATTATCAGATTTAATAATTTTATAGGGTACTTTTGAAATGTCTTTTTGAACTGAAGGCCCGTCAAATTTCCTTCCAATTAATCTTTTGACTGCATATATTGTATCACTAGGATTTGTAACGGCTTGCCTCTTAGCAGGCTGCCCAACCAACTTTTCATCTTTTTCCAAAAAGGCAACAACAGATGGGGTAGTTCTTGCGCCTTCAGTGTTTTCTAAAACTTTAGCTTGTGAACCATCCATAATGGCTACACAAGAGTTTGTTGTTCCTAAATCTATTCCTATTACTCTACTCATGATTCAATCCTTAATAACTTTCATATGGGTGTTTTTTTTAAAACTACAAGTCATTCTTTGTCTTTATTTTCACCCTTTTTTTTAGATTTTTCAGCCTTTTTTTTAGAAACACCTACAAAAGATGGTCTTAAAAGCCTATCTCCAAAAGTATAGCCAGGCTGTATCTCTTGAATTACTTTACCAGGTTCTGAATTTTCGTCCTCAATCTCCAACATTGCTTGATGAAAATTTGGGTCAAATATTTTACCAACGCAATGAATTTTTTTTATATTATTTTTTTCAAATATAGAGACAAGATCTTTTTCTAAAATTTCGATATTATTTAAAAATTTATTAAACTCTTTACTCGTTTTCAAAGCTTCATCATTTTGCATGGATAGTTTTGCCCTCTGTAAATTATCTAAAATTGACAATGTTTCTTTAGCAAAATTAAATCCTCCAAACTCAAATGCATCTTTGATTTCCTTTTCAAATCTTCTTCTTTGGTTTTCCTGCTCTGCTAAAGCCCTAAGTAATTTTTCCTCAAGGTCTTTAACCTTACCTTGGTCGGTAGGCTCGTTTTTATCAGTAGCCTCTTTAGATGCTTCTACGGCAGGGTGCTTAGACTTATCCTGGTTCTGATCGATATTATCTTTATTTTTAGCTTCGCTTTTATTTGACATACATTGTATATAGGGTTGAAAACATAAATTTCTAGGTATTATGCTAAAAAAAGATAAATTGGTCGTTGGTACACATAATAAAGGCAAATTTAGAGAATTGTGCTATTTACTGCCAAAAAATTTAAAAAAGATCTCACCATTAGACCTTAAGATTAAAGCCCCAAAGGAAACTAGCAAAACTTTTAAAGGCAATTCTATTCTAAAGGCTAAGTATTTTTTCAAACGTACTAAGTTAGCTTGTATTTCAGACGACTCTGGACTACAAGTTGTTGCCTTAAAAAATAAACCAGGAATTTACTCGGCGCGTTGGGCAAAAAAACTTGGCAGTTTCAAGCTTGCCATGAAGAAAATTTTAAATTTACTTAAAACTAAAAAAAGCAGAAACGCTTATTTTGTTTGCTCATTAACTTTAATCAATGAAAAAGGAAAAATATTTAATTCTACCTATCGATTACAGGGAAAAATATCTCATAAAATACTTGGAAAAAAAGGTTTTGGTTATGATTCAATTTTCATTCCCAATGGCTACAAAAAAACATTCGGACAAATAACACAAAAAAAGAAAATGAAAATGGATCACAGATTTTATGCTTTCAAAAATTTACGAAGGCACCTTAATATTTTTTAAATTTGCCGCTATCTGTTACATACATATTTAAATCTTGAAGTGTTTTTTGTTTTTTAAATTTGAAATAACCTATTTTGCCCTTAATTCTTTTGTCTATATTAAAATTATTTATTGAAATTGATTTTTTGCCGCTTTTCCATAAGTAATAAACTAATCCTATAGCATCGTAAGCAAGAATTGTTATCTCGTTCGGTTCACTAGAAAAATTATCTCTATATTTCATTTTGAATTTATTGAAATTTTTTAAATTGACTGATGGAAAATATAATTTTTTTAGAGAGTTTTCAAAAAATAGGCTTTTGTCAAACCATTGATTTAAGGTTGCAAACAACACATTATTTTGATCCACATCCTGAAAAATTAATGTAGAAATTACGCTTTTTAAACTATTTCCAAAATCTAATATTACAACTGAGTCAAAATTAACTTTCCCCAATGTATATTTTTGCTCCAGTAGTTCCAATTCTCTTTGAGACGATAAATCATCTTTTTTTTCCAAAACTTTTTTTCTAATTTTTAAGTTTCTTTTTCTTTGTTCGTAATTTGTTATTTTTTCCAACTGTCCAGTCAAAATTTCTTGGTCTGGAGTATATTTGAAAATTTTATTGATATTGAAATCTAAGTTTTTTAAACTTTTTTCAATAAAATCAGCATTTTGGTCATCTGGATATAAAAGCACAGTTTTCGTTTTTCTTTCTTTCTTTAAAAGTCTCTCTATTGCTTTGAGTTGAGATTCTAAATTTATTCCAACGCTAACTACATTTCCTTTAAACTCTGAGCTATAATTAGATGGTGAAACGAAAATCGTGTCCGGGTATTTATTTGCAATATCAAAATCTTCGTAACTTATTGGACCAATAATTATGTCTACGTCAAAGCTCTTTATATCTTTAATGGCGTCATCAATTTTTTTTTTATCATTAAAACCAGAGTCTCTTGGGATTATAATTATATTTTCATCATTTATTTCATCAAGAGCCATCTGAGTTGCAAAAAGTATTGAAGCTCCGATTTTTTCATATTTTCCTGACAGGGGCGCCAGAAGCCCAATCTTTAAAAGATTATCTTTTTCTTGTGCGAATAAACTGATATTAAAAAAAATGATAAGGTAAGTTAAATATACATAAAAAGTTTTTATCATATTATATGAGCTCTTTTAAAAAAGGATTATACATTGTTTCAACACCAATTGGTAATTTGGAGGATATTTCTTTAAGAGCGTTAAGTATATTAAAAAATTCAGATCTCATATATTGTGAAGATACTAGACATTCATCAAAATTATTAAATCATTATAAAATTAAAAAAAAACTGATTTCTAATCATAAATTTAATGAAAAAAGTCAAGTTACTAAGGCTATTGAATATTTAAATCAGGGCAAAATTTTGTCATTAGTATCTGACTCTGGAACCCCAATACTGTCTGACCCAGGCAATATTTTAGTTAAGGAGTGTATTAATAAAAATATAAATATTTATACAATTCCTGGAGCCTCAGCCGTAACTTCTGCCCTCACGTGCTCTGGCTTTGACAGTAAATTTTTGTTTTACGGCTTTCTTCCTAAAAAACCTGGAGAGTTATCAGATGTTTTGAAAAAATTGGAAAAAATTGAAAATACTTTAATATTTTTTGTGCCAGCTGTAAAATTTGTGTTCTATTTAAAATTTTTTAAAAAATATTTCTCTGATAGAAAAATTGTAATTGCTAGAGAAATGACAAAACTCCATGAGGAATATATCAGAGATGAAGTTAATAACATAGATCCAAGCAAAATTAGTCTAAAGGGAGAGTTAACAGTTGTAATTTCTGAAAAAAAAAATAATAAAGTAAGTATATCTAATGATGAGTTAAAAAAAATGGTAAAGTCAACACTAAGAAAAAAAAGTGTGAAAGATACAGTGCAATTTGTAGCAAGCAAAAGTAATATTTCAAAGAAAATAATTTATCAACTATGCTTAGAAATCAATGAAAAAAAAAATAATTAATTTCATTTTTATAATTTTAGTTTTTTGGTCGCTAACTAATTGTACTAAAGTCGGTAGATTTGGAACGGGAGTTGATATTACATTTGATCCAAGGACAATCGGTATGCAAATTGATGACTCAATAATGCAAAAAAATTTGAAAGCTAGATTATCTTTATATAAGAAGGAATATTTGTTGGGCATTCAAGTCGAAGTTTTAGATGGTCGTATTTTTTTATCAGGCAAAGTTAATGATCCCGAAGAAAAACTAAAAGTTACAAAAATGGCCTGGGAGACAAATGGCGCAAGATCAGTAAAAAATGCAGTAACTATTAAGGGAAGATCTAATTTTAAATCTGCTGCCAAGGATGTGCTAATAACAAGTCAATTAAGAACTGCATTAATTTTTAATAAAAAAACTAAATCTAGAAATTATACCTTAGAAACCATTAATCAAAATGTATATATATTTGGAATAGCCATGAGTGAAGAAGAGCAAAAAGCTGTCATAGCAGAAGCCAAAGAAATATACGATGTAAAGAACGTAATACCATCAATTTATCTAGTCACTCAATTAAGTAGGTTCAAAAATTAATTTTTATCATAATCAATAACATCTGCAGAGTATGCAGCTATCGATGCTAAATTTAAGATATCGGATGTTGTAGATCGTAAAGGAGCTACTTCTATGGGTTGGTCCAGACCAACTAATAATGGGCCGATTAACTTTGCACCCCCAAAAGATTTCATTAATTTTGTAGATATTGCTGCGCTGTGTAATGCTGGCATAATTAAAATGTTCGCATTTCCAACTATTTTTGAAAAAGGATAAATTTCTTTATAAATAGGATTTAGAGCAACATCAGGCTGCATTTCACCATCGAAATCAAAGTCAACATCTTTACTTTTTAGTATTTCAATAGCCTCTCTTACGTGTTTAGTATTTCTTGATATTGGCTTACCAAATGTTGAATGTGATAAAAAAGCTACTTTTGGTTCAAACCCAAATAGACGAGATACCCTCACACAGGATTTTGCTACTTCCACAAGCCGCTCAGAAGAGGGAAAATCTTGAACATTTGTGTCCGCCACAAGCACTGTTCTTCCTTTAAAAACTATCATGGTTAATCCAAAAATAGGTTCCCCCTTTCTTGCGCTACAAACGTGTTTCAATTTTTCTACTGATGCTGCATAGTGTCTAATATTCCCTGTCACCATCGCATCAGCGTCCTTACAGGCAAGCATAGACGCACCAAAAGCAATTCGGTCGTTTCTTACTAATCTATCTACGTCTCTTTCAAGCTGTCCTGTTCTCTGGAGTTTTTTATAAAGATATTTAGAATACTTTTCTCTTTTTTCTTTATCAGTGGAATTTACGATTTTTATTTTATAATTTTCGTCTAACCCAACTTTATTCAAAGTTTCTTTAACTCTTTTTTCGTTACCTATTACGATTGGTGTTCCTAGTTTATTTTTTCCAAATTCAATTGCAGCTTTAAGCATACTTTCGTCCTCACCTTCTGCGAATATCACTCTCTTTGGGTTTTTTCTAACTTTAGAATTGATACCTTGCATGATTGACATTGATGGATCTAATCTATTAGTAAGTTTATCTTTATAATCCTCAAAATTATCTATTTTTTTTCTGGCCGCACCGCTTTTAATTGCAGCCTCTGCAACTGCAGCCGGAATGACACTTATCAACCTCGGATCAAATGTAGATGGAATAATATATTTTTTTCCAAACTTAGGTCGCT
This sequence comes from uncultured Pelagibacteraceae bacterium, assembly GCA_902563575.1. Lineage (GTDB taxonomy): Bacteria > Pseudomonadota > Alphaproteobacteria > Pelagibacterales > Pelagibacteraceae > Pelagilacustribacter. The sequence continues at coordinate 24,284 of CACEXV010000005.1, forward strand.
CACCACCATATGCCGCAACAACTTCATCTGGTACCTCTTCTCTTGCTAATAGTGCAATAGCTTTTGCAGCAGCCATCTTCATTTCATCATTAATAATTTTTGCCCTTACATCTAATGCCCCTCTAAATATATATGGAAAACCTATCAAATTATTAACTTGATTAGGGTAATCGGATCTACCAGTCGCAACTATTGCATCACTTCTTACTTCATCAATTAGTTCAGGTTTAATTTCCGGATCAGGATTAGCGCAGGCAAATATTATGGGGTTTTTGCTCATTGACTTTACCATCTGTTTCGTGACCACGTCTTTTGCAGACAATCCCAAGAATACATCCGCACCTTTCATCGCATCCTCAAGAGTTCGTAATTTAGTTTCTAACGCAAAAGCAGATTTAAATTGATCGACTTTTTCCCTACCTTTATAGATAACCCCTTTTCTATCACACATGACGAGATTTTCGTTTTTCACACCCGATAATTTAAAAAGATTTGCACAGGCAATTGCCGAAGCTCCTGCGCCATTAATAACTATTTTGGCCTTATCAATTTTTTTGTTAGAAATATCTAAAGCATTAATTAATGCAGCTGTTGTAATAATAGCTGTTCCATGTTGATCATCATGAAATACAGGTATATCTAAAACCTCTCTCAGTTTCTGTTCAATTATAAAACACGCTGGCGCAGCAATATCTTCGAGATTTATACCACCAAAAGTTCCCGCAATATTTTTTATAGTATTTACAATTTCATCTGTATCTGAACTATCAACTTCAATATCAATAGAATCAATGTCAGCGAATCTTTTAAATAAAACTGCTTTACCTTCCATTACAGGCTTAGAGGCTAGTGAACCCAAATTACCCAAGCCTAAAATAGCGGAACCATTACTAATTACGGCTACAAGATTTCCTTTAGAGGTGTAATCGTAAGATGCATCAGGATTTTTAGATATTGCTTTAACGGGTGCCGCAACACCAGGCGAGTATGCAAGTGATAAATCTCTTTTGGTGGTTAAAGACTTAGACGAAATAACCTCAATTTTGCCAGACTTACCATTTATATGAAAATCCAGAGCTTCTTTATCAGTATAATGATCAATTTTTGATTTTTTTGTCATTGATTAATAATTATGTAATATAAAGTAACATAAATCACTGATAAATTTGGCTTAATTATGAATTTACTATCATCAGCTACTGTATTTAGTTTTTTTACCTTAATAAGCAGATTTTTAGGATATATCAGAGATATTTTAATAGCTTTCTTTTTGGGAGCTTCTATATATGCAGATGCCTTTTTTGTTGCCTTCAGACTTCCCAACACATTTAGACGGCTTTTTGCCGAGGGTACTTTTAATGCAGCTTTTATCCCAAGCTACACTAAAGAAAAAATCAAAGGTTCTCTTAATGGAAAAAGATTTGCAGATGACGTTTTGTTCTTATTAATTGTTACTTTATTGGCTATAATTTTTATTGTCGAAATATTTACACCTTTTGTAATTTTTCTGATTGCCCCCGGTTTTGTTGAGAATGACCTAAAATATAATTTAGCAATAGAATTCTCAAGAATTACTTTTCCATTTTTATTATTTGTAAGTATATCATCCTTTTTTTCTGGAATACTTAATGCAAATAATAAATTTGCAGCTGCAGCAGCTGCACCAATAATTTTAAATATTGTTTTAATAATATCACTTGTTATTTCTTACATTTCCGACTCCGGCTATGCCAAAAACTTGTCTTATGGTGTTTCTTTATCAGGATTTATTCAAATGATTTTTTTGGCGTATTATTCAAAAAAATACTATAAACCAAAATTCTTCTTATTAAAAAAAATTGAAAAAAAGGTAAAATTTTTTTTGAAAAAACTTGTGCCAAGCATTTTCTCTTCAGGGGTAACTCAAATTAATATACTTGTCGGCACTATTATTGCATCTTTTGAATCTGGCGCTGTTTCTTATCTATATTACGCAGACAGAGTTTACCAAATAAATTTAGCTATTGCTGGTATCGCTGTTGGCATAGTCTCACTACCGATCTTGTCTAAAGCTATTAAAAAGAGAAATAATGATAATCAAATATCAAAAATACAAAATAAATCTATAGAACTCACTTTACTTTTGTCATTACCTGCTAGTTTGGGGCTTATTTTAGCATCGGAGGAAATAATTAGCGCGTTATTTGGATACGGATCCTTTAGTTTGCAAGATACAAAAATAACTGCAACCGCATTATATTACTTTGGATTTGGTGTTCCAGCTTTTGCACTTACTAAAGTCTTAGCAAACTTTTATTTTGCCAGAGATAATACGAAGACTCCTTTTTACATTTCTGCGTTAATTGTAGTAGTCAATATTATCATTAGTTTATCTTTTTTTGACAAGATTGGTTTTGTAATAATACCTATTGCAACAACTATTTCCACTTGGATAGGAACGGGAATTTATTTTATTTTATTAAGTAAAAAAAGATTTTTTAATTTTAGTAGAGAAACTCTAAGTAATATTTTTAAGATCATACTTTCAGTTATTATTATGTCTATTTTACTTTACTTTGGTCTCATTTATTTTGAAGAAAAGCTAAATTATATTAATGTTTTTAAAGTTGTATATCTCTTATCAGGTATTATTTTTTTAGCGATTATTTATCTTATTTCATGTAATTTATTAGGTGTGTTAAAAATAAAAAATTATAAAATAATTTAAATATGAAAAAAATCGTTTTCTCAGGTGTGCAACCAACAGGGAATTTGCATTTAGGCAATTATCTCGGTGCATTAAAAAATTTTGTTTCATTGCAGCACGAGGCAGAGTGTGTCTACTGTGTGGTTGATCTACATGCAATTACTACTTTTCAAGATCCAAAAACTTTGAGAAGCAATATTTTTGAGACAACCGCTGCATTTATTGCATCTGGTATAGACGACAGTAAAAATATTATATTTAATCAATCTTCAGTTAGCGGTCATGCAGAATTATCATGGATATTAAGTTGCGTTTCCAGAATGGGATGGTTAAACAGAATGACTCAGTTCAAAGATAAGGCGGGAAAAGATAAGGAAAAAGCAAGCGTGGGTCTTTACATTTACCCTAATCTTATGGCTGCAGACATACTATTGTACAAAGCTACCCATGTACCTGTAGGCGCTGATCAAAAACAGCACCTAGAACTTTCCAGGGACATAGCTCAAAAATTTAATAATGATTTTAAAGTTAAAAACTTTTTCCCAATACCAGAACCATTAATCCCCAAAAATATCTCTCGGGTTATGAGTTTAAGAGATGGGACAAAAAAAATGAGCAAATCTGAAGAGTCTGATTATTCAAGAATTAATTTATCCGATAGCCCAGATTTAATTTCAAAAAAAATTAAAAAGGCCAAAACCGACTCTGGAAATATTCCAGATAATATCAAAGAGTTGGAAAAAAGATCAGAAGCTTTTAATTTACTAAACATTTATTCAGAAATTGTAGGTCAAAAATTGGAGAGGGCGCTTAATGAAATGAGTGGTAAAGATTTTTCATTTTTAAAAGATAAATTGAGTGAGGCATTAGTTGAAAAAATTTGTCCCATTGGAAAAAAGATGGACAAATTGATGCAAGATAAATCTCATTTAGAAAATATCATCAAAAAAGGCACTGAAAAAGCTAATATTAAAGCTGAGGAAAACATAAAAAAGATTCGTGAAATAATAGGATTTGTATAATATAACCTATTCAAATGATACAAACTGAGAATACACCAAATCCTAATTCTATTAAATTCATATCTGAAAGAGTTATATCGAACTCTGGTACTGTGGAATTTCATAGCAAGAATTTAAAAAATATAAAAAATCCTTTTATTAGGGAATTATTGTCATTCAAGGGCGTAGAATTGGTATTTTTATCTAAAAACTTTTTGACAGTAAAAAAAGATGATCATGTTACTTGGGACTCTCTTAAACCTACAGTCATATCGCACATGAATGATTATTTTAATAAAAATAAATCTCCAGTTTGGGATAAAAGTGTAACCGACTCAAAGATATACGATGGAGAAGATAATGAGATAGTTTCGAAAATAAATGAGGTTTTAGATAATAAAATTAGACCGGCAGTAGCTAGAGATGGCGGTGATATAAAGTTTAGATCATATGAAGATGGAGTAGTAAAAGTTGAACTCCAGGGAAGTTGCTCTGGTTGTCCAAGTTCACTTATGACATTAAAACAGGGAGTCCAAAATCTTCTTAAGCATTACGTCAAGGAAGTACAATCTGTAGAGGCGATTTGATATGGTAAAAAGTTTATCTTATAGGGAAAAATTATTAGAGCTTTCAAGAATATATAAAATATCGGAAATTCAGAATTATATTAAAAGGAAAAAAAACTTAACTACTTCACAGATTGAGCATATTTTAAAAAAAAACAAAGTTCCAATACCAAAAGATTTTAATGTAGGTTTTTTTGAAAAAAACTTTACAAAGCCTCTAAGTAAAGCAGGTAGAAACGTTACAGGTTTTTATGGTGACACATCGAAAGGACTTTCCAGGATGGTTTCAAAAACTGGTAAAGGTGCTACAGGTATTTACGACAATACTACAAGCGGTATAACAAGTTTTTTTATTTCATTGTGGAGAGGTGTAGGATTGGCCGGGTTAAATGTTTTGAACATTATACCTAAATTAATATCTACTATTTATAATTTTTTTGGTGATTTATTTGTTAATACATTCAGCTCCTTTTATGATCAAAAAATTGAGGAAAAAAAAGCAGGAAAAATTGTAGCCGGTGTAGGTTACATAGCTATAATCGGAGTGACGGTTGTTCTTGGTTACACTGTTATTGAAAACTTTAAAAAGGATAACTTAATTTTTGAGACAAAGAAACAAAATGAACAAAAAATTGAGAAGAACGCTAAAATCAAAAATGATAATGCAAAAAAGCAAAATAAGTCAAAATCAGATCCTAAAAAAGAGCTAGCGAAACTTCCAAAAAAAGATATTAAACCAGATAAAGAAAAAACAAAAGATCCGAGTCAAGTCAAAGAACTTGTGCTGCCCAATTTAAATCTTAAAACAGATACTGTGCTAAGTTTATTTGAGGACGTCGAGTACGATTTGAAAAAAGTGAGATATCAAAAGAAAGTTAAACCGATTTATTTTACGCAATTTCCTAAAGACCTAGATGAGATAAAAGATACTCAATTAAAAAAAGAAACATTTATAAAAATTGTTTTACCACTAGTCGTTGCAGAAAATGATAAAATTTTAAACGATAGGGTCAAATTAAAAAAAATTGTTTCTAAAAAAATGACATCCGATAAGGAAAAACTTTGGCTTCGACAAAAGCTTAGAGAATATAAGGTTAAAAATTCAGATATGAAGGAGTTGCAAAAAAGAATGGATATTATACCAGTTTCAATCGCATTAGCTCAGGCGGCAAAAGAAAGTGGCTGGGGTACATCAAGATTTGCTTTAGAGGGTAACGCAATATTTGGCCAATGGACTTGGACAGGACAAGGTATAGAGCCTTTAAACAAAGGAAAACATGAAGGCCACAAAATACTGCGTTTTCCAATTTTAAGAGCTTCAGTAAAAGCTTATAAAAATAATTTAAATACTCATAAAGTTTATTCCGAATTTAGAGAGAAAAGATCTAAGTTAAGAAAAAGAAATAGAAACCTGAAGGGAACAGAGCTGACGCAAACCCTCGACAAATACGCACAAACAGGAAAAGAGTATACGAAAATTCTCGAGCAAATAATTAATCAAAATAATCTTTCTGATTTTGAAACTGTACAACTTACTAATTCTGTAATTAAAAAAGAATTAAATTTGTAGTCACTTTTCAGCCACTACAAACTGAACACCAAGCCATCTATAATAGCCATTCTCTTCTCTTAACGAGCAATTAATTCTACCTCTCTCAGTAGTAAATTTTCCATTAAGAATTATATTAATCTCATTATCATTTAGAAATTTTAATTCTGATTTTCGCCAAGTGTTTTCTTCATTTGAGAAACAATTAATGTTTTTAATATTGTAATTTTTAAAAAATTTAATTTGAACATTTGGAGGATTTGAATCATTATTAATATATTTTTCTTTAGGTAATAGTTCTTCAAACTTAAATGGTAATGTTCTTAGTAATGTTTTGAATCTTTTTATTTCACCATATTTTTCATTAATAGGAAATCTAGGCAACTCGTAAGGGTCTTTCGTAATATCTATAACTCCAGAATGTTGACCAAAAGCAAATTCAAATCCCAGATCATTAATTAATTTTTTAAAAGCTAAACTATACTCTCCAAATGGATAAGAGAAGAAATTTGAATTATAATTCATATTCCTCTTAAATATGTTTATTGAAGTTTTAATATCATTCTCAATATCAGTAATTTCAAAGTCAATTAGATAATCATGTGTATGGCTATGATTCCCAATTTCTACAAAATTATAACTTGCCACTTCATTGATTTGAGCCCAGCTCATATAGCCGTTTTTACCAACTTCTCTAGTGCTAACAAATAAAATGAATGGAATTTTTTTTGATTTAAGAATTGGCCAAGCCTTCTCATAAAAAGATAAAAAACCATCATCTATGGTAATCAAAACTTTTCTTTGATTTAAATTATCTCGCAATTCTTGTTTAAAATTTTTGGGATTAACAAACTTTATACCCTCTTCTTCAATAATTTTAATTTGTTCAATGAAATCATTTATTCTAATATTAGTAGATGGATATTTATTTTCCTCAAACCTATGGTACATTAACGATATAATCCCGTAGTCTTGATTATTTGTATTTGAGTTGGCCTGTGAAAATAATATTATGTTTAAAATGAAAAAAAATATTAAAAATTTTTTGTTGATAAGTGTTATTGGTGACATAGATTATATAGCAGCAAAGTTCAATTCTAAATTTATAACAAAAAAACTCTTAAAAAAAGAAAATAAAAATGACCTTCTTGTCACAAATCTAATGAAATTTGTTGAAAAAAACAAAATCAGAATGACCAAAGATATGTTAATTTTGGTTAATCTTGGTCCTGGCAGTTATTCCTCTTTAAGAATAGCTCTATCAGTGGCCAAAGGGATAAGTATGGCGAAAGGTTTAAAAATATATGGTTATAAAAAAAAAAATCTGAAAGAAATTACCCTTAAAAATATAGAAAAATTAATAAAAAAAAATTTATTAGAAAATAAATTGATTAAACCCATATATTTAAGTTAAGTTATTAATATGAGTATAATTGAGGTCAAGTGTAAAGAAAAAGGTGTAAGGCTCACCGATCAAAGAAAGGTTATTGCAAAAGTACTTTCTGAGTCAAAAGAGGTGTATGGTTCAAAAGATCATCCAGATGTTGACGAATTACACAAGCGAGTGACAATAATAGACGAAAAAATTAGTATAGCGACAGTCTATAGAACAGTTAAACTTTTTGAGGAAGCTGGAATACTAGTCAAACATGATTTTAAAGCAGGTAAAGCAAGATACGAAATTAATGATGATCATAATCATTTGATCGATATTAACAGTGGGGAAATAATTGAATTTGTAGACAAAGATATTGAAGAACTACAAAAAAAAATCGCAAAAAAACTTGGCTATAACTTAGTAGATCATAAACTTGAACTTTATGGTTCAAAATTAAAAAAATAATTTGAATAAAAAAATTTTTATAAAAACTTTTGGCTGTCAAATGAATGAATATGACAGTGGCAGAATATCAGATTTCACAAAAGCTATTAATTATAGAAAGACTGAAAATTTTAAAGAGGCAGATTGTTTTGTTCTTAATACTTGTCATATTCGGGAAAAAGCAACAGAAAAAATGTTTCATGAAATTGGAAGAATTAAAAAAGAATATAAAGATAAAAAAAAACCAATTGTTTTAATTACCGGTTGTGTTGCTCAAGCGGAAGGTGAGATTATTTTAAAAAAAAGTAAGTACGTTGATGCAGTTATAGGTCCGCAATCATATCAAAAAATTAATGAGATAATTAAAAAAATTGAAAATAAAAATAAAGAGAAAATTGATGAGACAAGCTTCGATACAATCAAAAAATTTGATACTTTAAGTGAATTAGAAAACAAAGCTTCAAAAGTTTTTAATTATATTACTGTGCAAGAAGGATGTGATAAATTTTGTAAATTTTGTGTTGTTCCTTACACAAGGGGCGTCGAGACCTCTCGTCCTTTTGAGCAGATTATCTGTGAAGTAAAATCATTGATTAAGAATGGATGCAAAGATATTACCTTATTAGGACAAAATGTTAATGCGTATAATTATAAAGGAAAAAAATTATCTGATATAATTTTTGAATTAGAAAAATTAGATAACTTACAAAGAGTGAGATATACAACATCTCACCCAAAAGATATGACTGAAGACTTGATCTTAGCACATGGAAGGTTTAAAAAACTAATGCCTCTTATTCATTTACCTGTTCAGAGTGGATCTAATAAAATATTAGACTCGATGAACAGAAGACACTCTGTGGAATATTATCTTGATAAAATAAAAAAATTGAAAAAAAATAACGCAAGTTTAGAATTTACAGGCGATTTTATTATTGGATATCCCGGAGAAACCGAGGAAGACTTTCATCAAAGTATAAATTTACTTAAGAAAGTAAAATATATCCAAGTATTTTCTTTTGTTTATAGTCCTAGACCAGGTACTCCTGCTTCGGATCTTTCACTAACCAATAGCTCTATAGCCAAAGAAAGATTAATCAAATTTCAATCATTAGCTGACAAATATCAACTGGATTTTAAAAGAAAGTTGATAGGTAAAAAAGTTAAAGTACTAATAGAAAAAAAAATAAATAATTCAAATTCTTATTTTGGTAGAGATGAATATATGAATTCTGTAATTACAAGTGAGTTAAAAAACAAAAATTTAATTGGTAAAATAGTTGAAGTTGAAATCCAAAAAACAAACAAACAAACAATGTTTGGAACAATTATTAACAACTTTAAAACAGAAAAGGAATTTGCCGCTTAAATGTCAAAATTAGAAAGTTTAGATAAAAATTTAATCATTAAAAAAGTTGATAAAGAGACAGTTAATATAAGATTAAATAATAACGATTTGTTAATTTCAATTGTTGGTCAGTTTAATCAAAATCTAAAAGAACTTGAAAAGCTAACTAAAACAAACATTTATTCTAGAGGTAATTCTATCACCGCAAAAGGTAAATCAAGCGATATTGAGGAATTTTCAAAAGCTATAAGATTTTTGGCAAATAAATTTAATTTAACTAAATCTATAGAAAAAAATGATATACTACTCGCAGTGAGAAATAGAGATGATACAAAAAATGGTGACAATATACACTCATTGAACCAATTAATTAAAACACCTAGAAAATCTGTTATAGCTAGATCGAAAAAACAATCAGATTACATAGATGCATTGAGAAAAAATGATATTGTGATGGCAGTGGGACCAGCTGGTACTGGAAAAAGTTTTTTAGCTGTTTCTGTAGGTATAACCATGTTAATGGAAAAAAAAATTGAACGAGTAATACTATCAAGACCTGCTGTAGAAGCTGGAGAAAAATTAGGTTTTCTCCCGGGCGATATGAAAGAAAAAGTCGACCCTTATCTCAGACCGTTATATGACGCTTTATACGATTTGTTTGGCTTTGAATTGATTAATAAAAAAATCGAAAATGGTGAAATTGAAATTGCCCCTCTAGCGTTTATGAGAGGAAGAACTCTAAAAAACTCATTTGCTATTCTTGATGAAGCTCAAAATGCTACAGCTACACAAATTAAAATGTTTCTAACAAGAATTGGTGAAAATTCTAAGCTTGTTGTTAACGGGGACCCATCCCAAATAGATTTAAACAATAAATCACACTCTGGACTCAATAGATCAATAAAAATATTGAATAAATTAAATGAGATAAAAATTATAGAATTTGACCACCGGGATGTAGTAAGACACCCTTTAGTGTCTAAAATCATCACGGCTTACCAAAAAATTTCTGAAAATGAGGATTAAGGTAATTATTCAAGATAAATCATGGAAAAAATATTTAAAAAATCCAGAGGCTTTTTTTAAAAAAAAAACCAAAGTATTAAGTGATAATTATAAACCTTTTTGTAAATCTAATTTATCGTCTACGTTAGTTTTGACTAATTCCAAAATGATAAAAGACTTAAACAAGAGATTTCGAAAAAAAAATAAAACAACAGACATAATCTCATTTCCATTCCATGAAAAAAAAGAATTAAATAGGTTGTTAAAGTCAAATCAAAAAGTTTATATCGGTGACATAGTAATCAACTTGAATAAAGTTAAAAAAGATAATTTTAAAAAAAATTTTAATATTTTATGGGTTCATGGATTATTGCATCTCATTGGATTCACGCACAGTAAAGATATTGAATATTATAAAATGTTGAAATTAGAAAAAAAGTTTTTAAAATTAATTAGTTAATGTTTAAAAATATTTCTAACAATAGATTTTATAATATTTTTTTATTTCCACTTACTCTAGGATCGTTGTCTGTTGTGAGCTTTGAGCCAATAAGTTATACATTTGTAAATTTTTTAACCTTACCCCTCTTTTTCTTAATATTATTAAATATTAAAAAAAAATCAAAAAGTAAGTACAGAAAAAAACCTTACAAACTTAACCTTTTTTGTTCTGGGCTATTTTTTGGCTTTGGTTTTTTTTTAGCTGGTAACTTTTGGATTTCAAATTCATTATCCTTTGATAAAAATCTAACTTTTTTAATTCCATTTGCAATAATATTGATACCATTATTTTTGGCTTTATTTTACGCCACAGCAGCTTTAATCGCTGGAATTTTTATAAAAGAAAATTTCAGCTCGATATTATTATTTAGTGCAATAATCTCGACCATAGATTATTTGAGGGGAGTGATGTTTACTGGCTTTCCTTGGAACAGCTGGGCGTATAGCTGGTCTTGGTTTGAAGAATATTTGCAATTTGTGAGAGTTTCGGGTTTTAATATCTTTAACTTGATTTGTGTTTCTCTTTTTTGTTTACCTCTTATTATATTTTTTAAGAATGAAATAAAAACAAAAATTTCAGTTACTACATTTGGTATCTTTATTTTCTTCTCTTTGCTCTTATATGGAAATTATTCAATTAACAAAAACAAAAGAAACTTATTAGAAAATGAAATACAAAGTCCTGTACTATTTAAAATTGTATCACCTGGATTTGAGATTAATTATGGGTTGAGTGAAAAAGAAGTAATAAATAATTTAGAAAAAATCATCAAGTATAGTGAACCAAATAAAGATATAGAAACAGTGTTTATTTGGCCTGAGGGAGTGCTATCTGGATATTATTTTAATGAGTTAAAAGAATTCAAAGATATTATTAAAAAAAATTTTTCCAAAAAACATGTAATTATTTTTGGAGCCAATACTTTAGATTCTACATCAGGAAAAACTTATAATAGTTTAATTGCTATAAACAATGATTTCAATAAACTTTTTCAATATAATAAAATTAAACTTGTTCCATTTGGTGAATTCTTACCAGCCTACAATTTTTTAGAAAAAATTGGATTAAAAAAAGTTACCGAAGGTTACGGATCATTCTCGCCTGGAAATAAAAAAAATCAATTCATTTATAAAAAATATTTTATAAAACCTGTGATTTGTTATGAAATAATTTTTCCTGAGTTTTTTTATTCAAATAAAAATTCTAACTTGATATTAAATATTTCAGAGGATGCGTGGTTTGGAAAATCTATTGGGCCACATCAGCATTTTGCTAAAGCCAAATTTAGAGCAATAGAAAATGATAATTATTTGATTAGATCAGCAAATAAAGGATTTAGTGCATTTCTGGATGATAAAGGCAAAATTATAAAAATTCTAAAACCAGGTGAAGTAGGAAACATTGAATTTAAAGTACCAATTAAGGAGGGGAGTAAAAATACTAAAAATAATTTGATATTCTTTATTCTTTTATTTACATATACGACTATCTTTTTATATTTTAATAATGAAAAATAATTCTTATTTATTTACTAGTGAGTCAGTGTCTGAAGGCCATCCAGACAAAGTTTGTGATAAGATTTCAGATATGATAGTAGACACTTACTTAAGTCTAGACCCATATTCAAGAGTGGCTTGCGAAACTCTCACTACAACAAATAAAGTTGTTCTTGCAGGAGAGACAAGAGGGCCAGACCTAGATAAAGAAGAAATTATTCAAAAAGTAAGAAACTGTATTAAAGATATTGGTTACGACCAAGAGGGATTCAGTTGGAAAACAGCTAACATTGAGGTGCATCTTCATAAGCAATCTAGCGATATTGCAATGGGTGTTGACTCATCTGGTAATAAAGATGAAGGAGCTGGTGATCAGGGTATAATGTTTGGATATGCCTGCAAAGAGACAGACGATTTAATGCCCGCTCCGATTTATTTTTCACATAAAATACTTAGACTGATGGCAGAGGATAGAAAAAAAAATAATTTGACTGGTATTGAACCAGATTCTAAAAGTCAAGTTACAATGCTCTACGAAAATGGTAAACCATCCAGGGTAACATCTGTTGTGATATCAACTCAGCATTCTGAAAACCTAGATCAAGAAAAAGTGAGAAGATTAGTTATTCCCTACATAAAAAAATCAATACCTGAAAATTTTTTGAAAAATTTAAAAGAAGAAGAAATTTATATTAATCCAACAGGTCAGTTCGTAATAGGAGGGCCAGACGGTGATACCGGGTTAACAGGAAGAAAAATAATTGTGGATACTTACGGAGGTTCAGCACCTCATGGGGGAGGAGCATTTTCTGGTAAAGATCCAACTAAAGTGGATAGATCAGCAGCCTATGCATCGAGATATTTGGCGAAAAATATTGTTGCAGCAGGTGTTAGTGATAATTGTTTAATTCAACTTGCATATGCTATTGGAGTTTCCAAGCCATTATCGATTTTTTTAAAACTCGATGAGAAGGACAAAGATAAAAGTAAAGAAATTTTAAAAAGAATTAATGAAAATTTTGACTTATCACCGAGAGGTATAAGGGAAATGCTTAAGTTGAATAAACCGATTTATGAGGTTACCTCCTCCTACGGTCATTTTGGAAGAAAACCGGGCAAAAATGGTGAATTTTCTTGGGAAAATACAGACAAAAAAGACCTATTTAAACTGTAAACTTGAAAAAGACATAATTATCTAATAAAAATAATTAAAATTATTATTAATTCAAAATGGGCAGTAGCCCATTTTTTTTTAGGAGAGAGTAAATGTTAAATCGAGGATTAGATAAACTAGAACTTTTAAGAATAGCAGAGGCTGTCGCTAATGAAAAATCTATAGATAAAGAAATTGTATTGGGCTCAATGGAGAGTGCTATTCAAAAAGCAGCTTTAACCAAGTTTGGCAATGACAACAATATCGAAGTAAAAATTGATAGGGAGAATGGCAATATCAAGATACAAAAAGTTTTAAAAGTAGTGGATAAAGTAGAAGATCCTGGCAAAGAGATAGATCTTAAAAATGCTAAATCTTTAGAAAATAATACAGACCTTAAAATCGGAGACGAAATTTTTGAAGAGCTTCCCCAAGTTGATTTTGGTCGTATAGCTGCTCAGAGCGCAAAACAAGTAATTAGTTTCAGAGTAAAGGAAGCAGAAAAAAATAGACAATATGAGGAATTTATAGATAAACAAGATCAGATCTTAAGCGGTATTATTAAAAGACTAGAGTACGGGAATGTCATTGTAGACTTAGGTAGAGCCGAGGGTGTAATTAAAAAAGATGAGCTTATTCCGAGAGAAATTTTAAAAACCGGTGACAGGGTTAAGGCTTATTGTTATGAGGTAAGAAAAGAAATTAAAGGGCATCAAATTTTTTTATCAAGAGCCCATCCACAATTTTTAGCGAAATTGTTTTTTCAAGAAGTTCCCGAAATTTATGAGGGAATTATCGAGATTAGATCAGTAGCTAGAGATCCAGGTAGCAGAGCCAAAATATGTGTGAATTCAAAAGATAATTCTATCGATCCAGTCGGTGCTTGTGTTGGTATGAGAGGTAGCAGAGTGCAAACGATAGTTAATGAGCTGCAAGGTGAAAAAATCGATATAATCAAATGGACAGAAGATTTACCAACTTTAATTTCTGAGTCTTTATCGCCTGCAGAGATACAAAAAGTCTTAATAGATCAAGATAATAAAAAGATAGATGTTATTTTATCAGAAGAGAATTTAAGCAAGGCTATTGGACGAAGAGGTCAAAATGTTAGGCTTGCCTCAAAATTAACTAACTATGAAATAGACATTCTTACTGACAAAGAGGACTCAGAAAGAAGACAAGCCGAGTTCAAAGATAAAACTGAAAACCTTATTAAAAATCTTGAAGTTGATGAAACATTAGCGCAGCTATTAGTTTCAGAGGGATATCAATCAATAGAGGAAATTTCTAATTTAAAGTCTGAGGATATTTCTAAAATAGAGGCAATCGACGATGAAACTGCCCAGGAGCTTATATCAAGATCTAAAGAGACATTAATAAAAGAAAAAGAAGAAATAAGCCAAAGGCTAAAAGAACTTGGAGTTGAGGAGTCTCTAATAAATCTTAAAGGTATTACTCAAGGCATGTTAGTTATATTGGGTCAAAAAAATATTAAGAAATTGAAAGATTTTGCAGAATTGTCATCCGATGAATTAATAGGTGGATTTGATGAAATAAAGGGAAAAAAAATAAGAATCGACGGATATTTAGAAGAATTCTCGCTGTCAAGGGATGAGGCAGATCAACTAATAATGAGTGCAAGAGACATAGTTTTTAAATAATTATGAGCGATAAAAATAAAAAAACACTTACTATAAATCCAAATTTTGGAAAAAAAATTAGTTCTAACTACACAGGTGACAATAAAAAAAAATCTTTTAATATAGAAAAGAAAAAACCCTTCAGGCCTGGTGGTTTTAAGAAAAATGATTTTTTAGGAAAAAATACAAAATTTGAAGGCAAACCCTCTAAAAAAAATTTTGAGAGAAAGTTTGTTGAACAAGCTACAAAAAAAGCATTCATTAAGAAAAGTAATGACAAGCCACAAACTAAGAGCAAACTTAAGCTAAAGAGCCCAGTTGATAAACGTGATTTTAAATTGACGGTTTCCAGAGCACTGAATGTTGAGGAAATTGAGATTAAACAAAGAAGTTTAGCTTCAGTCAAAAGAGCGCGACTCAAAGAGAAAAAGAGTGCACCGGAGATTGATGATAAAAAGGAATTTAAAAAAGTAATCAGAGAGGTAAAAATACCTGATCAAATATCTATTCAAGAACTTTCAAACAGAATGGCTGAAAAATCAAGTGATATAATTAAATTTCTTTTTAATATGAAAGTGATTGCAACTATTAATCATAATATTGATAAAGATACAGCAGAGTACATAGTAAAAGAATTTGGACATAAACCAATTTTAGAAGAAAAACCGATAATAGATCTAGAAAATAAGAAAGATACGATTAAAGGAGATTTAAAAAAAAGACCTCCAGTTGTTACTATTATGGGACACGTGGATCACGGAAAGACATCTCTGTTGGACTCACTAAGAAATGCTAACGTTGTATCTGGTGAATTTGGTGGTATTACTCAGCATATTGGGGCTTACCAAGTTAAAACAGATAATAATGAATTAATTACTTTTATTGATACACCAGGACACGCAGCCTTTACAGAAATGAGAGCAAGAGGTTCAAAAATAACTGATGTAGTGGTGCTTGTGGTTGCGGCAGACGACGGCATAAAACCTCAAACTGTAGAGGCTATCAATCACGCCAAAGCAGCTAAGGTTCCTATAATAGTTGCAGTTAATAAATGCGACCTACCTAATAAAAATATTTCAAAGATTAAAAACGAAATGATGAAATATGAACTCGTATCAGAAGATTTAAGTGGAGACACTTTATTTGTTGAGGTTTCAGCAACAAAAAAAACTAATCTAGATAAACTGAAAGATAGTATAGTTTTACAATCTGAACTTCTTGATTTAAAAGCATCATTTACTGGGATTGCTGAGGGTGTAGTAATTGAGTCAAAAATTGATAAAGGCAAAGGACCAGTTTCAACTATTCTAGTATCAAACGGTCTTCTTAAAAAAGGAGACTTTTTTGTTTGCGGGAACACTTGGGGTAAAGTTAGAGCTATGATCGGACACGATGGAAAAATGATAGACCAAGCAAAACCATCAACTCCGGTAGAAATTCTAGGCATGAATTCATCTGTAAACGCAGGAGCTGATTTTCTGGTGACAGAAAATGAAGAAAAAGCAAAAGAGATATACGAATTTAGAAGTCAAAACTCAGGTCAAAAAAATAAATTATTTGCTAAAGACAAAGCAACATTATTTGAAAAAGGGGTAAATAAAAAAGAACTAAATATTATTATTAAATCTGATGTTCAAGGGTCTAGTGAGGCAATTAAAAACGCTATAAATAAAATTGATCATAACGAGGTTAAGCCTAATATAATTTTATCAGATATCGGCATGATAAACGAGACGGATGTAAATTTAGCAAAAGCTTCAAACGCTATATTAATTGGATTTAATGTTAAACCAAACAGAGAAGCAAAAAAGATTGCTGAAGAACAAAAAATTGATATTAAATATTTTAATATAATTTATGAGACAATTGATTTTGTTGAGAAAAATCTATCTGGCCTACTAGATCCCGAGATAAAAGAAAAAGTGCTCGGATCAGCTGAAGTTAAAAAAATATTTAAAGTAACGAATGCTGGTAAAATTGCAGGATCTAAAGTTACTGATGGTGAAATCAGAAGCAAATCCAAGGCAAGGATAATTAGAGATGGTACAGTTGTGTACGAAGGTGAAATTGCTAGTTTATTCAGAGAAAAAAATTCTGTAAAGGAAGTTAAGAACGGATTTGAGTGTGGAATAAGTATAAAAGATTTTATAGACTTTAAAGAAAAAGATGTAATAGAGTCTTACGTTTCGGAAAAGATAGAGCGTACAATTTAATGAATAAATTCAATAATAACCCTGGCTATTCACAAAGGCAGCTAAGAGTCGCTGAATTAGTAAAAAAAAACGTAGGTGAAATACTTTTAAGAGGTGAAGCTAAAATTACTGAATTTGACTCTAAATTAATAACTGTAACTGAGGTCAGAATGACACCAGACTTAAAATCTGCCAGAATTTATATAATTCCTTTAGGTGGTAACGATATGAAAAAAGCAGTAAGCGCCTTGACTGCATCTGCTCATCTTGTTAGAAAAGCTCTGTCTAAAAGATTAGATACTAAGTTTCTTCCTCGATTAAATTTTGTTGAAGACAATTCTTTCGAGTATGCAGAAAAAATAGAAAAAATTATTAGGCTAAACAAAGAAGATGAAAAAAAGAAAAGATATAATTAAATCATTGGCAACAGGACCAAAAGATGTTGGTTCGACAGAAATTCAAATTGGACTTTTAAGTTTTAAGATAGAAAAAATGTCTGAGCATTTCAAAAAATTTAAAAAAGATAAACACTCAGCAGTAGGTTTAACAAAATCAGTAAACCAAAGAAAAAAATTACTTATGTATCTAAAAAGAAAAAATCCACAATCTTACTCAAAAATAATAAAAGAATTAAACCTAAGGAAATAATGTTTGAAATAAAAAAAGAGGAAATTACAGTTAACGGAAAAAAAATCACATTAGAAACAGGCAAAATCGCGAGACAAGCTGATGGAGCTATTATAGCAACTTGTGGCGAAACAGTTGTGATTGCTACAGCGGTTGGAGCAAAAAAAGTAGCTGAAGGACAAGACTACTTTCCTTTGTCTGTAAATTACCAGGAAAAATATTATGCCGCTGGTAAAATACCTGGTGGATATTTTAAAAGAGAGGCTCGACCAACAGAAGCTGAAACTTTAATTTCAAGATTAATAGACAGACCGATAAGACCTCTTTTCCCTTCAGGGTTTATGAACGAGGTTCAAGTACTTCCCACTGTATTATCTTATGATGGCGAGAACCAACCGGATATTTTAGCTATGATTGCATCATCAGCAGCATTAGCAATTTCCGGACTACCATTTCAGGGCCCTATTGCAGCCAGCAGAGTAGGTTTTAACAATCGAAATTACATTCTTAATCCATCACCAAAAGATTTAGAAAATTCTAGTTTGGACTTAGTGGTAGCTGGGACAAAAGATGCTGTATTAATGGTTGAGTCGGAAGCATCAGGATTATCAGAGAAAGAAATGTTAGATGCTGTAAAATTCGGACATGAAAGTTTTGTACCAATAATTGGAGCAATTGAAAAACTTGCAAAAAAAGCTGCTAAATCAAAGTGGGAAGTCGAAGTTGCCGATAATTCAGCAATAAAGAAAAAAATTAAAGCAAAGTTTGAGAAAGACTTAAGAACTGCCTTTAATGAAATCGACAAAAAGAAAAGATCTTCAGCAATCTCAGAAATAGACAACCAGTGTAAAGAAATGTTTAAAGATGATGAGTCAATTACAGAAAATCAAGTAATTTCAGAACTGAAATCTTTGGAAAAAGATATTGTAAGAACAGCGATACTTAAAGATAAAAAAAGGATCGATGGAAGAGGTCTATCAGATGTCAGAAAGATATCTTGTGAGGTAGGCGTTCTACCACGAACACATGGTTCGGCTTTATTTACTAGAGGTGAAACACAGGCATTAGTTGTTACTACCTTAGGGATGACTGAAGATGAGCAAAGAACTGAAAGTTTAGACGGCATGCAAAGATCTAACTTTATGCTACATTATAATTTTCCGCCTTTCTCAGTTGGAGAGTGCGGAAGAATTGGAACCGGAAGACGAGAAATTGGACACGGTAAATTAGCCTGGAGAGCAATTAACTCCTCATTACCTAAGAAAGAAAATTTCCCTTACACTCTTAGAATAGTTTCAGAAATCACAGAGTCAAATGGATCATCCTCAATGGCCACTGTTTGTGGAACATCTTTATCGTTGATGGATGCGGGTGTTCCAATCAAAGAACCTGTTGCAGGAATTGCGATGGGCTTAATTAAAGAGGGAGAGGAATACTCAGTTTTGTCAGATATTTTAGGTGACGAGGATCATCTTGGGGATATGGATTTTAAAGTTGCAGGAACTGAGAACGGGATAACCTCTCTTCAAATGGATATAAAAATTACCGGAATTACCTTCGAAATAATGGAAAAAGCACTTGATCAAGCAAAAGATGGAAGAAAGCACATACTTGGTGAAATGAACAAAGCGATCAAAACTTCTAGAAAAGAATTCTCCAAACACACTCCTAAAATGGAGACATTAAAGGTCGATAAAAAAGATATTGCCACAGTGATTGGGAAGGGCGGTGCCACTATAAGAGAGATAGTAGAAACCTCTGGAGCAAAGGTCGATGTCAAAGACACTGGTGAGGTCACAGTCGCTGCTCCTGATGAAGAGTCGAGAAATAAAGCAATTGATTTTATAAAAAGTTTAGTTGCCAAACCTGAAATGGGAAAAATTTATAAGGGTAAAGTAGTAAAAATTATGGAGTTCGGTGCCTTTGTTAATTTTTTAGGAAAACAGGATGGGCTTGTTCATATATCTGAACTTGCAGATAAAAGGGTCGCAAAGGTGGGCGACGTTGTAAAGGAAGGTGATGAAGTATCTGTAAAAGTTGTGGGTTTTGATAGAGGTAAGGTCAAATTATCAATGAAGCAGGCGGGTGCTTAAGAAATATTCTTAGGATCTGGCATACCAACTTTATTATAACCAGCATCAACATAGTGAATTTCACCTGTAACACCTGAAGCCAGATCGCTTAGCAAGTATAAAGCTGAATTACCCACGTCATATATATCTACATTTCTTTTTAAAAATGAGTGATCCTCATTCCATTTATATAAAAACTTTGCATCTCCGATTGCTGAAGCTGCGAGTGTCTTTATAGGCCCAGCACTTATCGCATTTACTCTGATTTTTCTGTGACCAAGATCTCTTGCCAAATATTTGACACTAGCTTCAAGAGCAGATTTACAAACACCCATTACGTTATAGTTTGGTATTGCTTTTGTTGACTCATAAGTAAGAGTTAACATGCTCCCGCCTTCATTTAATATCTTTGAAGCTTCTTTTGATACTTCTGTAAAGGAAAAACACGAAATTAACATACTTCTTAAGAAATTATCTCGAGTAGTGTTGAGATATTCTCCTGAGAGTTCTGATTTATCTGAAAATGCTACAGCATGAACTACGAAATCAATCTTCCCCCACTTTGTTTTAATATCTTCAAAAAGCTTAACTATTTCGTCTTTTTTTTCAACATTACAGCTGAAAATAGTTTTAGAATTTAATTTCTCTGCGAGCGGTGTAACCCTTTTTTTAAGTGCGTCGCCTAAATATGTGAATGCCAACTCTGCACCAGCCTCTGCTAATTTTTTTGAGATTCCCCAAGCAATTGATCTTTCATTAGCAACACCCATTATCAATCCTTTTTTTCCCTTCATCAAAGTCATAATTATACTTTCTCGAAAATTAAAGTCGCGTTAGTTCCCCCAAATCCAAAACTATTTGACATTACTGAGTTTAGGCTTACATCTTTTTCAACCTTTGTTACTATAGGATATTTTTTTGCCTCATCATCCATCTCATTAATATTTGCGGAAGCAGCTATAAAATTATTTTTCATCATTATTAGACAATAAATTGCCTCATGAACTGAAGTTGCTCCAAGTGAGTGACCAGCAAGCGATTTAGTTGAACTTATCTTTGGTTTATATTCAGTAAATGCCTCTCCAACTGCTTTCAATTCCGTTATGTCTCCTACCGGGGTAGAAGTTCCATGCGTGTTGATATAATCAATTTTATTTTTTGCTGTGCTTAAGGCCATTTTCATGCATCTAACTGCGCCTTCACCTGAGGGAGCAACCATATCATATCCATCTGAAGTAGCACCATAGCCTGTTAGCTCTGCATAAATATTTGCACCTCTAGCCTTAGCATGCTCATATTCTTCTAAAACTAAGACACCTCCTCCACCTGCAATTACAAAACCATCACGAGTTTTATCGTAAGGTCTGGAAGCTTTTTCAGGTGTTTCATTGTACTTAGAAGATAATGCTGTCATTGCATCAAACATCGCTGTCATGGCAAAATGAACTTCATCGCTACCACCTGCAAAAATAATCTTTTGTTTTCCTAATTGGATTAGTTCCATGGCGTTACCAATGCAATGCCCACTTGTCGCACAAGCGGAACTTATTGTATAATTTACACCTTTAATTTTAAAAGGCACAGCCAAAGTCGCAGACGCAGTGCTCGACATAGTTCGCGGAACTACGAAAGGACCCATCCGCTTTGGACTTTTTGCTCTTGTTTTATCTGCTGCTAGAATTACATTTTCTATTGAAGGGCCACCAGAACCCATAATCATCCCAGTTGAAAAATTACTAACTTCAGTATCTTTCAGACCAGAGTCTTTAACAGCTTCATTCATTGCAATAAAGTTGTAAGCAGATCCAGGACCCATAAACCTAATAAATTTTCTATCAACATGATCTTCAAGATTTATATTTGGTTTTCCATGAACATTACTTTTGAGATTATATTCTTTATATTCTTCTGAAAATGTTATCCCTGATTTAGATGTAAGGAGTGACTTATAGACCTCTTCTTGATTATTACCTAAACACGATACGACTCCAATACCTGTAACAACAACTCGTTTCATGATCTAAAAAGCCCTACCTTTAAATTTTCTGCAGTATAAATAATTTTATCTTCAACACTCAATATTCCATTCGCTAAACCCACAGCAGTTCCCTCCTTTTTAAGAACCCTTTTAATATGCACTTCATAAGTTGCTTTTTCAAACTTTTTCAACACTTCTCCGGTAAACTTCACAGAATTAACACCTAAAGCTCTACCTTTTCCAGGTTCACCTGTCCATCCAAGAAAGAAACCTACAAGCTGCCACATGGCATCTAATCCTAAACAACCAGGCATAACTGGATCATCTTTAAAATGACAATCAAAGAACCACATACTTTTTTTAATATCAAGTTCAGCCTTTATTAAACCTTTTTTGAACTCACCTTTATCTTGAAAAATTTCTGTAATCCTATCAAACATTAACATTGGCGGAAGAGGTAATTTTGCATTACCCGCACCAAATAGTTTACCTTCTGCACAAGATATCAATTCATCGTAATTAAAACTATTTTTTTTCATTTTAATAAAAAGTTTTACTTGATTTGAAGAGTTTCTCCTATATAAATAATTTAGAACGATTATAAATTATAACAAATATCTAATTTATGCCAAAAACAAACGATATAATTAATACTTTAAGGTCTTCCGGTCTGAGACCCACCAAGCAGAGAATAAAAATAGCTGAATATCTATTTAATAGAGAAAGCACGTTTCATTTCAACGTTGAAACTATAGATAAAGAAATCAATTCAAAATCGGGGGAAGAGAATATTTCATTAGCAACGATATATAACACAGTAAATGCCTTCAAAGATCACGGACATCTTAAAGAGGTAAAATTAAATAATGATAAAACATTTTATGATACGAATACTAATTTGCATCATCATTTTTATGATAAAGAAGAAAATATTTTGACTGATGTTGCCGCGACAGATGTTCACGTTAGTAAAATCCCGTCTGCCCCGATAGGAAAAAAAGTTGATGATATCGAAGTAACAATAAACGTCTCAAGAAAAAAATAACTCTACTTGCAAATCATTATTAGTTAGATCAAACTATATCCCTTGCTATCAATTTAGAATCATTATAAACTGTAAAAAAATATGAGCGTTCAACATAAAAAAAATGGAAGCAAATGCCCAGTAATGCACGGCGGTGTCACTAAAGCTGGAGAGTCAAATACCGCTCGACAATGGCCAAACAGTATTAACTTAGACATTCTACATCAACACGATACAAAAACTAATCCACTTCCTGGTTATAATTATAAGAAAGAAGTTAAGAAATTAAATTTTAAAGCTTTAAAAAAAGATTTGCTTAAATTGATGACTGACAGTCAACAGTGGTGGCCGGCAGATTTAGGAACTTATAGCGGTTTAATGGTTAGACTTACCTGGCATCAAGTGGGAACCTACAGGGAATTTGACGGAAGACCAAACGTAGGGTCACACAGATTTTCTCCTCAAGACTCATGGCCAGATAACACAAATTTAGATAAGGCAAGACGTCTTCTTTGGCCAATAAAAAAGAAATATGGAAATAGATTAAGTTGGTCAGACTTAATGGTCCTCGCTGGAACAATGGCCTATGAGCATGCTGGATTCAAAACATTTGGATTCTCTTTTGGTAGAGAAGATTTATGGGAACCTGAAAAAGACGTTTACTGGGGATCCGAGACAGTTCCCTTAGCAGTTAACAGATACAGCGACCCACAAGATCGTTCATCTCTCGAGTCGCCTTTAGCGGCATCACATTTTCAACTTGTTTACGTTAATCCACAAGGAGTGGAAGGCAATCCAGATCCTTTAAAAACAGCAATGGACGTTCGCGAAACATTTGGACGAATGGGAATGAATGACATAGAAACAGCTGCACTTACTATTGGCGGTCACTCTATTGGAAGAGCGCACGGTAACGGTGATCCAGCCAATTTAGGACCAGAGCCCGCGGGTGCTGATATTCATGAACAAGGCTTTGGTTGGAATCAAGAAAATGGAACAGGCGCAAATCAGATAACCTCTGGTCTTGAAGGAGCATGGACAACAAATCCAGATAAGTGGGACCACCAGTATTTAGATCTCTTGCTTAATTACGAATGGGAAAGCAAAAAAAGTCCCGCAGGAGCATGGCAATGGGAACCGATAAATTTAGAAGAGGAAAAAAAACCAGTTGATTTAGGCGACCCTACCAAGAAAGCAAGATTAATGTTCACAGACGCTGACATGGCAATGGCTATGGATCCAGAGTACAGAAAAATTTCAGAAAGATTTTATAAAGATCCAAAATTTTTTGAGGACTCTTTTGCTCGAGCTTGGTTTAAATTAACTCACAGAACAATGGGTAGTAATAAAAATTACATTGGTCCTTGGGCACCAAAAGAAGACCTTCTTTGGCAAGGTAACGTCCATTCACCAAAAAAGAAATTTAATGTAGACAAGGTCAAAAAAATGATTTCTGCAACTAAACTGAGCATTTCCGATTTAATAACTACTGCATGGGATAGTGCTAGAACCTATAGAAGAACTGATAAACGAGGCGGAGCCAATGGTGCGCGTATTCGTCTAGCACCAATGAAAGACTGGGAAGCTAATGAACCTAAAAGACTTTCAAAAGTTCTTACAATTCTAGAAAATATTGCAAAAAAAACAGGAGCTTCTGTTGCAGACACAATTATCTTAGCTGGAAATGTTGGACTAGAAAAAGCTATTAAAAAAGCTGGGTTTAAAGTGAAAGTTTCTTTTAACCCAGGAAGAGGAGATTCTTCGCAAGAGCAAACCGAAATTAAAAGTTTCAAATGGCTAGAACCATTACACGATGGTTTTAGAAATTATATAAAAGATGATTATTCAGTGATGCCAGAGGAGCTTATATTGGAGCGAGCTTCTCTAATGGGATTGACAGCAAAAGAAATGACTTGTTTAGTAGGTGGTATGAGAGTGCTAGGAACTAATCATGAGTCAGCTAAAAATAAAGGCGTATTTACTAATAATGTCGGTGCATTGACAAATGACTTTTTTGTAAATCTGGTAGATATGAAATATACTTGGAAGCCCACAGGGAAAAACTCATATGATATAATTGATCGAAAATCAAACAAAGTGAAATTTACTGCTTCAAGAGCCGACTTAGTTTTTGGCTCTAATTCAATTTTACGGTCATACGCTGAAGTTTACGCTCAAGATGACAATAAAGAGAAATTTATTAAAGATTTTGTAAATCTTTGGGTAAAATTAATGAATGCAGATAGACCGGAACTAAAAAGATTAAATTAATTATGGAAACAATTCAAAATATAAAAGAAAAAAATACTAATAATTTTTACAAAGTTCCAGAGATGGCCTTTGACATAAATAAGCTAAGAGCTGATTTGGAGAACATTTTAAAAAAAAAGAAATTTTGGGATGGTGGAATCACAAACTTTGGAGCTATACCAATGAACCAAATCCCAAATGACTCTGACTCAATCAAGGGACATAAAAATAGAGGAGTGTATTGGACTATAGCTGATGAAAGTGGCAAAGAAGTTACTAGAGATGTTAATATCGAAGAGGAAAAATATACAGAACTTTTACCAGAATTTAGATCAACCTATTTTGCTGAAGTTTACAAAGTATTAAGTCAAAAATTTAAACTAGGAAGAGTAAGAATACTTTTAAAACAGCCTAGATCAACGCTTAGCTGGCACAGAGATCCAGAATGTAGGTTACACATCCCAATTATTACTAACCCAGGATGCAGGATGGTAATTGAAGACGTATCAAAGCATTTACCAGCAGATGGATCTGTTTGGATTACAAATAACACAAAATATCACAATTTTTTTAATGGAGGTGAGCAGGCAAGAATACACCTAGTAGCATGCGTGTTAGAGAGCCCGTTCAAAAAATAATGGTCGAATTTACACAAGGGATATTTAATGCTAGTAAAAATATTTACTTAAACAATAAGGGCTCAATACTTAGAACTATTGTTTATACTATCGGACATTTCGCGATCGCAATAACGGTTTTAATGTTAATAGCTGATGTCTCATTTATGGTAGCACTTACGGACGCTATTGTAGAGCCTTTAGCAAATGCGGTTTGGTATTTCTTATTAGATAAATTTTGGGCCTCTAGAATAATTGGCCAAAAATAAATTTATATTCTTCCCCAAATATTATCTTTTTTGACCCATCCGATGTAATTTTTGACTTTTATTTTGCACCAATTATCTTCACATTTCTTTATTAAGCACAATCTGCCCTTTTCAAGTTTAGCAATTGGCTTCGAATAGATAGTTGGCCTATCGAACATAATAGAGATATCAATATTAATAATTCCTGCTTTTTTTTTTGATAATTGAGATATATGAATCCATCCACTATTTTTTTCATGATCTATAATTTTTCTAAAATTTCCAGACTTATCTTTTACAACGACAGGCAAATATTTTTTTTTGTAAATAATTTTAACAGGATAATCAAACGAAGGTCCTTGCCTTAAATTTACTATATCATTTCTTAAAGTTAAAAAATATTCATTATCTGCTGATAAAATATTAAAGTTAAAAAACAAAGTAATACTGAAAACAATTCTAGCTAACATTTGTTAATACAGTCCGGGTTTTTCAAGATTTTAATTTTTCTTAAACTTGATTTTAAAGCATCGAAGACAATCATTTTTCCATTTAAATCTGAATTAACGTTTAATATAGTTTTGCCAACTTCGTTAGCTTGCAATGTTCCTAGAATACCTGCTACTGGAGACGCTATACCTTCAGTATCACAGTTCTCTTCCAATGGTGGAATTGTCGGCATAAAGCATCGATAACACGGAGTTTTTTTTTTAAAATTAAATTTGAAAAGGTGCCCACTAAATCTACTAATAGCTGCAGAAATTAAAATTTTTTTCATTTTTTTGGAATAGTCGTTGATCAGTAGCCTTGTTGTGTAGTTGTCTGATCCATCACAAATTATCTCAAAATTTGAAAATATTTTTTTAATATTATTCATATTTAATCTGGTTTTAAAAGTTTTTAGAATTATTTTTGGGTTAATCAACTTTAATTTCTTTTTAACTCTATCCACTTTGTATTTTCCAATATCTTCATGATTAAATAGTATCTGTCGATTAAGGTTTGAAATTTCAACAGTATCATCATCTATTACACCAATATTTCTTACACCGAAATTAGCTAAATAAATCAGTAAGGGGCAACCTAGCCCTCCCGCGCCGACTACTAGCACCTTTGATTTAAAGATTTTTTTTTGTCCGACAAATCCTATTTGTTTTAATAAAATCTGCTTACTATACTTTTTATAGTCCTCTTTAGATATCTTCATCATTTACCTGTAGATCCAAAACCACCTTTGCCTCTTTCGGTTTCATCAAGTTTATCTACTTCACAAACTTCAGCCATGGTCACAGGACAAACCACCATTTGCGCAATTCTCATATTATTTTCAATTTTAAAATTCTCTTTTCCGTGATTGAACAGTATAACTTTAATTTCCCCTCTGTAATCAGAGTCGATTGTTCCAGGAGTATTTAGAACTGTTATGGAATTTTTTGCAGCTAAACCTGATCTAGGCCTAATTTGAATTTCATAACCTTTTGGCACTGCAGCCATTAATCCGGTAGGTATCATCTTTTTTTCATTGGGGGCTATTACCAAATCATTTTTTAGATAAGCCGATAAATCCATTCCTGATGACCCATCAGTTTCGTACTTAGGTAACGGTATTTTTGTATCAAGTTTTCTAATTAATATTTTTATCATTAATAAGAAATTTTTTTAAAATATTCTCAACTATTAAATTCGCAATGTAGTTTTTTTTACCTTTCGATATTTTTTTTTTATTACCCTCCCTGTCAATAATATGCACTTCATTATAGTCACTATTAAAACCAATATCTCTACGAGACACATCGTTTGCAATGATAATATCACAATATTTTTCTCTAATTTTTTTTTTTGAATTTTTAATTAAATCCTTAGTTTCTGCAGAAAATCCAACAATTAACTTTGGCTTAGATTTATTTGTTTTACCTAAATATTCTAAGATGTCGGGGTTTTTATTTAATTCTAAATTATTTAATTGGTTCCATGATTTTTTTAATTTATCTTTATTTTTGTTTAATGGTTTTACATCTGATACAGCTGCAGCACATATCGCAATATCAACTGGTAATAATTTTTTTACTGCATTCATCATTTCTACACCAGTGGTTACCTTGATGACTTTTATGTCTTTATCTACTTGACTCTCAGAGGGACCTAAAATTAATTTTGTTTTTACGCCTATTCTAGATAAAGCATTAGCTATTGCCACACCCTGTTTACCACTTGACTCGTTAGAGATATAACGCACTGGATCCAAATATTCTCTAGTAGGGCCTGCTGTAACTAAAGCAGTTAATTTTTTCTGCATCAATATTTTTTTATTATAGAAATAATTTTTAATTTCTGAATAAATTTGACGTGGACTAGACATTTTACCATCGCCATATTCACCGCAAGCCATCTCTCCTTTCTCTGGCCCTATGAATTTATATCCATAATTCTTTAAAGATTTAATATTTTGTTGGGTTGCAAGGTGTGACCACATCCTAACATTCATAGCGGGCACTAAAAAAATATCTTTATTCGATGCTAAAATTACTGTTGTGGAGAGATCCTCGGCCCTTCCTTGACACAATTTACTTAAAAAATTTGCAGTAGCGGGTATAACTAATACTAAGTCTGCCCAACGAGATAACGAAATATGATCTATTTTGGCCTCCTCATTGGCATCGAACATATTTTCATGTGGCTTAGAGCCAGTGAGAGCAGTTAGAGATAGAGGAGTAACAAATTCTCGCCCTGATTTTGTAAGTATAGTTTTTACCTCAAAATTATTTTTTTTTAATAATCTTATTAAATCTAATGATTTGTAGGCAGCTATTCCTCCTCCAATTATAATCAATATTTTTTTTGTTCTCATGATTAATTAAAATACTAATAGTATTAAAATTACAACTCCTAAAAGTGAAAAAATAATATTATTCTTAAAAGATTTTAGCCTTAATTTCTCATTATCCAGGGAAATTGTATCTGGTGTTACTAAGTTAAGTTTTCCCTCGGCTATTAATTGAAGAGCGTAATTGGCTTTATCAATAAAGTCAGGAAAATCTGGGATTCTTTTTATAATTTCCTCTGAAGTATTAATAACTTTGTTGACTGTTGACTTTGGACTTTTAACTTCCTTAATCCAGTTTTCTAAAATTGGTTTTGAAACCTCCCATATGTTCGTATCTGGATTCAGTTTTCTAGCGACACCCTCTACTACGACCATTGTTTTCTGTAGTAATAGTAATTGTGGCTGGGTGCTCATATTGAATTTTTCTGTTATCTCAAATAATTGAGCTAATAAATTTCCACCTGATATATCTTTAATAGATTGACCAAAGATAGGTTCACCTACTGATCGTAGTGCTTGTGCAAATTCATCCTTTGAAGCATTTTTTGGCACTAAACCGGCTTGAAAATGGACCTCAGCTACTTTTGTATAATCCCTGCTGATAAAACCGTAGAGGATTTCAGCAAGATATTTTCTATTATTTTTATCTAATCGGCCCATTATACCAAAATCTACAGGAATAATTTCTCCATTATTATTTACAAATAAGTTTCCTTGATGCATATCTCCATGAAAAAAACCATCTCGCACAGCCTGTCTTAAAAAGTGCTGTATTAAGTTTTGTGATAAAATTTTTAAATCAACATTATTTTGTTTTAATAAATCCATCTCTCTTATTGAAACACCATTAACCTTGTCTAACGTTAAAATCCGCTTTGTGGTGTAAGGCCAATAGATCTTAGGAACTGTAAAACCTTCATCGTATTTAGTATTTTCATACAATTCATTAGCAGCAGCAGCCTCAAAGCGCAGATCCATCTCTATATTAGTAATTTCTCTTAGCAAATGAACAACTTCTATCAATTTTAATCTTTTTGTTTTTGCAACAGTATTTTCAACAATATAAGCTAGTAGCATCAATGCGTCTAATTCCTCATTAAACACCTTCTCAATGTCAGGTCTAAGAATTTTTATAGCAACCTCAACTGTTTGATCCTCTAATTTCAATTTAGCTAGATGAACTTGTGCAATAGATGCAGCAGCAATGGGGTCACTTAATTCCTCGATATTTTTAAAATTATTTTCACCAATTTCATTTAATAATATTTTTTTTGCTTCATTAGAGTTAAATGGTGGAAGTTTATCCTGAAGTTTTTCTAAATCACTGGCTACTTCATTTCCAATTATATCTGGTCTTGTCGCTAAAAATTGACCAAGTTTGATGAATGTGGTTCCCATTTTCTCCAATGCATCACAAAGTTTTTCTCCTGATCTTCTATTCAATTCTTTAGACTCTTTTATGGAACCGATTGTGATAACATTAAAAAAAATTTTAAGTATTAGTGGTATTCTGTAAATTTCGTCTATAGTAATTAGAGCCCCAGATGTACCTAGTTTTCTCGCTATTTTTATTAATTGATAAATTCTCTTGATCATCTAATTAAGTTTTCCAACCACGATGAATAGCTGCAATTCCACTATTTAAATTCCTATATTCAACATTATGAAATCCTGATTTTTCCATTATTTCCACAAACTCATCTTGGGAGTAAAATTTTCTAATACTCTCTGTAAGATATCTGTATGGACGATCATCTCCTACAACAATTTTACCCAATGAAGGGATCAACTTTGAATAATTTTTATATAACAAATTTATTATTTCATTTTCTACTTTTGAAAATTCTAAGCAAAAAAATTTTCCTCCTGGTTTTAAAACTCTATATGCCTCTTCTAAGGATTTTCGAATATTAGATGTATTTCTGATACCAAAACTTACAGAATAATAATCAAAGGTATTACTTTTAAAAGGTAACTTTTCAGCGTAGTTATTATGCCAATTTATATTTTTTTTATAAGCCAATTTTTTTTTCCCAATTTTAAGCATATTTATATTTGGCTCAACGCATTCCACACTACACTGATCATTTAATTTATTAGAGAAAAGATTTGCTACATCACCCGTTCCTGAAGCTACATCAATTAGTGTATCATTTTTTGACGGTCCCATCCATTCAATTAAATTTTTTTTCCATTGCCTATGTACACCAAATGACATCAAGTCATTCATCAAATCGTATTTTTCATTAACTGTATCAAATACTTTGTTGACAATGCTATTTTTTTTTTGATTATTAAGATTCATTATTAAATTATA
>CACEXV010000006.1 GCA_902563575.1 uncultured Pelagibacteraceae bacterium
TCACAACTTGCAAGATAAAAAAGCCACAATCTAAAAAACCTCTCATTAAAATTTTTTGTAACTTCATCCTTGTGTTTTATAAATCTATTTTTCCATTCTTTAAGTGTAGAAGCATAATGAATACCCGGTAATATTTCTAAATCAGATAATACTAATTTTGAGTTTTCTATAGAGGGCATTAGCTGGCTTAATGATGGTGAGTAACCAGATGGGAATATAAAAGTAGTAATCCAAGACTGAGGGTCTCTAGGTTTATCAATGCTACCAATAGTATGAATAAGTGCTTTACCATCAGGTTTTAGTATGTCGTATATTTTTTTGAAATAAGTTTTATAATATTTTCTAGTTACATGTTCTAACATTCCCTTTGAAATAACTTTTGAATACTTTTTTTTTATGTCTCTATAATCTTCTATTCTAAATTGGCAAAGATTATCAATTTTTTTAATTCTAGCTAAATCTTTTGAAAAATTTAGTTGTACTTTTGATAAAGTTATTCCATCTACTCTAGCTCCTGTTTTTTCTGCAATAGCACATGATAAGCCACCGAAACCTGAGCCAATGTCTAAAACTGTATCGTTTTCTTTAATTCTTAATTTTTTTATTATATGATTTATCATTGCTTCTTGGCTTTCCTCTAAACTCGTAACATTCTCAGACCAATACCCGCAGCTATATTGATAATGTTTTTTATCTATAAAAATTTTATAAAATTCTGCTGAGCTGATATCATAATGATGTTCGACTGAAGCTTTTGAAGATTTTCTTGTACTAAAATTTGAAATATATCTCCATGCTCCCCTAATCTTTTTTATCGATGCTGAAAATTTATTTATTTCATTTCGCCCGATGTTTTTAAGCGCAATATTTAAGAATTCAGACAAGGTTCCATTTTTAATTATTATCTCCCCATCTGTGAAGCCTTTTCCGAAATAATAATCTGGAAACAATAAAAGTTTATATTCAATAAATTTATTATTTAATTTTAAAGTCAAACTTGGGTTAGAATAAGGGTTTCCGATTTTAAAAGTCTTTTTGTTATAGAGTTCTAATTTAAAACCGTCATCAATTATAAGTTTATTCAAAAAATTTATTAACATTAAGCAGCCCTTTTTTTCATTAAAAATTCTAAATCTTTTAACGCATCAATTAATTCTTTTTTTTTAGGGTTTTGAAGTTTTTTTAATGGGGGAATTAGATTTCCATACTCCTGATTATCAATTTCATAAACTGCGTGAATAGCCGGTATCAAATTAAATTTATCAAAAACACTTCTTACCTGCATTAGTTTATCATTAACAGTTTGTTCAATTTTTTTTTCAAAATCATCAAAAACTTTTCTAGACAAAGCATAAGTTAAATTAGCTGTAGCACTTATACATCCGTCAGAACCATTGCTAAGTCCTTTGTATAAATATTTTTCACTACCTGGGAAAACTAAAAAATTTGGTAATTTCAATTTTTCATAAATATTGTAACTACTATCTTTAATTCCAATTATTGACTTAGGGAAATTTTTATTCAGTTTTTTTACCATCTCAACTGAAAAAAGGTATCCTGAAAGTTTTTCAAAATTATATAAAATTATTTTAGCCTTAGGGTTATTTTCAATTAAAATTTCATAAAATTTAAAAACCCCTTCATCCGAATTATTTTTATAGTACGCAGGTGGCATTACTAAAAAAGTATCAAAACCATACTCAATGCAATACTTCATTAAATCTAAATTTTCGTTAATAGAGTTACAGCCAGTTCCTATGAAAAAATTTTTTCTTAATTTATGTGTAGATATTTTTGATATTAAATTTTTTTTTTCCGATAGTGAAATTAGCTGACTTTGCCCTGTAGATCCAAAGAAAAAAACACCGTGTAAACCACCCTTTATCAAGTTTTCAGCATGTTTAATTGTAGACTCAATGTTTAGCGTTAAGTCATCATTGATTATACTTAGTGAAGCTGCAAAAACACCTTTTCTTAACATATTTTTAACTCATTTTTTTTTATAAATTATAATAATTTTAAAATGAAAGTTCTAGTAATTCAACAAAGATACGGTATTGGAGATATGGTAATTTTTTCTCCATATATTCAGGCAATTTCTAAAAAATGTGGGGTACCTGTTAGTATACTTGCTAAAAAAAGTTCTAAAGCATCTGAAATTTTTTCAGAGGATAATAGTGTTAATGAAATAATAGATCTTGAAAAGTCCTTAGATACCATTAAAGGTTTTTTTAAACTATCAAAAATATTAAAAGAAAAAAATTTTGATCGGGTATATATATTTAATGGTTCTTTAAGATACAACCTAATTGCAAAACATGCTGGTATAAAATCTATATTTCAATACCCATTATTTACCTCCAAAGATATCATATTTCAAACAGCAAAAATTTTTACTGAAAATTCAATTGGTGAAATAGTTGACACTCAACCCTCTATCAAAACAGATAAAAAGAAATCAGGTATGATTTTCGACAAAAATTACAAACATATTATTTTAGGACTATCGGCATCTGGTGAAACAAAAAGATGGGGAGTTAATAATTTTGTGAAAGTTACAAATAAAGTATCTAAGGAATATAAGTGTAAATTTTATTTAGCTGGAGGGTCAGCTGATCAAAAAATTATTGATGAATTTATCAACAAAAGTGAAAGTAAAAATTTTTTTTCTCTCACGAATTTAAATATAAAGGAAATAATATCTATTATTAAGTACGCGGACCTTTATTTAGGTAATGATACTGGTTTCATGCATATAAGTTCTGCTCTTGGAGTAAGGTGTATTGGTATATTTATTGACTCACCCGCGTATGCTTACAGTGGTTACTCAAAAAATATAAAAGCAATAATTCCACGGGGTGAGACTATTAATTCAACAACTCACAACACAAATGGAAGAGACAAAATTTCTTTAGACGACGTTATTCAAAAAGTATTAGAGTATATAACTAGGTAAAGTCTGTTTTTAAGATTTTTTCTTTAGCTTCATTTACTAATTGACTTAATCTCTCAGTATTTAAATCTCTATTCATATCTGGGTGAATTTTTTTTTGAAGTTTTTGAGCTGCCGAAATTACTTCTTCCTTTGAACAACCTTTTTTTAATCCAAGGAGTTTGTATGCCTCTTCAACTGAGATATTTGATGAGCCTTGCGATGCTTGAGAAAATTTTCTTGAATTTTTGATATATTGTAAAAGTCGGTAAAGCTGAAAAAATTGCAATGCTGTTAGACCTTTTATTTTTAAACCTGACAGAAGTATTAAGAGGAAGGGTAAAGAAAATATAAATTTTCCACCAATAGCTAAAATTGTTGCCAGTACAAAAGAAATTAAAACTGCGACTCTTTTTAAAAATTGAGCAATTTTTTTACTGCTTGTTTTTGCAAACCAGTTTAAAAACAAATAAATAATGACAAATATGATAATTCCAAATAAAAACAAATTCATATAATTTCCTTTTATGATTATACCAAAACTTAAAAAAATTAAGACTACGAAAAATTATCACGGTATTCCACTAGAAGATAACTATTCTTGGGTGGATCAACCAAATATACTCGAAGTTTTAAAGGACCCAAAAAAATTAAATAAAGAAGTTGAAGAATATATAGAGGCTAATAACAAAATTACTGAAGATTATTTCAAAGATATTAAAGGTTTGCAGAAAAATCTTTTTAATGAAATTAAAAATAAAATAAAATTAGATGACACTGGATTAAAGTATAAAGACAAGAAATATTATTATTGGTCTAAAACAGAGGCTAAAGGGAATTATGGTAAAAGGATGCGTCAGCTAATTGATGGTTCCAAACCAGAAGAAGTTTTTTTTGATGGAGATTTAGAAAAAAAGAAATCTGGCTCAGAGTATTTCGGAGTCGGAACAGTAAGCACATCCTACTGTGATAATTATATTGCCTATTCACTAGATCTTCAGGGCTCGGAGTACTACACTATATATTTGAGGGATCTTAGAACTGGAAAAAATGAAAAAGATAAAATTGAAAATACTGGTGGTAGTATCACTTGGGCTCTAGATAACAAGAGTTTTTTTTATTCAAGATTGGACAGATTTCATAGACCTAGACAAATATTTAAACATGTGATCGGAACTTCAATAGATAAAGATGAACTTATTTTTGAGGAAAAAGATGAAACTTTTACTTGTAGTATTAGTATCACATCTGACGAAAAATTTTTTATCATAGCGACCTCTGATCACATTACGACCGAAGAATATTTTTTTCCAACAGATGCTAAAGAAATTAACCCTAAGCTTTTTAAAAAAAGAAAAAATGATGTTCGTTATTCGATAGATTCTTGGCAGGGTTATTTTTACGTTCACACTAATGAGGATGCTAGAGATTATAAAATTTTAAGATGTAAAAATGATATGATAGGTAATTTAGAAGAGTATATCCCTGCTAAAAAAGAGACAGTAATAGGAGGCTTTGAGTTTTTAGATAATTATATTATCAGATCGGAAAAGTCAGATGCTATCCCAAAACTCTATGTCAGAAATATTAAGACTGATGAGGAGGAAGAAATTAAAATTTCAGAAGAAGAAATAGGGGTCCCTGGGATTTCTTTGATGCAAAAAGATACAAATACTACAAAGATAAGAGTAAGTTGGGAAAGTATGGCGACCCCAGGTAGAGTTTATGAATATGACATTGTTTCTAAAGAAAAAAAATTAGTTAAAGAAACTGAAATTCCTTCCGGCCATGATCCAAATAAATATGTTGTGGAACGTATTAAAGCTGAGTCACACGATGGTCGGATGATTCCAATTAGTTTGGTTAGACTTAAAAATGCAAAACAAGATGGTAAATCTAAAATTCTTCTTTACGCCTATGGCGCTTATAAACATAGTATCTCTCCAGCTTTTAGTGCATCTAGATTTTGCTTAATCGACAGAGGCATTACTTTTGCTATTGCTCATATTAGAGGCGGAGGTGATATGGGAGACAAGTGGCATACGGAAGGTAAAAAAAAATTTAAGAAAAATACTTTTTTAGATTATGTGGCTTGTGTAAATCATCTAGTGGAACAAAGATATACATATAAAGGGGGGGTTTGTTTTTATGGAGGCTCAGCTGGTGGTTTGACAGGAGGAGCGGTGGCTAACCTGGCGCCTGATTTATTTTTTGGAATGCTTTTATTAGTTCCTTTTGTAGATACCATGACAACTATGCTAAATGAGAAATTACCTTTGACTCCAGGAGAATGGGAAATGTGGGGAAATCCAATTAAAAGTAAAGAGTACTTTGAATACATCTTATCATATTCCCCATATAATAATTTACAGAGTAAAGATTATCCACCAATGCTCATCACTACTTCTTTGTTTGATAATCGTGTTCTTTACTCTGAGCCAGTAAAATATATTGCAAAATTAAGAGACCTAAAAACTGATGATAATATTCAATTATTAAAATGCAAAATGGAGGCAGCTGGACATGGTGGAATGTCAGGCCGTGACAATGCAATTACTGAACTAGCTGAAGAATATTCTTTTATTTTGAAATCCGCAAAAATTTTAAAATAACAATCTTGAAAAAATAAAAATAATTCCCATATCAAACATGTCAGTTGCCAAATGGGGCTGACATTAAACCTTGCTAACAAAGGAGGATATATGACAAGTAAGGATCTATCGATCTTTAATTCACTTAAACCTTTTAGCATTGGATTCGATGATATGTTTGATCAATTTGAGTCTATGTTAGGAAATGGCAGCCTTGCTGTGCAAAGCAATTACCCGCCATATAACATCCGAAAAGCAGGCAAAGATAAGTATGCTATTGAAGTAGCAGTTGCTGGCTTTAACAAAGATGATGTAGAAGTTGAATATGAAGATAACCTTTTAACTATTAAAACAAAAGATGTTAAAAGAAATGAAGAAAAAGAAGGTGATGAAGTTATTCATCGAGGAATATCTCAAAGATCTTTTGCAAGATCGTTTACTATTGCAGATGATGTAAAGGTTAATGGTGCAGAACTGAAAGATGGTTTGCTAACTATTCCTTGTGAAAAAATCATACCAGAGGCTAAGAAAAAAAGACTTATTGAAATAAAATAAGTTTACCTTACTTGCGGGTTATTACCCGCAAGTATTAAAAACAATTTTTACTGCTATACCCAACTACTTTGTTGTTTTGATTAATTTCAAACTTTCTCTCACAAATGATTTTAAATTTTTCCTTTTTATAAACATAGAAACGATTTCTATTATTATTCTTGAAATCAATTTGATCTGGTTTTCCCATCTCATCTTTTAAATATTCCTCAGATTTTTTTAAAAATTTGCTAAGTCTTTTCTCCTCCTCTGCGGTCTTTTTATCTATTTTATTCGAAACTGTTTGACAGCTAATTAAGATTAAAGATGCAATTATGAGAAAAAATTTCATTACAACTGATTATAGAATAGATTTTATTTTTATAAACAGAAATTTTACCTACAGGTTGTAAAATTTAATAATTCTAAAATTTAGGAAGGATTTTAAAGGAAATAAGATGTATTTAGAAATTGGAGGTTTATATGCTTGATAAATATTTTAATTATAAAAAACATAGAACTAATTTTAGAACAGAAGTTATTGCAGGAGTAACGACTTTCCTAACAATGGCTTACATTATGTTCTTAAATCCTTTTATTCTCTCCGGTGAGTTTGCGGGTCCAGAAAAAGGTTTCTTTGATTTTGGTGCTGTGTTCACAGCTACAATTGTAGCGACAGCTATTGCTTGTTTCATAATGGCGTTTTACGGAAAAACTTGGCCAATTGGTTTAGCGCCAGGGATGGGTATAAATGCATTCGTTGCGTTTGGTGTGGTTGCTGGTATGGGTTATACACCGCAAGAAGCTTTAGGGGCCGTTTTAGTTGCAGGAGTTTTGTTCTTAATAATTTCCTTAACACCAATAAGAGCTTGGCTCATTAACTCAATTCCAAGAAGCTTAAAATTAGGAATAGGTGCTGGTATAGGAGGTTTCTTAGCAATTATAGGTTTAGAGATTATGGGAGTTGTTGGAGACCACCCAGTAACGTTAGTAACTTTAGGTGATATTAAAAACCCACTTGTAATACTCGGGTGCTTAGCTTTCGTATCTATGATCGTAATGGAAAAAATGAAAATTAGGGGAAACATTATTATTGGCATACTCGTTTTCAGCGTAATTGCTTGGGTAAGTGGTCTTGCAAAGTTTAATGGTGTGGTGAGCTCGCCTCCACCTATGACTTATCTTTTTGCATTTGACTTGGGTGCTGCGTTTACAGCTGGAATGTCTACAGTAATATTTACACTACTATTTATTGATTTCTTTGATACCGCTGGAACTCTTACTTCTGTTGCTAACGTGGCAGGTAAAGTAGGCAGAGACGGAAAAGTTCAAGATATTAATAAAGCAATGCTTTCTGACAGCGTAGGAACGGTAGCTGGATCATTAATGGGTACAACAACAGTCACTTCTTATGTAGAAAGTGGAGCAGGCGTAAAAGCTGGTGGAAGAACTGGGATGACTTCTTTAGTAATTGGAGTTTTATTTTTAGCATGTCTATTCTTTTCACCATTAGCTACATCACTTCCTAAAGAAATAGATGGAGCTGCTTTGCTTTATGTAGCTGTATTATTTGTAAGAAACATTACTGACATAGAATGGGATGACATCGCCGAGTCTGCGCCAGCAGTAGTAGCATTCATATCGATGCCGCTAACTTATTCTATAAGTCATGGTATAGCTTTAAGCTTCATTGCTTATGCTTTGATAAAAATTTTCACAGGAAAATTTAACAAAACATCACCAGCTATTTGGTTAATAGCTGTATTAAGTGTTGCAAGTTTTGCTGTTGCTTAAAATTCTAGGGGCTAGAAAACCTGGCCCCTTTAATTCTTATGACTTTTCTTTAAGTCTTCGATTCTAATTTCTTCGTATTTTTCAAAAGGTTGGACAATCCAAGGATTATCTTTTAATCTTTGAGCACAAAAATCAGGCTCGAAAGTTGAGTCTGCCTTTTTCCATAATACAGCAGTTTTAATCTGTTTAATTTTTCCTTTTAAGGACTTGTAGTTTTTTAACCAATCAATGCTCCTATTCAGGGTAACACCTGTGTCAGACAAGTCATCACATAAAAGAATATTGCCGCTCATATTTTGCACTGTCGAACTTAATTCCCTTGAGAAAATTAATTCTCCTTGTTGATTTTCTATATCTTTACCAGAATATGATTCTACCGCTAAGTAAGCACATTTTAATTTAAATACTCTACTCAATACGTCTATTATTGGCGCTCCACCGCGCATAATACCTATTAAAAGGTCAGGTTTGAAACCGCTATCATAAACTTTTATCGCAAGTTTCTCTACAATAGTATTGTACTCTTTCCAGTCTACGATTAACTTATCTGCCATAGAAAAAGGTAATTTATTTTAGAGGAGTTGTAAATGAAAGGTTATGTGGTTTGTGTTTATAAAAATATAAGCAATGTGGACAAGCTTAAAGAATATGCTGCAAAAGCTAGAGTTGCAGTCGAAAAATTTAAAGGCAAATTTTTAATTAGGGGAGGAAAATCTATATCAAATGAAGGTGAAAAGTCTCCTAGAACAGTTGTAATCGAGTTTCCATCCTATGATGATGCTAATAAATTTTATAACTCAATAGAATATCAAGAAGCTCACTCAATTCTAAAAGGCTACGCAGAGAGACAACATCAAACAATTGAAGGTGCTTAATACTGAATTGGCTCATCATCAATACTGCGCCAAAGGTACCATGTGGCGACTGAGCAATAGGGAGTAAATTTTTTATAAAGTTTATCTAAAAATCTTTTAGGAGGAAGGTATTTTTTTTTATAATTATTAGAGATGGCTCGTAATAGTCCGATATCTTGTAATGGCCAAATGTTAGATCGATTATAAGTGAATAATAATATCATCTCTGCAC
This sequence comes from uncultured Pelagibacteraceae bacterium, assembly GCA_902563575.1. Lineage (GTDB taxonomy): Bacteria > Pseudomonadota > Alphaproteobacteria > Pelagibacterales > Pelagibacteraceae > Pelagilacustribacter. Next base: position 8,935 of record CACEXV010000006.1, read on the forward strand.
TCCATCTGCCTATCTGTCTTAATGTTGATAAATATTCAATGGCTTCTTCATCGTCCATTCTCAATATTAACTTAGGATTAAATTCTTTTTTCATGAATTTTAAAGATAACTCTTTAATACCTAAAGCTTTTTGTCTGCTTAACCCACAAGATTTCAATTGTTTTAATGATAACTTTGAAACATAGGTTGGATTGATCTTTTTTGTTTTAGATCTAAATTTTCTAAAAACTGAATTCGCTGCGGAAACACTTATTTGCTGACCAATAATACTTTTACAGAGAGAGTAAAAAATATCTTTCCTAGTTGTTAAAAATTTATCATTATATTTTAAAATTAGTCCTTTTAATACTTTGTCTTTTCTAGACAATGTTTTAATGGCTCTCCTCCAATAACGCGGATATTTACTCACGGCCTTGGGCTAACAACTTGTTTTTTTAGTTGGGACTCTCTCATAAATATAATTATAGAACTTATGATAATCAAACCCGCACCTAAAAGAGTTAAAATTTTTGGTATTTCTCCCCATATGAAATAACCTAATAGTATCGCGAATACTAAATTCAAATATTTTGTTGGAGTTACAAGAGATGCTTCAGCAATTCTTAGAGATACTGTAAGCAAAATATTGGCATATGAACCTATGATACCGGTAAAAATTAAGAGAAAAAATTCAAATTTTGATGGCATTACCCATCCAAATGGTAAAGTTGCCAGACCTACTATCATACTTAATAATGAGAAATATAATGCAATTCTGTAATTTGGCTCTGTTGATGATAAACTTCTTATACTTAAAGCTACACACGCAAAGAAAATACAAAATACTATCGGAAATAAATAATAAATATTTAATTCGTCGTAAGCTGGTTTCACAATCATCAGCATTCCTATAAATCCGATTAGCACAGCTGACCATCTTCTAATTCCAACTTTTTCAGATAAAAAAAATATTGAGCCAAGGGTAACGAATATTGGACCACCAAATGTTAAGCTAACGACATCTGCTAATGGTATCTCCCTTAAAGCTATAAAAAGTGCTACAATCGCTAATGTGCCTGATATAGCTCTAAATGCATGTAATTTTGGTCTTGTTGTTTTGTAAAAAGTTTTAAATTCAGATCTTGGTACTAACATCAATATTGGTATTAAACCAAAGAAAAAGCGTGAAAATAAAACCTCTCCAACAGGCAACATATCTAACCACTTTACGCATGCATCCATCATTGCAAAACATGCAACTGAAGCCACACCGTACAATACGCCTATTTGATTTTTTGTAAGCAATTTATTATCCTCAATTACTTTTAACATAAAATGAGCAATTTAGACAAAGCGATTATTTGTGGTGGGTGTTTTTGGGGAATAGAAGAGAACTTTAGAACAAAACCCGGAATTATATCCACTGAAGTAGGTTATGCTGGTGGTCAAAACAGTAATATAAGTTATGAAGAGGTTTGTACGGGTAAAACTGGTCATGCTGAATGTGTTAAGTTAACTTTTGATAAAAAAATAATCTCTTATGAAAAAATATTGGATCTCTTTTTTAAAATGCATGATCCGACACAGAAAGATATGCAATATCCAGATATAGGCACACAATACAGAAGTGAAATTTTTTTTACAAATCTGGATCAAAAAGAAATAGCTTTCAAAGTGAGAGCAAAATTTAACGATTTACTTAACAATAAAGTTGTCACAAACATCAATCCTTTAACAACTTACTCAGTCGCAGAAACTTACCATCAAAAATACATATTTAAAAAAAACCAATGAAACCTTTAGTTGAAACAAATTGGTTATTCGATAATTTGGATAAAGTTAGAATATTCGATGCAACTTGGCACTTACCCAATTCAAAAAGAAATGCTGAGGATGAATTTAAAAAAGGCCACATAAAAGGATCACTTTTTTTTGATATTGATAAACATTCAAATAAAAATTCTAAATTACCGCATATGATGCCAGATAAAGAACAATGGGAAAATATTATTTCAAATTTTGGTGTAAAAAAAAGTGACCATATAATTATTTATGATAATTCTGATTTATACAGTTCATGTAGACTTTGGTTTAGCTTTATATACTTTGGCCATAACGTTAATCAGGTTTCGGTTTTAAACGGTGGTTTAAAAAAATGGAAAATAGAAAAAAAAGAAATTACATCTGAAATTAATTATTTTGATAAAACAAATTATACCTCTTTAGAAAACAAAGAATTAATTTTAAATAGAAAAGATATAGATAATAACATTAAAGAGAAAAAATTTGGATTAATTGATGCAAGAAGCAAAGCAAGATTTGAGGGACAAGTGCCAGAACTAAGGCCGGGTTTAAAAACAGGGTCAATTCCCAATTCAAAAAACCTACCTTATAGTGAATGTATAAATAAAAATGATAATACGTTTAAAGATGTTGAAGAATTAAAAGCTATTTTTAAAAATCTAAATTTAAATGATAAAATAGCATTTACTTGTGGTTCTGGTATGACCGCATGTGTTTTAGGTCTAGCAAATTCCCTGATTAATGGTACAAATCCAATTATTTATGACGAGTCCTGGTCAGGATATGGATTAATTAATAATGACAACAAAAAATAAAATAAAATCTATAGTAATAATTAGTTTAATAATAATTATTGGAATTATAGCTGCACGTCATTTTATTGGTTTACATTTTAAGAAGAAATTTAGTGTTAGGCCAGCACCTGGAGTAATTGTGTCTGAGGTTCTTAAATCGAATTTTTATAATAGCATTGAAACTTTTGGAACTGCGATAGCAAAAAATTCAAAGACATACAGGGTAAAGAAAGATGAAATTGTTGGTAATTTCAATATAGACAATAGATTTGTGAAGAAGAATGAAATCATTGTAGCATTAAAAGAAAATCGAAAAATTGTCGCTGATTTTAATGGAAAGTTAGGAAAAAGGGAAATTGCCCAAGGTGTACTTGGATCAGATAGTTTAATAATAACTCTTGATGATTTAAAAAATATTATTATAGACATTAAAGTACCTGAAAACTACGTGGGTGTTATAAAAAAGAATCTAAAAGTGGAGATTTTTTCATCAGCTTTTAAAAAAGTTTTTAAGGGTAAAATAGAGTCTGTGAGCTCAAGAGTTGACCCATCTACCCGGTCTATTTTAGCAAGAGTTATTGTTAACAATAACAGATATGAAATAATTCCAGGTCAATTAATGACCGTAAGAGTGATCTATAATGAGCAGAAACAACTGGGAGTGCCTGAAAGTGCTGTAACTGTTCAAGGAAAAACATCTTTCGTTTATGTAGTAAATAATGGCGTTGCAGAGAAACGATTTATCAAAATTGGAAAAAGGAATTTTGGCAAAGTCTCAGTTTTGTCAGGAATTAGTGAGGGAGAATTAGTAATCTCCGAAGGAGTATCTAAAGTAAGAGACAAAGGTAAAATTAAAATAGTCGAAACTAAGGTTCAAAATTAATGTTTTTAACAGATCTTTCTATAAAGAGGCCAGTAGTTGCATCTGTCATGAGTTTAATTTTGGTTATATTTGGCTTAGTAACTTATCAGCAAATACCAACTGACGAACTACCTGATGTACAACCTCCTGTCGTGACTATTCAGACAGAATACCCTGGTGCTTCGGCTGAAATAATTGATACTCAAATAACTCAAAAAATTGAAGATTTTGTCGGAGGCACACCAGGATTAGAAACTATAGATTCTTTTAGTGAGGACGAAAGCTCCAGAATCACACTTACCTTCGAAACAGGTTTAGATTTGGATAATGTCACTAATGATGTGCGCAGCTCTGTAGCCAGAGTCATGGATAATCTGCCAGATGGAGCTAACTCACCAGAAATTTTTAAACAGAGCGCAGGTATGAGAACAACGATGTGGTTATCTTTTAGTTCTAATACTTTAACTGACATTGAGTTAACAGATTATGCAGATCGATATTTAACTGATTATTTCTCAACTGTCTCAGGAGTGGGTAGGGTTAGACTTGGGGGAGAAAGAGAATTATCATTGAGGATTTGGTTAGATCCTTTGGCTTTAGCAGCAAGAGATTTGACCACGCAAGAAGTCGAGTCGGCTCTAAAAAGAGAAAATATAGAGTTTCCTGCAGGAAGAATTGAGTCTAGAGACATTGATCTAACAATCCAACTGGATAAAGCATATGAAGATTTGGACAACTACAGGAAATTACCTCTTAAAAGATCAAATGACGGTTCAATTATAACACTCGATGATGTATCTAGAGTGGAGTTAGGTGCTGAAACCACAAGAACAATCTTCAAAGGTAATGGAAAACAAGTTGTGGGCATTGGTATTTACCAGCAGTCTGATGCGAACACTATTTCTGTAGCAAACGGTATTAAAGCCAAAATAAAAGAAATCAAGCCCAGTTTGCCTCCTGACACTTCTCTAGAAGTATCATTTGATAGAAGTAATTATATCAAAAGTGCAATTAACGAGGTTTATAAAACTCTTTTTGTGGCACTTATATTAGTAACTTTGATAATTTATTTATTTTTAGGTAACATTAGGGCTTTAATTGTTCCTCTAGTAGCTTTGCCTGTTTCGCTAATTTCTACTTTTTTAGCTATTTATATTTTTGATTTTTCAATAAATCTTTTTACATTAATGGCTTTAGTGCTTGCTATAGGGATAGTGGTAGATGATGCTATTGTAATGCTCGAAAATATTGTAAGGCGTATTGAACTAGGTGACAGTCCATTAGTTGCAGCTTATAAAGGAGCAAAGCAAGTATCTTTTGCAATTATTGCGACCACAGTCGTGCTTATAGCGGTTTTTGTTCCCCTCATATTCATAAAAGGAATTTCAGGCGTACTTTTTACACAAACAGCAATAACTTTGGCTTCGGCAGTTATAATTTCAAGTTTTGTTGCTCTATCTTTAAGTCCAATGCTTGGAAGTAAATTTTTAAAAAAAGACATGAACAAATCAAAAATTGTTATGAAATTTGAAAAGTTTTTAAAAAACTTATCTGTAGTTTACAAGTCTTCTTTATTTAATTGGATAAAAAAAAAGAAAATTATAGTAATGTTTTTAGTTTCAGTTTTATTATCAACAGTGTTTTTGTTTAATTTCGCGCCAAAACAACTAATTGCTCAAGAAGATAGAGGAGCCTTTTTTGTAATTATAAAAGCTCCTCAAGGATCAGGATTTAATTTTACAAAAAATAAAGCTGAGCAAATAGAGAGTTTTTTGCTTCCTGAGGTGGGTAAAGGAGAATACCGAAGACTTATTATGAGAGTGCCTGGATTTGGCAAATCCTCAAAACAAGTTAACAGTGGTTTTATCATCGTATTATTGGAACATTGGGATAAAAGAAATAGACACGGAATTGAAATAATGAGAGATTCTTTTGGTAAAATTTCTAGAGTGCCAGGCGTTTTAGCATTTCCGGTAATGCCACAAGGTATTAGAACAGGTGGCATAGAAAGTCCTGTTCAGTTTGTAATTCTAGGGAATACTTATGAAGAATTAATCGAATGGAAAGAAATTATAAAAGAAAAGGCGAGAGAAAACCCTGGCCTTGCCTCTATTGAAGATGATTTTGATCTTAATAAACCTCAGTTAAATGTAAAAATTGATCAAAAAAAATCTGCAGATTTAGGTGTAACCACTAATGAAATAGGTAGGACACTAGAAACTATTTTCGGATCAAAAAAAGTTACTGAATTTACTAAAGATGGTAAAGAGTACTCAATAATACTACAAGGCGATATAAAAGATAGGCAAGAACCTGATAGTATCAGTAAAGTGTTTGTACGTTCAAAAAATAATAACAAATTAGTATCAGTTTCAAATCTTGTAAGTTATGAGGAAGAGGGTCAATCACCTTTTTTAGCTAGATATAATCGACAAAAAGCAGTGACGATTTCTGCACGTTTAGTTGGTGATTACTCATTAGATGAAGCTTTAAATTTTTTGGTTGGGGTTGTTGAAGATAATACCCCTAAAGCAAGAGTCGCATATAAAGGAGAGAGCGAGGAATATAAAAAAACTAACTATGAACTTTATTTAATTTTTGCTTTAGCTTTAATCACAGCTTATCTAGCGATGTGTGCTCAATTCGAAAGCTGGAAACATCCTCTTACAATTATGTTGACCGTACCATTAGCAATTTTAGGTGGAATGTTAGGATTGTTAGTTGTTGGATCTTCTTTAAATGTTTACAGCCAGATTGCATTGATAATATTAATTGGGTTATCGGCTAAAAATGGGATCCTTATTGTAGAATTCGCCAATCAATTGAGAAAAGAAGGAAAAAATATAGAAAATTCTATTATTGAATCTGCTTCTATAAGGTTTAGACCAATTATAATGACTAGTTTATCAACGATTTTTGGTGTCTTACCACTTATTATAGGATCTGGACCTGGTGCAGCAAGCAGATTAACTGTGGGTATAACTATTTTTGGAGGTATGATTTTCTCAACATTTTTCACACTGTATGTCATACCGAGCATGTATTCAATTCTTGCTAAGAATACAAAGCGAATTGATGCAATAGAAATTGAATTAAATAGACAACTTAAAAAATAATGTATTTGTTTTTATCTAAGTTTTTTTTGCAAAGAGTTAATTGTTTTCTATATTTATTGGCTAAATCTTTGACTGACTTTGCATAAATAATTGCTTTTTTATCTTTGGAATAATTTTTATAGTCACCCCAACCTTTATAGTAAGCTAGATACTGTCTGTAAGCATCTCTTTTTGGGATTTTTAAAATTTTATTAGTTTTATTTATATACCACCCAATAAAATCTACTGAATCTTTAAATCTTGCTCTAGTTGCTAAAGGACTATCCGTCTCCTGCTTATACTGTTCCCAGGTCCCTTTCACAGCCTGGGAATAACCAAAAGAGGATGAAGGTCTTTTAAAAGGTATAACTTTAAAAATCTTTTTTCTTGGTGGTTTAGCTAACCAGTTAAAATCGCTCTCTTTTTTTACAAATGCTAATTGCATATGTATCGGCACTCCCCACTTCTTGTAAGTAGATTTTGCATGTTTATACCACAGGTATCTCTCCTCGAAGATTGCGCAACTGTTTTGAGTGTTTTTAGGGACTGAGGAGCAAGCCATCACAAATAATAACGGTATTAATAATTTAAAATTAGATATTCGAATCACTTAAACATTATAAATCATTTGTATTTTCTTCTCCAATCTTCAGGTCTCTCAAATTTACCGCTCCAAATTCCAACTCGTTCTTTTTTTGCAATATTCTCTGCCTGAGAATATTCACCTTTTGAATATCTTTTATAATCAATTGCATGGCCATTTCTAACCATCATATAATTTAAATTAAGTCGCTCTTTTTTTTTATTAATATGGGAAAAGCATCTTGCAATTATTCTCTTATATCGATCTTTATTTTTATAATAACAATCTACTTTAATGGTATCATTAATTATTCTTTTTAAGAATTTGGTGGATACGTGTCCGCAGTTATAAGGCTTATTATCTTTATAACAAATTTGTTTCTTTTCAGGTGCATCAATACCAAATAATCTTATAGATGCACCCTTAATTTTTATGGTATCTCCATCTATAACTATTGCATTTCCAGAAATAATTTTATTTCCATCTTCAGAAAGTGAATAGGGAAAAAATAAAAATAGAAATATTGATATATAAAAAAATTTTAACATTAAAATCTTCTTT
>CACEXV010000007.1 GCA_902563575.1 uncultured Pelagibacteraceae bacterium
TAAAGATTTATTAAAAGAATTCGGCGCTCCTGTTTCGAAGGGTGTTACAATTTATAATACTGAAGAAATTGCATCTAAAATAAAAGATTTAGATTTTAAGGAATTCGTTGTTAAGGCACAAATACATGCAGGCGGAAGAGGAAAAGCAGGCGGGGTCAAATTAGTCAAAAACAAATCTGACCTTAAAAAGGAAGTAGAAATGATGTTTGGAAAGTTGTTAATTACTCACCAAACAGGACCAAAAGGAAAAGAAGTTAGACGAGTTTATATTGAAGAAGCTTCAGATATAGAGACCGAACTCTACTTATCTTGCGTTATTGACAGAACTAGTTCAAAAATAGCTTTTATTTCTAGCACATCAGGCGGGATGGATATAGAAAAGGTTGCTAAAGACACACCAAATAAAATCACAACTGTAAAATTTGAATTTAAACCAGAATTATCAGAAAAAGATATAAAAAAAGTTCTTAATAACCTTAAATTAAATTCTGAAAACTTTAATCAAGCCGAAAAAGTTGTAAACGCAATTTATCAAATATTAATTAAAAAAGACGCAACTTTAATTGAAATTAATCCTTTAATAATCACGAAAGATGGCGAGATAAAATGTCTGGATGCAAAAATAAATTTTGATGACAACGCAATTTTTCGTAGACCTGAAATCCTTAAACTCAGAGATTTAAACGAGGAAGATGCAAAAGAAATCGAAGCTAGTAAAAATGATTTAGCATACATTAAACTTGATGGTTCTATAGGTTGCATGGTAAATGGAGCAGGGCTAGCCATGGCAACTATGGACATTATTAAACTATATGGTTCAGAGCCAGCGAACTTCTTAGATGTGGGGGGTGGTGCTAGTAAGGAAAAGGTCTCGGCTGCCTTTAAACTAATTTTATCTGACAAAAATGTCAAAGGTATTTTAATAAACATATTTGGAGGTATTATGAGATGTGATGTTTTAGCCCAAGGTGTAGTTGAGGCCGCAAAAGAAACCAAATTATCAGTTCCTCTCGTTGTTCGTCTTGCGGGAACCAACTATGAAAAAGGTAATAAGATATTGGAGAATTCAAATCTAAAGATATTATCAGCAGATGATTTGAATGACGCGGCTAAGAAAATCGTAGAGGCTGTGAGTTAAATGTCAATATTAGTGAATAAAAACACAAAAGTAATTTGCCAAGGTTTTACAGGTAAACACGGAACATTTCATTCAGAACAAGCTCTTAAATATGGAACCAAACTTGTTGGGGGAGTTACTCCAAAAAAAGGAGGTCAAAAACACCTTGGTCTTCCAGTATACAATTCAGTTTTTGAAGCTAAGGAGGAACTCCAACCAGATGCTACAATGATATATGTCCCTCCTAAATTTGCTGCTGATGCTATTATTGAGGCCGCGGATGCTGAAATAGAACTTATTGTTTGTATAACTGAGGGAATTCCAATTATTGATATGTTAAAAGTCAAAAGCAAAATTTATAACAGTAAAAGTAGGCTGATCGGACCCAACTGCCCAGGAATTATAACCCCAGATGAATGTAAGATAGGAATAATGCCAGGTAATATTCACAAAAAAGGATCCGTGGGTATAGTCTCTAGATCCGGAACTTTAACTTATGAAGCTGTGGCACAAACATCGATCAATGGTATTGGTCAATCAACCTGTATAGGTATTGGCGGAGATCCAATAAATGGCACAAATTTCATTGATTGTTTAGATTTATTTTTAAAGGACGATAAGACTCAATCAATTATTATGATTGGTGAAATTGGAGGTTCTGCAGAAGAAGAGGCAGCTGATTTTTTAAAGAAATCTAAAATCAAAAAACCAACAATTGGTTTTGTTGCAGGACTAACTGCCCCTCCAGGTAGAAGAATGGGCCATGCTGGAGCCATAATTTCTGGAGGTAAAGGCGGAGCTGAAGATAAAATTGAGAAAATGAAATCAGCCGATATAATTATATCAAAATCACCTGCTGATATAGGCAAAACTTTGTTTAATAAACTTAATAGTTAAATTTTATTTTTATGATAAACTAATAAAATGTCATCAATTAAAGATAACGATATATACAAAAAAACCTCATTTTTAGCTGGAGTTAATTCAAGACAAATAGAGGAACTATATACCCAATATCTCGAAAATCCGTCTTCATTGACTTCAGACTGGAGAAATTTTTTTCAAGGTTTAGGAGATGAGGAAAAAAATATTATTGATAATTCTAATGGCCCAAGTTGGTCTCGTAAAAAAACAATAAAAATTAAGATAGATAAGAGTAAAAAAATCAATTTAGGAAAAGAAAATTCGTCTTCTGATTTGAAAGATATTTCTGTCACACAAGCGGCCAAGGATTCGGTTAGAGCGATCATGCTTATCAGAGCTTATAGAATTAGAGGTCATCTAATTGCCAATTTAGATCCATTGGACATTCAGCAGAGAGATGAACACCCAGAACTAAAGCCAGAAACATATGGTTTTAATCAAAAAGATCACAAAAGAGATATTTTTCTTGATGGAGTTCTTGGATTACAAAAGGCAAATTTAAATACAATTTTAAAAATCTTAAAGAAAACTTATTCCTCAAATATTGGTTATGAATTTATGCATATGGGAGATCCACAAGAAAAAGCTTGGATAAGAGATAGAATAGAAGGTCCTGAGAAAGAAATTACCTTTACTGAAAATGGAAGAAAAGCAATTTTAAATAAAATATTACAAGCCGAGGGCTTTGAAAAATATTTACATGTAAAATTTGTTGGAACTAAGAGATTTGGACTAGATGGAGCTGAGTCGTTGATACCTGCTTTAGAGCAAATAATTAAAAGAGGCGGTAATTTAGGGGTAAAGGAAATCAAAATTGGTATGCCTCACAGAGGAAGACTAAATGTTTTGGCTAATGTTATGGGAAAACCATTTAAAGCAATTTTCAGTGAATTTTTCGGCAAATCGGTTTCTGCCAAGAAAGATTTTGAAGGTGATGTAAAATATCATTTGGGAGCATCTTCTAATAGGGAGTTTGATGGTAATGTTGTACACATCAGCTTAACAGACAATCCTTCTCACCTTGAAGCAGTTAATCCAGTAGTTTTAGGTCAAGTTAGAGCTAAACAATTTTTTCATAAAGATCCTGAAAGAAAAAAAGTTATTCCAGTTTTAATTCATGGCGATGCAGCATTCGCAGGTCAGGGAGTTGTCGCTGAATGTTTTGCGATGTCAGGCTTACCAGGTCACAATATTGGAGGAACCATACATGTTATAGTTAATAATCAAATAGGTTTCACAACTGCACCAAGATTTGCAAGATCATCACCTTACCCTTCAGATGTTGCAAAGCTGGCTCAAGCACCAATTTTCCACGTGAATGGAGATGACCCAGAGGCAGTTGTGCATTGTGCAAAAGTAGCAACTGAATATAGACAGAAATTTAATAGGGATGTAGTAATTGATATGGTTTGTTACAGGCGTTTTGGACACAACGAGGGAGACGAGCCATCTTTTACACAACCATTGATGTATAAAAAAATTAAGTCGCATCCAACAACATTAAACCTTTATAGTGAAACCATTGCGAATGACGGACTTTTGACTCGAGATCAAATTTCAAAACAAAAAGAAGATTTTAAAAAATTTTTAGAAAAAGAGTACAAGGCCTCTGAAACTTATAAATCAGAATTAAAATGGTTTGAGGGCGTTTGGTCTAGATTTAAACCTGGTTTAGGCAAAGACAAAAGAGGTGTTAGTGGTGTAGATAAAGATAAATTAATGCAAATAGGAAAAAAAATTTCGACCTATCCAGCAGATTTTGTTATTCACAAAACTTTAGCAAAAGTTTTCAAACAAAGATTTGATATGTTCGATAAAAATTTACCAATAGATTGGTCAACAGCGGAGGCATTGGCTTTTGGCACTTTACTAAACGAAGGTTTTTCAGTAAGACTATCAGGGCAAGATTCTGGTAGAGGTACTTTTAGTCAAAGACACGCTGTTTTGAGAAATCAAGAAAATCATGACAGATATATTCCTTGCAATAATATTTCAAAAAAGCAAAAAAATATTGAGGTAATTGATAGTTTACTTTCCGAGTTAGCAGTACTAGGTTTTGAATTTGGATATTCTCTTTCTGAACCAGAAACATTAGTCCTTTGGGAAGCGCAATTTGGAGATTTCGCCAATGGTGCTCAAGTAATAATTGATCAATTTATTACTTCTGGTGAAGCTAAGTGGGGTAGAGCTAGCGGACTAGTTATGTTATTACCACACGGGTATGAAGGCCAAGGCCCAGAACACTCTTCAGCAAGACTCGAAAGATTTTTGCAAATGTGCGCTGGTGAAAATATTCAAGTAATGAATTGTACAACTCCCGCAAATTATTTCCATGCTTTAAGAAGACAAATACATCGAGCATTTAGAAAACCTTTAATACTGATGACACCAAAATCCCTTTTGAGACATAAAAGATGTGTCTCAACAATGAAGGATTTTACAAAAAAAAATTCATTTCACAGAGTTTTAGAAGATGATGCATATCACACTGAAAGTAATTTATTAACTTTAGCACGAGATAAGAAAATATCAAAAGTTGTAATTTGCTCAGGTAAAATTTATTTTGATTTAATAGAGTCTCGTGAAAAAACTAGAAATAATAAAGTTGTCTTTATCAGAATAGAGCAGATTTACCCCTTCCCACTCAAAACTTTGGCAAATTTAGTAAAGAGATACCCAAATGCCGAGTTTATATGGTGCCAAGAAGAACCAAAAAATATGGGTGCATGGAATACTGTAAGAATTTATATCGAAAGATCTATAGCCATGACTAAAATAGGCCAGTCAAAAGTTAGGTATGTAGGAAGAAAAGCCTCTTCATCAACTGCGACTGGAAATCTTAACAAACATGTTGCACAACAACGTGAAATATTAGAAAAGATAGTAGGTAAATATAATTAATGTCCAATAAAATATTAGTTCCGACCTTAGGCGAGTCAATAACAGAGGCAACTGTTGCTAAGTGGTTGAAAACAAAAGGTGATAAGGTAACCTCTGATGAGCCAATTGTAGAATTAGAGACCGACAAGGTAAATGTTGAAGTTCCATCACCGTCTAATGGAGTTTTAGAAAGTATTGCTGCTCAGGAGGGACAGACTGTTAATGTCGGATCGTTATTAGGAGTAGTTGGTGCCAATAGTGCTGGAGCTGAGAAAAGTCAGTTAAGCCCGCAAAGAGAATATAATCCCCCAAAAAAACAAACTGTAGAAACCGATAAAAAAATTAAACAAAAGAAACAACATGCTGATGAACCTCTCATATTGAATGAAGTGGAAAATAAACAAGAAACTATCATTAGAAAAGAAAAAATTGACAATGATCCTCTTATACTAACGGAAGAGATTAAAAAAAGCCCTAGCCCTTTTAGAGAAAAAAAAGTAGCTCCGTCTGCCAGAAAAATTGCGGAAGAAGCAAACATTAATTTAAATCAAGTTAAAGGCAGTGGTAAAAATGGTTTAATTTTAAAAGGTGACATCTTAGCTTTAATGGGCGAAAAACCCGAACCTTCTGAGAGAAGATTGGCCCATGGTCCTGAAGAAAGAATTAAAATGACCAGATTAAGAATGACAATTGCTAAAAGATTAAAAGAAGCCCAAGAAAACGCCGCAATGCTTACTACATTCAACGAAGTTGACATGCATGAAGTAATTTCTATGAGAAGTAAATATAAAGATGAGTTTCAAAAAAAATATAACATCAAACTTGGTTTTATGTCTTTTTTTGTTAAAGCATGCGTTTTAGGTTTAAAAAATTATCCTGCAATTAATGCTGAAATACAAGGTGACGAAATAGTTTATAAAAATTATTATAATATTAGTATCGCTGTCGGAACTGATAAGGGTTTAGTCGTTCCTGTTTTAAGAAAAACAGATGAAATGTCATTTTCTGATATTGAAAAAGATATTAGCCGATTAGGTCAAAAAGCACGCGATGGAAAAATTACAATTGAGGATCTACAAGGAGGAACATTTACCATCACCAATGGCGGAATTTATGGCTCAATGTTATCAACTCCAATCTTAAATCCACCTCAATCAGCAGTTTTGGGAATGCATAATATTATTGAAAGACCTATGGTTATAAATGGTGAAATTAGCATCAGACCAGTTATGTATATAGCTCTTTCGTACGATCATAGAATAATTGATGGTAAAGAAGCAGTGTCATTTTTAAAGATAATAAAAGATTCACTTGAAGAACCAAAGAGACTTTTTTTAAATTTATGAAAAAATGAGTAAAGATCAATTTGATATAATTGTTATTGGGGGTGGTCCAGGAGGTTATGTCTGTGCGATTAGAGCCGCGCAACTAGGATTAAAAGCGGCTTGCGTAGAAAGCAGAGGTACTCTTGGAGGAACATGTTTAAATGTAGGTTGCATACCATCCAAAAGCTTATTGAACTTATCAGAAAATTTTCATAAAGCGAAAAAGGATTTTAATAATCAAGGCATCGAAGTAGAGAGCGTGAAGCTCAATATAAATAAAATGATGTCGAATAAAAATAAATCTGTTCAAGTTCTAACAAAAGGTATTGAATTTCTGTTTAAAAAAAACAAAGTAGAGTATCTAAAAGGAAAAGGAGTAATTTTTTCGCCTAATGATGTAGTAGTCTACGGCGATACTGGTAAAAAAAATTACAAAACTAAAAATATTGTGATTGCTACAGGTTCAAATCACTCAACTTTACCAGGGATAGAAATCGATGAAAAAAATATTGTTTCATCAACAGGAGCTCTCTCATTAAATAAAGTACCTAAACAATTAGTGGTTATAGGTGGTGGATATATTGGTCTTGAAATGGGATCTGTTTGGTCCAGACTTGGAGCTGAAGTTACTGTTATTGAATATCTAGATCATATAACGCCCGGTATGGATAAAGAAATTTCACAAGAGTTTTTAAAAATACTAAAAAAACAAGGTATAAATTTTAGATTAAACTCTAAAGTAAGTTCCGTTAAAAATGTAAAGGAGCGAGTTGAAGTTAAATTTCAAGACAACAAGTCAAAGGAAAATGGCAGTATATTTGCTGATAAGGTTTTAGTATCAGTAGGCAGGAAACCTTACACAGAAGGGTTAAATTTATCAAAAATCGGTATAGAAAGAGATGAAAAAGGCAGAGTGAATGTCGATAATAAACTAAGAACATCAGTTAAAAATATATTCGCAATTGGTGACGTCATAAAAGGTCCAATGCTAGCACATAAAGCGGAAGAAGAAGGTATTGCGGTCGCAGAAATAGTTGCTGGCCAAGCAGGTCATGTAAACTACGAAGTTATACCCGGAGTAATCTATACATCACCTGAAGTGGCAGCTGTTGGCAAGACTGAGGAGCAATTAAAGGGAGATAAAGTTGCATATAAAGTTGGCAAGTTTCCTTTTTTAGCCAATTCAAGGGCAAAAGTTAATAATGAAACTGAGGGTTTCGTAAAAATCCTTGCCGATGCGAAAACTGATAAAGTGTTAGGAGTTCATATTATAGGTCCGCACTGCGGAGATATGATTGCTGAGATGGCTTTGGCCATGGAGTTTGGCGCAAGTTCTGAGGATATTGCGAGAACTTGCCATGCTCATCCAACCCACACAGAGGCG
>CACEXV010000008.1 GCA_902563575.1 uncultured Pelagibacteraceae bacterium
AAATAGTAAAATATACAAAAAATATACTTATAAAGGCTATAAAACATGGTGGATCGTCCATTAAAGACTTTCATAGTTTTGATGGAGCTAAAGGACACTATCAAGAAAAATTTTATGTGTATGGCAAAACCGGGTTACAATGTTCAAGCAAAGATTGTAAAGCTTTAATATCAAAAGTTGTAATTTCTCAAAGAGCCACTTTCTATTGCCCAAATTGTCAAAAATAAAGCGTTGACCTGTAAAATTTGTAGAGATATACAACTTTATTCATGCCTAACACTAAATCAGCAATAAGAAGAGTAAGAAGAGTAAAAAAACAAACAACTGTAAATAGATCAAGAAAAGGAAAGTATAGATCTGCAATTAAACATATGGAAAAACTCATCAAAGAAGGAAAAAAAGATGAGGTTAAGAAGTTCTTTCCTAAATTTCAATCAGTTCTAATGCAGGTTGCTAAGTCAAAAATTATAAGCAAGAAAACTGCCTCAAGAAAAATTTCGAGAGTCTCTAAAAAGATTTAATGTTTGATAGATATAACAAACTACATCATTTAGTTTGTTTAAACTAGATTTAGAAAATTATTCATTTTCAAGTTGTAAAAGAATTTTAAATTTTTTTTTTATCTAGTTCTACCGAGACGCTAACCTTACAACCTGACTCCATTTTTTTTTAATTTTTTAAAAAAAAATCTTGCACAACCTGATGTTTGAATGTTTAAAGTTAAATATTCCAAAATGCAGAATAAATCGCAAAATCCGCAACAAATATTTATTTCTGAAGAAGAAAAAACCATTAACTGGGAAATAGTTCAAAAAAATTTTGATAAAATATTTGGAAGAGAAGTTTACAATAGCTGGCTTAAGGACGTCTCTCTAATTAAAGAATTTAATGATTATATTATTCTTGGAGTTCCAACTCGTTTTTTTAGAGATTGGATAGTATCTAGATATTTAGATAAGATTTTAGAATTAATCAAAGGATTAAAGAAAAGCATTATTAGAATAGAGTTTAAAATAGTTGAGGATGTAAAAAGCCCTGATATTGAAAATCTCAAGGCCGATGCTATTAAAAATATCACAGAAATTAAAGACTCAGTTCTTAACTATAATAGACTGAACCCTAATTTAACGTTTGAAAATTTTGTTCAGGGAAAAAGTAATGAAATAGCTCTCTCTTACTCAAAAAGAGTTTGTGAAGATATATCTAGGTATAACCCATTATACATATATGGCGGAGTTGGATTGGGCAAAACACACCTTCTCAATGCCATAGGGTTGAAATTACAAGAAAATAACAAGGTAATGTTTATATCTGCTGAGAGATTTATGTACCATTTCATTAAATCTATAAAAAAGAATGACATGGTAAATTTCAAAGATTTTTTCAGAAAATCTTCAATATTTATTATAGACGATATTCAATTTATCAGGGGTAAAGAGAGCTTGCAGGAAGAGTTTTTTCATACATTTAATAGTTTACTAGATAAAGGATCTCAAATTATTATTTCAGCAGACAGACCACCTACCAAGCTTGACAGAGTTCAAGAGAGAATAAAATCAAGACTGTCTGGTGGACTGATTGTTGATATTGACACTCCAGATTTTGAATTAAAAAAGAGTATTCTTAATAAAAAAATTCACGAACTAGAATCTCAATTTCAAGAAAATATAAAAATAAATGAGGAAATAATAGACTTTATGGCTAGAGAAAGCAAAACTAACGTAAGAGAGTTACTTGGTGTATTAAACAGAGTTATCGCCTTTAGTAGAATTCATAAACAGCTTTTAACAATTGATGAATGTAAAAAAATACTAAAAGATGTTTTAAATAAAGCAAGAGTAGTTACGGTCGATAAGATTCAAAATATAGTTTCGAGATATTACAATATAACATTAACAGAAATGCTTTCTCAAAGACGTTCTAGGCCGTTAGCTCGACCTAGACAAATCGCAATGTACCTTAGCAAAAAAATGACAACAAGATCTTTACCTGAAATAGGCAGAAGGTTTGCAAATCGAGATCATACTACTGTAATTCATGCAGTTAAAACTATTTCAAAATTGTCTGAAAGTGATGAGGAAATGAAAAAAAACTTGTTACAAATTAAAGATATTTTACTTGAAGAATAAGCCGAATGGAATTTTCTATAAAAAGAGACGTTTTGCTAAAATCTTTAGGATTTATACAGGGTATCGTTGAGAAAAAAAATACATTGCCGATACTTTCAAATGTATTAATACAAATCAAAGCTAACCAATTAATTTTGATGGCAACTGATTTGGAAATTTTTTTTTGCGATGAGATAACTGATGTTAATATTAAAAGTGAGGGCAGTACAACCACAGCGGCATCGATTTTACATGATATTTTAAGAAAAATTGCATCAGGAGAAGAAATTTTATTTAAACTTCAAGAAACTAATAAATTAAGCATGAAAACGGCCAGTTCAAATTTTTCACTAAATTGTATACCACATGAAAATTTTCCATCCTTTCCAGAAGATGAAGACAACCAAATTACTGATATAAATCACAAAGAATTTTTAAAATTGTTGAACAAAACAAAAATTTCAATTTCCTCTGACGATACGAGGCACTACTTGAATGGAATATTTTTGCATCTTACTGAAAGTGCTAATAAAAAATATCTTACAGGAGTAGCTACAGATAGTCATAGACTATCTTTCAGCAGTATAGAGCTCAAAGATAATAAAGTTTTCCCTTCTGTTATTTTGCCGAAAAAAACGGTCTTTCAATTATGCAGCATATTACCGGAGTCAAAAGGTAAATTTAATTTGTCCATTAGTGAAACTAAAATACAATTTAATATTGATAAAACAAAATTAATTTCCAAAGTTATTGATGGAAAGTTTCCAGATTATTCAAAAGTTATTCCAAAAGAAAATAAGAAAAATCTAATGGTGGACAGAAAGGAATTTATTGACTCAATAGAAAGAGTTATTTCTGTATCCTTAGACAGAAAGGAGGGAGTAAAGCTTAATATTGAGAAGGAAAAGTTAAAATTATTTGTAAATAGCGCTAATTCAGGGGAGGGCACGGAAAATATTAAGGCTAATTTCAGCGACAATAGTTTAAATATCAGTTTCAATTCAAAATATTTAGTAGATATTGCTTCCGAAATAGAGGACAAAAATATTTCAATTAGTTTTAAAGACTCTGGATCACCAGCTTTAATTGAGGATAATTCAGATAAGAATAGCTATTATGTGATTATGCCTATGAAAATATAAAAAAAGAAAAAAACTTATTAAAATATTATTTTTGTCCTAAAACTGTTGGCATTCAACAATAATAAAAGATCCTGTTCCAGGTTTGTTTTATATTCGTCAAAAAAAATGATATAAATCTACAAATTTATTCATGAAAGATAATAAAAATATCAATAAATCTTACGGTGCAGATTCAATTAAAGTTTTAAAGGGTCTCGAAGCAGTCAGAAAAAGACCGGGTATGTACATCGGAGATACTGATGATGGTACTGGGTTACATCATATGGTTTTTGAGGTTGTAGATAACTCTATCGATGAAGCGTTAGCAGGACATTGCAAAAATATTTCGATCTCGATAAATAAAGACAATTCAATAACCGTTGAAGATGACGGAAGAGGTATTCCGGTTGAAATGCATAAGTCTGAAAAAATTTCTGCAGCTGAGGTAATCATGACCCAGTTACACGCAGGCGGTAAGTTCGATCACGACTCATATAAGGTTTCAGGTGGTTTACATGGTGTTGGTGTTTCTGTTGTAAACGCTCTTTCGCAAAAACTTGATTTAACAATTTATAGAGACAAAAAAGAATTTAAGGTAACCTTCGAAGATGGAAAAGCTATAAAGCCTTTAAAAAAGATAGGGTCAACAAAAAAGCAAGGTACAAAGATAAGTTTTATTCCTTCAAAAGAAATTTTTTCTTCAACAAAATTTAGCTCATCGATTTTACAGAAAAGAATGCGGGAACTTGCGTTTTTAAATAAAGGGGTTTGCATAAATTTGACTGATGATACTTTAAGTAAGGCTAAAGAATTTAAATACAAATTCGATGGAGGCCTGACTGAATTTGTAAAATATATAAATCAAAAAAAACCAATATTAATAAACAAAAATGAAAAAGAAGTATTCAAAAAACCAATATCGATCATAGGTACTAAAAATAATATTGTAGTTGAATGTTCCTTTGAATGGAATGCCGGTTATTCAGAAGAGGTTTTAGCCTTCACAAATAATATAAACCAAAAAGATGGCGGTACACATCTTTTAGGTTTTAGAAGTGCATTAACGAGAGTCATAAATAAATATTCATCTGAATATAATAAAAAAAATAAGATCCAACTTTCTGGGGAGGATATTAAGGAAGGTCTAACCTTAGTGTTATCAATAAAAATGCCAGATCCGAAGTTTTCATCTCAGACTAAAGATAAACTGGTTTCTTCTGAAGTAAGATTAATCGTAGAGAGTATTGTTAATGAAAAAGTATCAACATGGTTCGACCAAAATCCTGGCGTAGCAAGAGTTGTACTTGAAAAAATAATACAAGCTGCTGTCGCTAGAGACGTTGCAAGAAAAGCAAGAGATAGTGTTAGACGAAAGGGCTCCTTTGAACTTACAGGTTTGCCAGGTAAGTTAGCTGATTGTCAAATATCCAAAAGGGATGGCACTGAATTATTCATAGTCGAGGGAGACTCAGCAGGAGGTTCTGCAAAACAAGGTAGAAACAGAGAATTTCAAGCAGTTTTGCCTTTAAGAGGAAAAATCTTGAATACCTTTGTAAGTTCAAATGGAAAAAGAAATAACAATGGTGCTGACCACCATACAAAAACTTTATCAAAAATGATGTCCTCTAGTGAAATTGTTACCTTAATAAATGCATTAGGTACGGGGTCAAAAGATTTCAATATTGATAATCTAAGATATGAAAAAATTGTCATAATGACAGATGCAGATGTTGACGGTTCTCATATAAGAACTTTATTATTGACTTTTTTTAACAACTTTCCCTTCAATCAATTAATAGAAAATGGCAACATCTATTTAGCTCAGCCACCATTATTTAAGATAACAAAATCTAACAAAAGCACTTATATAAAAGATGAAAAGGCTTTAGAAAATTTCATTTTAGAATCTACAGAAAATAAAAAGAATAAGATTAAAAAAAATTCAAAAGAGTATATTGATTTTATTGAAATGCAAAAACAGAACCTAGCTATACAGAGATTTAAAGGCCTGGGAGAAATGAATCCAGAAGAATTGTGGGATACAACGTTAAACCCCGACAATAGAACTTTGCTTAAAGTTCAATACTCAAAAGGGACTAAAGAAAAGTCTAAAGAGGATCAAAAAATAATTCAAATTTTAATGGGTGATGAGGTTGGGCCCAGAAAAGATTTCATTACAAGTAATGCTTTAGACGCTAGTAATTTAGACATTTAACTAATGAAATTAGCAACACTTTTTAGGTTGAAAGAGAATTTAAACC
>CACEXV010000009.1 GCA_902563575.1 uncultured Pelagibacteraceae bacterium
ATACAAAAAGAAACCAATGAGACTTCCAGGAAATAAATATAAAATAATCATTGCTGTAAAAGAGAAATAATAAAGATATTTTATCAAACTAAAGACAATATTTTTCATTATAAATTTAATATAATGCATAATATCTGATATTTTACTTTTATGAGCAAATTAATCTTAACTAGGCATGGTCAAAGCGTTTGGAACGCTGAAAATAGATTTACCGGCTGGGTTGATGTTGATCTTTCAAATAAAGGCCAAGAAGAAGCTAAAAAATCTGGTCAATTAATAAAAAAACTTAATATCAAGATAGATATTTCATACACATCGTACTTGAAGAGAGCAATAGAGACTTTAACATTAATTCTTAAGGAAAATAATATAGCTTTAAAATTTAATACGGCATGGGAGTTAAACGAAAGACATTACGGTTCCTTAACTGGTCTTAATAAAGAAGAAACCAAAAAAAAGATCGGTGAGGAACAGTTTAAGAAATATAGAAGATCCTGGGATATTGCACCACCTCCAATACAAAAGGAAAGTGAACATCTAAGTAAATTCAGTCCATTAAATAATGGTATACCAGCAGAAAGAATACCTGCTTGCGAGTCTTTAAAAAATACTTATGAAAGGGTTGTCCCTTTCTATGAAAAGGAGATAAAAAAGAGCCTTGTATTAAATAAAAATATTTTAATTTCAGCTCATGGAAATTCTCTAAGAGCTTTGTGTAAATTTTTATTTAACATTTCAAATAAAAAGATAAACGAATTAGAAATCCCAACAGGAAATCCACTAATAATAAGTTTCGATAAAAATCTTAATATAGAAAAAAATTATTACTTAGACAGCTCAAGGGCAAAAAATATCATATTCAATCAATAGATTTTAATTTTAAAATCTGATCATAAGTGTGCTTCGTATTTACATGATAAAATTTTTGATGACTTTCTATCCCGATTAAATTTCTTTTTTGAATTAATATATCCCATATTGCATTCATAGAAAAAATTTTTTTGTTTACTGATTGAAATATTTTTCTATTTAAAATTTGAGCTCCAGTAAAAATAAACTCATTTTCTAGATCTCTTGACACAAGATTGTCCGAGAGATTGAAGTCTCCTTTGAAAGAGGTATCAAAACTGTTATCTTTTTTTACAAGTAATAATGAACTTTTATTCTCCTTAAAAAAGATTTTCTCAAGTTTATTTAGCTCATCTAAATACCCATTGTTCCAAATAGTATCAGGATTGATTACGATAAAAGGGTTTTCATTAAATGGCTCGGTACCCTTTAAAATGCCACCACCTGTGTCTAGAAGAAGTTTTCTTTCATCTGAAATATTTATTTTAATATGAATTTTCTTTTTTTTTATAAATTCAATTACCTTATCTGCTAAGTGGTGCACGTTGACAGTTAATTCTTCGACTCCGAAATCTGTCATTAAGTCGATTGTCCTATCAATTAAGGTCTTACCGCCTATTTGTAAAAGAGGCTTTGGAAGTTTTGAGGTTATTGGTTGCATTCTTTTTCCTAAACCGGCAGCCAAAATCATAGCATGTTTAATTTTCATATCTCTTTTAATTTCCTTATAGGGAGATTTTTTTTAATTAATTTTCTTAAGTTATTAAAAATTGGGTTTTTAAGTCTTTTATTTATCATCTTCCAGGTATTAGGTATGTATCTTAGATATTGTGGTTTACCATCTCTTTTAAAGAGTCTTGTAAAGATGCCAAGTATTTTTAGATTTCTTTGAATGGACAAAATATCATAATCTGTTTTTATTTTTTGTTTATCATATTTTTTAATTTTCGACTTTGAATGATAATAATCAATTAGCTTTTCTTGATCCTTGGTTGGAATTATTAGTCTAATATCATCGACTAAAGAAACAACATCATAGAGCGGGTTTCCTATAATCATATCTTGGCTATCAATTACTCCAAGTTTCCCTCTTTTACAGATAATGTTGGAAGCATGGAAATCGCGATGGGTTAGAAAATTGTTTTTAAAGAATAATTTTTTGTATAAAAAATTTAACTCACCTCTTATTGATTTTTTAATTTTGCTAATATTCTTTCCCAAATAAAAAAACTTCAAATACCAATCAAAAAATAGATCTGATTCTTTATGAAGATTTTTCAAATCATATTTTTGAAATTTTATGGTAGAGTTTTTATAAACAAGTTTTTGTATAACTTTAATTTTTTGTATCTTGAGAATAATATCAATTAATTTTTTGTATTCTTTGACTTTATTTTTTTTGTTTGTAACAACATTTTTAAAGTCAAGGTCTCCTAAATCTGAAATTTCGATCATATTATCTTGATAATAATAATTAAGTAATTTTGGTGCGCTAATATTATTCTTTGCCAAAAGTTTGTTAACTGCTGCGTAAACTAGCAAGTTTTTAAATTTTTCTTTTTTTGCCAATACTATAATTGACGTTCCACTTTTATTTTTTACTCTATAAAACTCCCTAAAAGAGGCATCTCCTGAAATTTTTTTTAATACTATATTTCATTTAAGTTAAAATTTCTAAACCTACCATATCCTCTAATTGTTACAGATCTTTCTGAGTCTCTTTTTCTATATTTCAGATTAATTTCTATTTTATCTTTTATTTTAGACCTGATCAAATTTGGCCATTCAACTATTTTAAGATCATTTTGATGATTTGTTAGTAGTCCGAGTTCTTCTATTTCCTCAGTTTTCACTAATTTGTACAAGTCGTAATGATAAATTTTAAATTTTTTAAGGTCATACTCATACATGATGTTAAATGTTGGGCTTGGAACATTTGTTAATTTTTGTGAGTTTTTTTTTTGAAAATAGTTAATTAATTCTCGTGCGAAAGTTGTTTTGCCTACTCCTATATCACCGTACAATAAAATGGAGCATTTTTTACTTTTTATATTTTTTCCCACTCTTAAAGTAAAAATTCTGAGATCAGATAATGATTTTATAATCATCAAAACTTTTAATAACGATAAGTATCTGGTTTAAACGGCCCTGACTGTTCGACATTAATATATTTCGCCTGATCTTTTGATAATTTTGTAAGTTTAGCCCCAACTTTATCAAGATGAAGCATTGCAACTTTTTCATCTAGATGTTTTGGTAAAACATAAACTTTGTTTTCGTAATTTTTTGAGTTTTGCCATAGCTCTATCTGTGCAATTACTTGATTTGTAAATGAAGCACTCATAACAAAACTTGGATGACCCGTTGCACAACCTAAATTA
>CACEXV010000010.1 GCA_902563575.1 uncultured Pelagibacteraceae bacterium
ATACACAACAGGTGTTTGTTTGGAAAAAAAACCTAAAACCATAATTAGAGGAATAAAATAAAGTATATTATATCTTTTACTCACTATTGAAATGATGAACAAATAATATCCAATCAAAAGGAATATTGTGGAGTGATGATCAACAAAAGGTGTTCCAACCACCGGATACATTAAAAATGCGAAAAACAAGGAGTAAACAAAAGACCACTCTTTTTTTAATCCAATGCTGATTAAAAAAATGTATGTTAAAATTGTTATAATTGAATTAAACGTTGCAGAATGCGAAGTATACGCACTCCAATTAACACCGAATATCTTAAAGTAAAATGCATTTAAGTAATCAAGTAATGGTCCAGTTACTAACCAGTAATCATTGAACGGTACATATCCGTTTAAAACTTTGTACCCACCGTTATAAAGAACAAAATTATCCAAAGGCATTACGCCCTGTGATGAATAATATTTAGTAACAAAAAATGAGATTATAGCTAGAACAAAGATAAAATTAAAATTATTAAAGAGACGGGTCAATTTTTTTTGCTGCATCAAATAATTCTTTTACAGCCTTTATTGAGTTTTGGAATAGTTTTTTTTCTTTTTCGTCAAGATTTATCTGAACGACTTTTTCGACGCCTTCTTTTCCTATTATTACTGGTACCCCAACATATAAATCTTTAACGCCATACTCTCCTTGTAAATAGGCAGCACAGGGCAGCTCTTTTTTTTGATCTTTTAAATAACTTTCTGCCATTTCTATGCCAGAAGATGCAGGCGCATAAAAGGCAGAACCCTTTTGTAAATGTTTTACTATCTCAGCTCCACCATTTTTTGTTCTCTCAACTATTTCTTCAACTTTGCTTTGACTAATATTCCCTGACTTAATCAAGTCACTTAAATTTTTACCATCAACTTTTGTATGATTTACCATAGAAACCATGGTGTCGCCATGACCACCCAAAACAAATGACTTAATTTTATAAGGATGAACTTTTAGCTCTAGAGATAAAAAATATTTGAACCTCGAGGAATCAAGTATTCCTGCCATACCCACAACTTTATTTTTTGAAAATCCAGTATATTTCTGTAAAGCCATAACTATTACATCTAGAGGATTAGTAATACAAATAACAAATGCTTCTGGAGATGTTTTTTTTATTCCCTCGGCTACCTCCTTTATAATTTTAAGGTTTATACCTAGCAAGTCATCTCTAGTCATGCCAGGCTTTCTGGGAACGCCCGCAGTTATAATTATGACATCAGAATTTTTTGTGTCATTATAATTGTCAGTTCCAGAGATTTTAATATCAAAATTTTCTATTGGAGCTGATTGGGCTATATCTAAGGCTTTACCTGTTGCAAGTCCTTTAGCGACATCAAATAAAACAACGTCACCAATTTTTTTCAAAGCTGCTAAGTGTGCTAATGTACCTCCTATTTGACCAGCCCCAATTAAAGTAATTTTTTTTTTCATGTATAATTTATTTCATAGTTGGCATTGTAAATTCTGGATCTGTTACAGAACCGGATGGCCATCTAGAAGTTATGGTTTTTAACTTTGTATAAAATCTAACACCCTCAGGACCATGCATATGCTGATCTCCAAAAAGTGATCTTTTCCAACCCCCAAAGCTGTGAAATGCCATTGGTACTGGGATAGGAATATTTATCCCAACCATTCCAATTTTTGCTTTTGAAGAAAATGTTCTTCCAGCATCTCCATCTCTGGTAAATATACTTACGCCATTTCCAAATTCATGGTCATTTACTAAATTCAATGCCTCTTCAAAATTTTTTGCTCTAACAACGGATAAAACCGGCCCAAAAATTTCTTCTTTATAGATCCTCATATCTTTTTTAACTTGATCAAATAAACATCCACCCATATAAAAGCCATTCTCGTAACCTTGAAGTTTTAAGTTTCTTCCATCCACGACTAAATTGGCTCCTTCTTTTACTCCTAGATCCACATAGCCTTTTACCTTTTGAAGATGTTCATTTGTTACTAAAGGGCCCATTTCAGATTTTTTATCCATGCCCGGACCAACTTTAAGTGCTTCAACTTTTTTAGATAGATTTTCAACGAGTTTATCTCCAATACTTCCAACTGCAACTGCTACAGACTGAGCCATACATCTTTCGCCAGCAGATCCATATGCTGCACCCATTAAACCGTTTACAGCTTGACCTAAATCACAATCTGGCATGACTACGCAATGGTTTTTGGCACCTCCAAGAGCCTGGACTCTCTTTTCATTTTTTGCACAATTTTCATAAATATATTTTGCTATTGGCGTAGATCCTACAAAGCTAACTGCTGAAATATTCTTATTTTCAATTATCGCATCTACAACTTCTTTGTCTCCGTTTACAACGTTTAGTACACCGTCTGGTAGTCCCGCTTCACTGAATAATTCTGCTAGTCTAACCGAGCATGAAGGATCTTTCTCAGAAGGTTTTAAAATAAAAGTATTCCCACAGGCTATAGCCATCGGAAACATCCACATGGGTACCATTGCTGGAAAATTAAATGGGGTTATACCTGCACAAACTCCAAGTGGCTGTCTTATCGACCAACTATCTACGTTTGTTCCAACATTTTCAGTAAATTCTCCTTTTAACATCTGTGGTATTCCGCAAGCGTATTCGACAACTTCTAAGCCTCTTGTTAAAGAACCTTTAGCATCTTCAAAAACCTTTCCGTGTTCGGAAACTATAAGTTTAGTCAATTCATTTGAATTTTTTTCAATTAATTCTTTAAACTTAAACAAAACTCTAGCCCTTTGTAATGGAGGTTTAGTTGACCAACT